>DATHYZ010000301.1:0-5238 GCA_035458865.1 Candidatus Limnocylindrales bacterium
GCGCGGCCGCGAGCGCATCCGGGAAGTTGGCCCCGGTCGCGAGCCTGAGGCGGTCGACGCCAGGCCCGAAGACCGCCGCCGAGATCGCCGCGGCCGTCTGGTAGCGGTCGGACCCCGCCAGTCGAGCGACGTCCGGGGAGAACGCTGCCAGGGCGCCGACGACCTCATCGCTGACGGCTGCTGCCCCGCCGAGGACCCGGATCGCCGCGGGAGCCAGGCGGGTCAGCTCGTCGGCGACCACGGTCGGGATGGCGTTGCCGGGGACGAGGATGACGGGCGCCCCGAGGTGGGCTCCGGCCGCAGAGCCGGCGAGCGCGTCGGGGAAGTTGCGGCCTGTCGCCACGAAGGCGAGGGGGACGCCGGGCCCGAAGGCCGACGCGGAGATCGCCACGGCGGTCTCGTACCGGTCAGCCCCGGCCAGGCGCGAGACCGCGGCGCCGGTCTGCCTCAGCTGTTCGACCACGGCCTCCGGGACCGCGCCGGGTCCGCCGAGCACGACGATCCGCTCCGGTGCAAGCCGTGCCAGCTCCTCGGCCACGACGTCCGGTACGCCGTCGTCGGCGACGAGCAGGATCGGGGCGCCATCCCGTGCCGCGACCGGACCCGCTGCGAGGGCATCGGGGAAGTCGAGCCCGCGGGCGACGTAGACCGTGCCGGTCGACGGCCCGAAGTCGGCCCGGCTGATGGCCACGGCGGTCGCGTATCGATCGCTGCCGAAGCGGCGCACGGCGGCCGCGATCGACAGATCCGGATCGAGGTACAGATGCAGGATCTCGGCCATGCTCATCCCGGCCTGGGCGCAGGCCTTCACCTCGCTCTGGGGCAGCCAGGTGATGGACGGTCGGCCCACCTTGGCTCCACAGACGGTGCTGCTGCCGGCGAAGTAGTGCGGCAGGAAGAACGAGGTGCCGCGCCGCATCGTCAGGTCCCAGGTCGCCTCGACGGCGGCCACCTGGCTGGCGGACGGGGTCCGCGGCGTGCCGTTCGAGTTCTGCGGCCGGTAGAGCTGATCGTAGGTGTCGTCGCGGACGTGGTAGCACTCCCCGTCCGCGGTCATGTAGTAGCCGGTGCTCGGATTCGACCGCGGATTGACGAGGTAGTAGAGCCCGTACTGCTTCACGGCCAGAGCCCCGACGCGGAGGGCCTCGGTGGGATAGGTCGAGGGCCACTCCCAGGACATGACGTTCTCGACGTAGGCCCGGAACGGCACGGTCTCGACGGTCGCGCTCGCGGTGCGCAGCACCCGGATCGTCTCGGGCATGCCATAGCTCGTCGTCCATGGGTTGCACGACGAGTCGGCCCGGGCGGGATCCGGGGAGGGGAACGCGATGAGCGCCACCGCCACGACCAGCGCGACGAGCGACGCGGCGGCGGTTCGACGCATCGCCCCCACCCTACCGGCGACTCGTCGCACCGGGCAAGCGTGCCGGCGGTACCACCCTCGGCAGGTCCTTCCGGGGCGTAGTCTTGGCGCCATGACGGGCCGGATCTACCTGGGGCATGGGGCGAGCGGCGGCCCCGAGACCATGGCCCCCTGGATCGAGGCGCTCCGGGAACGGGGCCTCGCGGCGGTCGCCCTCCGCTTGCCGCGGCGCCGCGCGGAGGACGCCGTGCCGGCCCTCCTGGAGCAGGTGCCCGACGAGCCCGGGATCGTCGTCGGCGGCCACTCGTACGGCGGGCGCGTGGCGAGCCTTGCCGCCGCGTCGTCGGGTCGCTCGTTCGCTGGCCTGGTCTGCCTGAGCTACCCGCTCCATCGGCCCGGCCATCCCGATGGCGAGGTCCGGAGCGCTCACTGGCCGTCGATCGGCTGCCCGGCCCTCCTGCTCTCGGGGGAATCCGACCCGTTCGCCCGGATCGACCTGCTGCGGTCCGTCGTCGGCCGGATGGCGGCGGTGGAGCTCGTGACCTACCCGCGGCTCGGTCACAGTCTTCGGCCCGTGCGCGACGACGCCGCGGACCGGATCGCGGCCTTCGTCGCCGGGCTGGGCATCGGCCGGGCCGAGACCTCGGTCCGACGCGACGGATGACGTAGGGGCACCCACGTCCGTGGACGGATGGAGCCAGGTCCGCTCGGGCACTATCCTCGATCGGTCGTGACGACGAACGAGCCGCGCTCCGCCGTGCCGGGACCCACCGACGCCGGCGGCCACGTCGAGCCAGTCGCGCCGGTCGAACCGAGCGTGCCCGGTGTCGGCACGGCCGCGGCCGGGGCTCCCCTGACCGACGATCCGGCTGCTGCCGCGCTGCTCGCGGCCGCGGTCCACGAGGCCGCTCGCCTCATCCACTGCGACGGGGCCCTGGCCTACCTCGTCGACGCCACCGGCGACGAGCTCCGCTTCGCCCACGATGCGGGCATCACCGACGACCGCCGCCGGGCCTGGGTCCGCGGCCTCCGGATGCCCGTCGGGGTGGGCATGTTCGGCCGGGCGGTCGCCGAGCGGCGGGTCACCCAGACGACGGACTACCCGAGCGACCACGCGTTCCCTCACTTCCCCGACGCCGATCGGGTCGTGGCGGAGGTCGGCATGCGGTCGATGGTCGTGGCCCCGCTCGTCGCCGGGGACACGGTCCTGGGGGCCATGGGCGTCTTCGACGGGCGCGCCGATGCCTTCGGTGAGGCCGACATCGCCCTCGTCCGGACCCTCGCCGATCACGTGGCGACCGCCATCGACAACCGGCTGCTCATCGCCCAGCTCGCCGGCTCCCGCGCCGAGACGGCCCGCCGGGCCGAGACCGAGCGTGCCCTGCGCGAGATCGCCACCAGGATCGCCGCCATCCGGGACCCCGACGACCTGCTCCAGCGGATCGTCGACGAGGCGGCCCGGCTGCTCGGCGCGGACGGCGCCCGCATCGACCTCCTCGACGCCGCTTCCGGGGTGCTCTTCTGGTCGCACGACGCGAGCACGGGCCGTCGCCCGGGCCTGGGGCCCATCGAGGGCGACGGCGAGGCCCAGGCCGGCGAGGGCATCTCGGGCCGCGCCGTCGCCGAGCGCCGGGCCATCGTCACCGGGGACTACCTGGCGGACGATCGCTTCACGCACGCCTCGGCCCCGGACGAGCACGCCCGCCGACACGCGATCCGGTCGGCCATCGCGGCTCCGCTCATGGGCGACGCGGGACCGCTCGGGTCCCTGACCGTCTACACGTCGCAGGCGGAGGCCTACAGCGACGAGGATGCCGCGCTCATCGAGGCGCTGGCCAACCAGGCCGGGATCGCCCTCCGCAACGCTCGCCTCATCCGGGCGCTGGCGGCTTCCCGGGAGGAGTCCGCGCGACGCGCCGACGTGGAGCGCGCCCTCCGGGAGGTGGCGACGACGCTGACCGCCGTCAGCGATCCGGCCGAGGTCCTCCACCGGATCGCCGGCGCCGCCGCGGGCCTGCTCGGCACGGAGCTGGTCTGGATCAACATCATCGAGCCGGCGGAGGAGGGCACCGGCTGGATCTGGTACTCGCCGACCGAGGTGGGGCGGGACCCCTGGCCGGCCCAGGATGCCATCTCGCTCGGGGAGGGGGTCACGGGCAAGGCGATCGCTGATCGCCGCACCTTCATCACCGGCGACTACCTCCGCGACGAGCGGTTCGTCCACCGACCCGGCCCCGACCGCTACACGGCCGAGCAGCATCTGCCGTCGGCGATCGCCGTCCCGATGTTCGACGGCGACGAGCCCCTCGGGGCGATGCTGGCCGAGTCGGCCGAGCCCAACGCGTTCGACGAGGAGGATGCCGCCCTCCTCGAGGCGCTGGCGCAACAGGCCTCGCTGGCGCTCGCCAACGCCCGACTCATCGAGGAGCTCCGCCGGGCACGCCACGCGACCGCCCTCCTCGCCGACGCGGAGCGGACCCTCCGGGAGGTCGCGGCTCGCATCACCGCCATCCGCGATCCGGCCGAGCTCCTGCAGGGGATCCTCGACGAGGCGGCCCGGCTCTTCGGGGCCGAACGGGCACAGATCGACCTCGTGGGCCCTCTCGCAGGCCGGGCCCAGTGGGCGTTCCCGCCGGACGCTGGCGTCTCGGCCAAGCCGACCGACCGCGAGGTCGGCGGCATGTCCGGCTGGGCGATGCGGAGCGACCGGGCGGTCCTGACCGGCGACTACCTCTCCGAGAGCCGGTTCGAGCACGCGGCCAGCGCCGACGCCTTCATCCGGGCCGCCGGGATCCGCTCGGCCATCGCGGCGCCGCTCCGCGTCGATCGCGAGCTGCTCGGCATCATCCAGATCGGGACGACCCGACGTGATGCCTACGACGACGAGGACGCGGAGCTCCTGCAGGGCCTGGCCAGCCAGGCGGCCATCACCATCGCCAACGCTCGCCTCATCGCCGACCTCGCCGGGTCGCGGGAGGAGCTGGCGCGACGGGCGGAGGCCGAGCGGACGCTCCGTGAGATCGCTGCGACGGTCACTGCCCTGCGCGATCCGCGGGAGGTGATCCAGCAGGCCATCGACGCGGCCGCCGCCCTCCTCGGCGGCGACTTCGCGGAGATCGGCGTCGTCGAGAGCGACGACCGGCTGGATGTCGCGCTGGGGGCGACCACCCTGCCCGTCGATCCGGCAACCAGCGAGACCCCGAGGATCGTGCCCGGGGTCGGCGTGTCCGGCCTCGCGTTCCAGGAGGGGCGGGTCGTCCGGACCGGCGACTACATGACCGACGTGCGCTTCTCGCACGGACCCGGCGTGGACGGCTTCCTGGCCGAGCACGGGCTCCGATCCGCCATCGCCGCGCCACTCATCGTCGAGGGCCGGGCGTTCGGGGCCATGACGGTCGTGAGTCGCCGCCAGGACGCCTTCGGGGACGAGGATGGCTCGCTCCTCCAGGCGCTGGCCGACCAGGCCGCGATCGCGGTCGCCAATGCCCGGATGATCACCGAGCTCCAGCGATCCCGTGCCGAGGTCGCGCGGCGGGCCGCGGCCGAGCGCGGCCTGCGGGACATCGCCGCCCGGATCGCCGTCCTCCGCGAGCCCGATGCGCTCCTGGGGTCCATCGTCGACGAGACGAAGCGCCTGCTCGGCTCGGACGGAGCCCACCTGACGCTCATGTCCGAGGACAGGACGACGCTCCGACCCGTCGTCATGGCCGGTGGGCTCGACGACGCGACCCGGGCGTGGCTGCTGACCCAGGACTTCCCCATCGACGACGGGATCAACGGACTCGCGGCCGGTCGCAACGAGGCGATCCGCACGGACGACTACCTGGCCGACGAGCGGATCCCGCTCGAGCCGGACGACATCGCCACGGCCGAGC
>DATHYZ010000302.1:0-5139 GCA_035458865.1 Candidatus Limnocylindrales bacterium
GGGGCGCCGATCGCCACCGACATCACGATCGCCGGCCCGACCCCCACGACTCGCGAGAAGCGGGTCGCCGTCAGCGCCCCGTCGATGGCACGTTCCGCCTCGTCCACGTGGACTTCAGGTAGCGGACCGGCGTCCGGCCACCCTGACCAGCCAGACCGAGACCGCCGGGGCAACCCGGCGGTCTCGTCGCGTCAGTCGTCGGGCTCGTCGGACTCCAGCTCGAGCGGTTCGGTCGGGCCGAGCGGCGTCGGGATCGGCTCGGGGGGCTCGGTCTCGCGAGGACCGTCGAGCGGGCCCGTCGGCCCGGTGGGCCCGACCGGTTCGCCGACGTCCTCGGGCCCGGTCGGCATCTCGCGGATCGTGCGCACCGGGGTGAGGAGCACCGGCAGGATCGCCGACGCCGCCCCGATCCCACCGAGCAGGATGACCGGGCGCAGTCCGAGGCCGGCGTCCGTCAGCGCCTGCGCGATGAAGCCGCCGAGGATCTGGCCGACGGGGATCGTGCCCCAGACGATGAAGCGCATCGTGGCGTGCATCCGGCCCTGCATCCGCTCCGGGGTGATGGCCTGGCGGAAGCTCACCTGGTTCACGTTGTAGACGACCGCCGAGAAGCCCGTGAGCATGCCCGCCGCGACCAGGAACGGGAAGGCGGTGTCGACCGGGGCGAGTGCCACGAGGAACAGGGATGGGGCGCCGATCGCCACCGACATCACGATCGCCGGCCCGACCCCCACGACTCGCGAGAAGCGGGTCGCCGTCAGCGCCCCGACGATGGCACCCACGTTCCCGAGCCCGAAGGCCAACCCGATGGCCCCCGCCTCCAGCCCCAGCTCGCGGACCAGGAAGACCAGCAGGGTGGCGAACCCGATGTTGGTGAAGAGGTTGGAGATCCCGGTCGACGCGGCGATGCCCCGGAGGTAGCGGTTGCCGAGCACGTAGCGGAGCCCGGCGGCCACTTCCGATCGCATGCTGCCGCGGGGTCGTCCGTGCTCGTCCAGATGGCGGTCCGGTGTCGGCTCGGGGCGGCGGATGAGCAGGACGAAGATCCCGGACACCACGAAGCTGATGGCGTCGATCAGGATGGCCATCGGAGCTCGGACGAGCTGGATGATGCCGCCCGCGATCGCGGTGCCGGCGGTCTGGGCGATGGTCCGGCTGATCTCGAGCTTCGAGTTGGCCTCGATGAGCTGGTCGCGGTCGACGAGCGAGGGGACGTAGGCCTGGTACGAGACGTCGAAGAAGACGGTCAGCACCCCGACCGTGAAGCCCACGACGTACAGCTGCCAGATGGTCAGCCCATCGAGGGCGAAGGCGATCGGGATCGAGCCGAGCGCGATCGCCCGCCCCAGGTCGCCCGCGATGAGGATCGGCCGCCGGCGGAGCCGATCGATCCACGCGCCGGCCGGCAGGCTGAAGAGGATGAACGGCAGGAACTCGATCGTCCCCAGGAGGGCGACCTCGAAGGGCGTCGCATCGAGGACGTTGATCGCGACCAGGGGCAGCGCCAGCAGGCTGATCTGGGTGCCGAACTGGCTGATCGTCTCGGCCGACCAGAACTTCATGAAGTCCGGGTGCCGCAGGAGGCTTCGGGTGGGGGGTTGGACGGATGGGATCGCCACGAGGACTCCGGTCGGGGCCGGCGACGTCGGCAAGGGGGGCGTCGGCGACCGGGTCCGAGTCTAACGTGGGCGACCCGGCGCCCGGGGGCCCGTACGGCACCGGGCTGCCGCGGGCGTGCCGCGGCCCCGAGCGACCTGTCACGATAGGACCATGGCTGGTCTCGTCGAATCGGTCCCCAACGTCTCCGAGGGTCGTCGCCTCGAGGTGGTCGACCGGATCGCCGCGGCCGTACGGTCGACGCCCGGCGTTCGACTCCTCGATCGGACGAGCGATGCCTCCCACAACCGGAGCGTGCTCACGATGGCCGGCGACGCGCCGGCGGTCTGCGATGCGCTGGAGGCGATGGTCGAGGTGACCCTCCGCGAGATCGACATGGAGCGCCAGGAGGGCGAGCACCCCCGGATCGGTGCCGTGGACGTCATCCCCTTCGTGCCGCTCGGGGAGACGACCATGGCCGACGCCGTCGACCTGGCCCGCGCCTTCGGCCACCGCCTGGCCGGGCGGTTCGAGCTGCCCGTCTACTTCTACGCGGAGGCCGCGAGCCGGTCCGACCGGGTCCGGCTGGCCGATGTCCGCCGTGGCCAGTACGAGGGCCTGAAGGCCGAGATCACCACGCGCGGCCGCGAGCCCGACGCCGGGCCGTCGCGGATGCATCCGACCGGTGGAGCCGTGGCCGTCGGGGCGCGACCCTTCCTCATCGCCTGGAACATCGACCTCGCGACCGACGACGTCGAGGCGGCCAAGCGGATCGCCCGCCGCGTGCGCGAGTCGGGCGGCGGGCTGCCGAAGGTCCAGGCCAACGGCTTCTGGATCGCCGAGCGGGGTCGCGCCCAGGTCTCGATGAACCTCCTTGACGCTGGGGTCACGCCGATGTGGCTCGTCTGGGACGAGGTGCGTGACCTGGCGGCCACCGAGGGCGTCGAGCCGGTCGCCTCGGAGCTGATCGGCCTGGCGCCGCTGCGTGCCTTCCTCGACGTCGCCGACCGGGCCGGTGCGTCGGCCGACGCGCCCACCGAGGCGCGGTTCGACGCGGCCGCCCGGTACCTCCGCCTGATGGATGCCGATCCCCGGATGGCGCTCGAGCTCCGCCTCGCGTCCGCCGCGGACGGCGCCGAACCCGACCAGCCGTGAACCTGCGGGTCATCGAGGGCGGCCGCGACGCCGGCGCGGTCAGCGGGCTGCTCGTCACCGGCGCGAGCGCCATCGCAACGATGGCCGGCGGGCTGCGCCGCGGCGCGTCCCAGGACGACCCGGGGCTCCTGGAGGCGGCCACGGTCGGTGGCCCCGAGTCGCCGGACGCGCCGGTACTGGCCTGCTGGGAGGGACGGGTGGTCGCGGTCGGCCCGCGGGACGGGGTGGAGGCCGCTCTCTCGGGGGCGGGCCTGCCGGTCGCCCGGTTCGCCCGGATGGACGCCCGGGGTGGCCTGGTCACGCCCGGGCTCGTGGACCCGCACACGCACCTGCTCTTCGCGGGGACCCGGGAGGCCGAGCTCCGAGCCCGCCAGGAGGGCCGAACGTACCTCGAGATCCTCGAGGCCGGCGGCGGGATCCTGTCGACGGTGGCGGCGACCCGGGCCGCCTCGGAGGAGGCCCTCCTGGACCATGGGCGCAGGTGGCTCGACGAGATGCTCGACCACGGCACCACGACCATCGAGGCGAAGTCGGGCTACGGCCTGGACCTGCCGACCGAGCTCCGGCTGCTGGAGGTGGCCCACCGGCTCGGTGAGGAGGGCCCGGTCGACGTGGTCCCGACCTTCCTTGGGGCCCATGCCGTGCCGAACGAGTTCCGCGGGCGCCCGGACGGGGCCGAGGCCTACGTGAAGAACCTGCTCGCGGTCCAGCTGCCGGGGGTGGCGGCGCAGGGCCGGGCCCGCTTCTGCGACGTCTTCTGCGAGACCGGGGTCTTCTCGGCCGAGCAGTCTCGCAGGATCCTCGTGGCCGCCCGGGCGCTCGGGCTCGAGCCTCGGCTCCATGCCGACGAGCTCGCCCCCTCCGGCGGAGCCGAGCTGGCGGCCGAGCTCCACGCCTGGTCCGCGGATCACCTGGGGGCGCCCTCGGAGGCCGGCATCGACGCGCTCGCGGCCGCCGCCGATGGCGAGCGGCCGGTCGTGGCCACGCTCCTGCCGACCACGACGTGGTTCCTCATGAAGGACGTCCACGCCCCGGCCCGTCGCTTCGTGGAGCGGGGGATCCCGGTCGCCCTGGGCACCGACTTCAATCCCGGAACGTCGCCGACACCGGTGCTGCCGCTGGCCCTGACGCTGGCGGTCCTCCAGCTCGGGCTGACCCCGGCCGAGGCGCTCGCCGCGGTGACGGTGAATGCCGCGCACGCGATCGGCCTCGGCGACGAGGTCGGCTCCCTCGAGCCGGGCCGGGCCGCGGACTTCGTCGTCTGGCGGGTCCCGAACGTCGACCAGCTTCCCTACTGGCCGGGTGCCGACCTGGCCCGGATCGTCGTGAAGCGCGGCGTCGTGGTGCGCGAGCGGCAGTAGGTCCGGCGGGCCTGCCGGTGTCGTCCCGCCGGCCTAGGGCTGGCGACCGCGCTGCTCGAGGAGGACCGTCGTCGTCTCCGAGGGCAGGCCGCTCGGGGTGATCGAGAGGCGGGCCTGGGCCTGCGGCTCGGCTCCCATCTCGTGGAGGAAGCGGCCGAGCGCCTCGTCCCAGGCCGGGCCCTCGGGGCAGACGGGCATCGGGACCACGATCCGCGGATCCAGCTGGGCGACCAGGTCGGCGACCTTGGTGGCGGTGAGGGCGCCGCCGATCGGCACGCAGGCGATGTCCACGGACCCCAGCTCGGCCAGCCGCTCCTCCGGCAGGAGGTGCCCGATGTCCCCGAGGTGGATCGTGTGGATCCCGTCGAGCTCGATGCTGAAGGCGGTCTGGCGACCGCGCTCCTCGCCTCGGCGATCGTCGCGGAACGTGCGCACGCCGGTGATGAGGACGTGCTTCACCTCGTACTCCCCGGGCCCGTCGAGGACGAACGCGTCGTCCAGGCTCGTGGGTAGATACGTCCCGCCGTCCCGAGAGCGACGGCCCTTGGGCTTGGGAAGGGGCTCGTCATCGGGATGACTGATGGTGACGACGTCCCCCGTGATGCCGCGGCCCGTGGGACCGACGATCGACTGATAGGGATCGGTGACGACGACCGCGTCCTTGCCGCGGAGGCGGATGCAGGTCCGCCCGTACCAGGTCAGCTCCATGGTCGCGATTCTGACAGGAATGAAGAAGACCGGAGGCGCCTGCCCATCGGCGCCCCCGGTCGGAGGGAGGGAGGATGGAACCTGAGGGTTCGTTCCGGGGAGAACGGTAGGCGACCGTGCGTTCATCCACGAGCGGGCAGACGGTTAAGAAACGCACATCCGCGAGGCGATCGTGCTCGGGGCCGCGGCTGCCAGGGCGGATCCGGACCTCGCCCGGCCCATCTGCGGCGCCACGCGGCCAGCGGGTCGCGCGTCCTCCCCCTCGACGCCCGCGGACCGGACCATCGGGGTCCTGCAGTCCCCGGCGACCCGTGCGAGC
>DATHYZ010000303.1:0-27166 GCA_035458865.1 Candidatus Limnocylindrales bacterium
ATCCCCCACCACGACGACCTCCGGGAGGTCTTCCTGAACCCGCCGGACATCGGTGGGCGCTACTCGGCCCTGACCTACGTCGGCCTGGTCCCCGGCTCGCTCATCGGCATCGACCTTGACCCGCTCCTCGAGTCGGCGACGGGGATGCTCGAGCGATGCCGCGTCGACGATGCCGCGTCGAACCCCGGCCTGGCGCTCGGTGTCGTCCTCGGGACGCTCGCCCGGCTCGGCCTCGACAAGCTGACCTTCGTCGCCGACCCCGCCATCGAGGCGTTCGGGGCCTGGGCCGAGCAGCTGATCGCGGAGAGCACCGGCAAGCACGGCCGGGGGATCGTCCCGGTCGACCTGGAGCCGCTGGGGCCGGCCTCCGCATACGGGGCGGATCGGGTCTTCGTCCGGCTCACGCTCGACGGCGCCGAGCCGCCGGAGCCTGCCGACGACGGGACCCCGGCCGACGAGCTGCTCGACCGCCTGGAGGCGGCCGGCCACCCGGTCCTCCGGGTCAGCCTGCAGGATCCGATGGACCTCGGCGCGGAGTTCGTTCGCTGGGAGGTCGCCACGGCCATCGCCGGGGCGGTCCTGGGCATCGACCCGTTCGATCAGCCCGATGTCGAGAGTGCCAAGGAGGCGACCCGCAGGCTCCTCGAGGCGCACGGACGCGATCGAGACGCCGAGCCCGAGCGACCCGCCGCCACCTCGGAGGGAGTGTCGCTGTACGCCGATGCGGGTCTGGGCGGCGTCCCGGCCCGGGCCGTGGAGCTGCTGGCCGCCCACCTCGCGCGGCTGCCGATGCACGGCTATCTCGCGATCCAGGCCTTCATCGCCGCGACCCCGGACCGGGACGATTCGATCCGCCGGATCCGGGCCACCGTCCGGGACCGGACGGGACGGGCGACCACGGCCGGCTACGGTCCGCGCTTCCTGCACTCGACCGGACAGCTCCACAAGGGCGGCCCGGCAAGCGGGACCTTCCTCCAGCTCACCGCCGACCACGCCATGGACCGGGAGATCCCGGGCTGGCCGTACACCTTCGGCCGGCTCATCGACGCCCAGGCGGCCGGCGACCGCCGGGTCCTGATGGAGCGCGGATCGCCGATCCTCCGGGCCCACCTCGGGCACGACGCCGATGCGGGCCTGCGCTCGCTCGAGGCGCTGGTGGAACGGGCCCTCGACCGCCTCGAAGGGGGCAGCGACTGAGCGACGGGACGACGGCGGGCCGGGCACCAGCAGACGCACAGGGAGACGCCACGATGCGGATCGGCTTCATCGGACTCGGACGGATGGGGGCCAACATGGTCCGCCGGCTCCTGCGCGACGGCCACGAGGTCGTGGCCTACAACCGGAGTCCCGAGAAGACCCGCGAGATCGCGACCGAGGGGGCCGTGCCGGCCTTCGACATCGCCGAGCTGGTGGCTGCCCTGCCGGCCCCGCGCCACGTCTGGATCATGGTCCCGGCCGGAGCTCCGACCGAGGCCCAGATCGACGAGCTCATGGAACACCTGGAGCCCGGCGACACGATCGTCGACGGCGGCAACACGAACTTCCACGACGACACCCGGCGCCACGCCCGGCTCGCCGAGCTGGGCATCCGCTACGTGGATGCCGGGGTGTCGGGCGGCATCTGGGGCCTGCAGATCGGCTACTGCATGATGGTGGGCGGGGACCGGGAGGCGGTCGAGCCGCTCGAGCCCGTCTTCCGCAGCCTCGCCCCCGAGGACGGCTACCTCCACGTCGGCGGGCCCGGGGCCGGCCACTACGTGAAGATGGTCCACAACGGGATCGAGTACGGCCTGATGCAGGCGTACGCCGAGGGCTTCGAGATCATGCACGCCAGCGACTACGACCTCGACCTGGGCGCGATCGCCGGCCTGTGGAACCACGGCTCGGTCGTCCGTTCGTGGCTGCTCGAGCTCGCCGAGCGGGCCTTCCTGGCCGAGGGACAGGACCTGGCGGACCTCAAGGGCTGGGTCGCCGACTCGGGCGAGGGTCGCTGGACGGTCCAGGAGGCGATCGACCGCGACGTCCCCGCCCCGGTGATCACGCTCTCGCTCCAGGCGCGGTTCCGGTCCCGCCAGGACGACTCGTACGGGGCCAGGGTGCTGGCCGCGCTCCGGAACCAGTTCGGGGGGCACGAGGTCAGGAAGGACTGAGGCGGGCACGACGCCGGCCCTCCGTCGACGTCCCGGGAAGGAGGCAGCGATGGCGACCGTCGACGAGGTGATGGCCCGCCTTGAGGCGGCCGGCACCGAGCAGAACCGCAAGGTCTACCGTCGCCACGGCGCCCGCGAGCCCCTCTTCGGGGTCGCCTTCGGCACGCTCCGGCCGCTGGCTCGGGAGCTGGGCCGGGACGACGCCCTGGCACGCGGCCTCTGGGTCACCGGGAACACCGATGCCCGGCTGCTCGCCTGCATGGTCGCGGACCCGTCGGCCATGACCGAGGCCGACCTCGACGCCTGGCTGGCGGAGATCGACTACTACGTCCTGGTCGACACCTTCGTCGGCGAGGTCGCCTCCCGGGTCCCGGGCACGCGGGAGCGATGGCTGCGCTGGGCCGCGTCGGACCGCGACTGGACGGCCCAGGCGGGCTGGGACCTCCTTGGATCCCTGGCCATGGGGGACCACGACCTCCAGGCGGCCTTCTTCGAGGCGCAGCTCGCCCGGATCGAGCGGGAGCTGCCGACGGTCGGCAACCGGACCCGCCACGCCATGAATGGGGCGGTCATCGCCATCGGCATCCGCGATGACCGGCTCCACGACCTGGCCGTGGAGGCGGCCCGGCGGATCGGCACGGTGAGCGTGGACCATGGCGCCACCGGCTGCGTGACGCCGGCCGCCGAGCCGTACATCGAGCGCACCTGGGCCCGCAAGCGGGACCGGGCGGCCCGGGTCGCGGGGCGGTCGTGAGCCCACCGGACCGGCCGACCCGGGAGGAGACCGGGCGTCGAGCGACCCTGCCCGAGCCCGCCACGATGCTCGAGGCCCGTCAGGCCCGTGAGGCGCGACGGCGGGCCCGAGGGCGCAGGGCGGCGGGACCGCCGAACCCGCTCCGGGAGGGCCTCCGCCTGGAGCGGATGCCCGACCCGTGCGCCTTCGTCCTCTTCGGCGGCACGGGCGACCTGGCGCACCGCAAGGTCCTGCCGGCGCTCCTCCAGCTCTGGCGGACCCACCTGCTGCCGCACGAGTTCGCCGTCGTGGCCCTCGGGCGGCGCCCCTATGACGACGAGACGTTCCGGGCGGAGGTGCGCAGCTCGCTCGAGGCCCACGCGCGGGTCGCGGTCGAGCCGGCGGTCGTCGACGAGTTCCTCGCCCGCGTCGTCTACCTGCGCGGGGACCTCGCCGAGCCCGAGACGTACGAGCGGCTGGCGGCGCGCCTCGGCGAGCTCGACGAGGCCGCGGGCACGGGCGGCAACTACCTCTTCTACCTCGCCACCCAGCCGTCAGCCTTCGCCCCGATCGTCGAGGCGATCGGTCGCGTCGGGCTGGACCACGAGACGCGGGCGGGGGGCTGGCGGCGGATCGTCATCGAGAAGCCGTTCGGCCGCGACGTCGAGTCGGCGCAGCGTCTGAACCGCGAGGTGGCCAAGGTCTTCCGGGAGTCCCAGGTCTACCGGATCGACCACTACCTGGGCAAGGAGACGGTCCGCAACCTCCTCGTCTTCAGGTTCGCCAACGGGATCTTCGAGCCCATCTGGAACCGCCGTTACGTGGACCACGTGCAGATCACGGTTGCCGAATCGATCGGGGTGGAGACGCGGGGCAGCTTCTACGAGGAGACCGGGGCCTCGCGGGACTTCCTCCAGAACCACCTGATGCAGCTCCTGGCCCTCGTCGCCATGGAGCCGCCGGCGTCGCTCGACGCCGACCCCCTCCGGGACGAGAAGGTCAAGGTCATCCGGGCGATCGCGCCGATGGACCCGGCGGTCGTTGGCCGCGACGTCGTGCGCGGCCAGTACGGCCCGGGCTGGGTGGCCGGCCTGCCCGTGGTGGGCTATCGCGAGGAGCCGGAGGTGGACCCGCGATCCGAGACCGAGACCTTCGTGGCGGCTCGCCTGCTCGTCGACACCTGGCGCTGGTCGGGCGTGCCCTTCTACGTCCGGACCGGCAAGCGGCTGCCGAAGCGGGCGACGGAGATCGCCATCGGGTTCCGGGAGGTCCCCCATCGGCTCTTCGGCGACGTGGCGGCGACCCCGGAGCCGAACCTCCTGGCGATGCGCATCCAGCCCGACGAGGGCATCCTCCTGCGCTTCGAGGCGAAGGTCCCGGGCCTGGGCCTCGACGTCCGGGCCGTCAACATGGACTTCTCGTACGGCTCGTCGTTCAACGTCGACTCGCCCGACGCGTACGAGACGCTGATCCTGGACGCTCTCCTCGGCGACGCCTCGCTGTTCACCCGGGCGGATGAGGTGGAGGCCGCCTGGGACGTCGTCACGCCGATCGTCGACGCCTGGCTCGACCAGCCGCCCCCCACCTTCCCCGACTACGAGGCCGGGACGTGGGGGCCGGCCTCGGCCGACGCGCTGCTGGCCCGGGACGGCCGGCGCTGGCGACGGATCTGATGACCGGGACCGGGCAGATGGCGGCCGCCGCGGCACCGACCGTGCTGCGCTGGGACGCCCGGGCGGGATCGGTCGACGAGATCGAGCGCGAGCTCGCGAGGATCTGGGCCTCGGCCGATCTCGAGGTCGAGACCCCGCACGGGCCGGAGCGTCGGATCGCGGCCCGCTCCAGCGTCCTGAACCTCGTCGTCGTGGCCCGGCGTCCGGAGCTCGGGATCCGGGCAGCCGCGACCGTCGGCGGCCTGAGCGGCCGGCACCCCTCCCGCACCATCATCCTGGCGGCGATGGACCCGGACGGGCCCAGCTCGTTCGATGCCCGCGTCGAGGCCGCCTGCGCGATGCCGACGATGGAGACGTTCGAGTCCTGCACCGAGGTCATCCACCTCGCCCTCGGCGGCGAGACGGGACGACACCTGGCCGCGACCGTCGCGCCCCTGCTGGTCCACGACCTGCCGGTCGTCGTCTGGTGGCCCGGGGACCCGCCGCTGGATTCAGAGCAGGCCGTCGCGCTCCTCGAGCTGGCCGACCGCCTCGTCGTCGACGGTTCGAGCTGGTCCGGCGACGGGCTGGCCCGACTCGCCCAGCTCGCGCGCCTGACCGCCCGGGGTCGACCGACGGTGTTCGACTTCGCGGTGGTCCGCCAGGCTCGTTGGCGAGAGGCGATCGCCTCGGTCTTCGACCGGACCGAGTTCCAGCCGTACCTGCGGGCGATCCGGTCCCTCGACGTCCGCTACGCGAGCCGACCGGACACGCCGACCGGGACGACGAACGTCGTGAAGCCCGTCTATCACGTCGCCTGGCTGGCCTCCAGGCTCGGCATGACGGTCTCCGAGCCGCTGGTCGAGACGGACTCGGGCGACGCCGGCGCGGAGCCCGGGCCGATCGCAGCCGTCGCGCCGGATCGCTCGATCCAGGGGCGCGGCCGGATCGGCCTCCTGCGCGCTGGGCGGCGGGTCGTCCGCGTCGGCCTCCGTCCCGTGGCGTCGACGATGCCGTCCGGGACGACGCTCCGGGTCGACATCGTGGCCGAGCGACGCCGCAGCGCCCTGCGAGCCGAGGTCACGGCCGAGGCCGACGGCGTCCGCGTGCGAGCCGCCATCGACGGAGGGCCCGCCTTCGACCGCTTCTACCTGGCGCCGCGGGCGACCGACGTCCAGCTCCTCATGGCCGCCATCGAGAGCGGGGGCCGCGACCGGGTCACCGACGACGCGATCCGGCTCGCCGGCGCCCTCGTCGGCAGCGGAGCCTCATGAGCGCCGGCGGGGCAGGCCGAGACGGGCCGGATCCGGGTGAGCCCGAGGTCGTGGTCCTGGCCGACCCCGATCGGCTGGCGGTGGAGACGGCCAGGCGCATCGCCGAGGCCCTGGCGACGGCGGTGGCGCGGCGCGGCGCGGCCCACTGGGCCACGACCGGGGGAACGTCGTCGCCCGGCGTCTACCGGGAGCTCGTGGGCCCGGGGCTCCGCGATGGGGTCCCATGGGAACGGGTGCACCTCTGGTGGGGCGACGACCGCTTCGTGGCCCGGGCGGATCGCCTGAGCAACGTCCGCGCGGCCGACGAGATCCTCCTCGCTCCCGGGGTCGGGGTGCCCATCCCGCCCGAAGCCGTCCACCCGGTGCCGACCGACGCGGCCATCGCCCGCGAGCTGGGACCGGCCTGGGCGGCGGAACGGTACGCCGACGAGCTGCGGCGGTCCGGTCCCCCTGCCCGGGACGGCTGGCCGGCCTTCGACGTGATCCTGGTCGGCGTCGGACCCGACGGCCATCTGCTGTCCGTCTTCCCCGACAGCCCGGCCTGGGACGTGGACGCCCTGGCCCTGGCCGTGGACGCGCCGAGCCACATCGGCCCGCACGTGCCCCGGGTCAGCCTCAACCCCCGCGTCCTCGACGCCGCCGGGACGCTCCTGGCGGCCGTCGCCGGTGCCGGCAAGGCGGCGATCGTGGACGAGCTCCTGGGACCGGTCCGCGACGAGCGACGCCTGCCAGCCCAGCGGGCGCGGCGGCATGGCGCGACCTGGCTCCTGGACGCGGCGGCCGCGGGCAGCCGCGCGACCCCCTCTTGACTGGCCGGTGATGCGCGAGGAGGTGACCGGCGGGTCGGTCCGCTCGGGGGACGGGACCGCGATCGCCTGGTTCCGGGAGCCGCCCGCCGGCCGCCGATCCGGCGGTCCCCCCGGGCCGGCTCTCGTGCTCGTCCACGGGACGACGGCCGACCACACCACGTTCCGGGTCTTCGGGCCGCGGATCGCTGCCACCCGGGAGGTCGCGACGATGGATCGTCGCGGTCGCGGCGACTCCGGGGACGGACCGATCTATGCCTTCGACCGCGAGCTCGAGGACGTGGCCGCTGTCGCGGCTGCCGTGGCCGAGCTGAGCGGCGGGCCCGTGGACCTGTTCGGGCACTCATTCGGCGGTCGCTGCGCCCTCGGGGCGGCTGCCCTGGTGCCGGCGTCGGTCCGGCGGGTCGTGAGCTATGAGGGCGCGTTCCTGCCGGTCCCGGGCGCGGACGACGAGCGGCTGATCGCGCGCCTCGCCGAGCTGCATGCCCGTGGTCGCTGGGCCGAGCTGCTGGAGACCTTCCTCCGCGAGGCCGTCGGCATGACGGACGAGGAGTGGCGGACCTTCCGCGGCGCTCCGGTCTGGGACCGACGCCTGGCGGCCGCTCCGACCGTCGTCCGTGAGCTGCGGGCAGGCCGGACCCCCGGTGGCTCGCTGGACCGGCTGGCCGGTCTCGACCAGCCGGTCCTCCAGGTCGTGGGCTCGGCGAGCAGCCCGGCCTTCCTCGATGGCGCCCGGGAGCTGGATCGACGCCTGCCGGCGGGGCGGCTGGCGGTCATCGAGGGCGCCCGGCATGCCGCCCATCACACCCACGTCGACGAGCTCGCAGGCGTCGTCCTGGGGTTCCTCGGCGACTGAGACGGTCGTCACCGGACCGACGACCGGGGACTACCATCCACCCATGACCCAGACGACATCCACCCCGACCGCATCCGCGCCCGCCGACGACCGTCCGTACTCCCCCGGCCTCGAGGGCGTCATCGCCGCCGAGACGGCCCTGGGCTACGTCGACGGCACCGCCGGCCGCCTGCTCTACCGCGGCTACCGGATCGGCGACCTCGTCGATCACGGGTCATTCCCCGCGGTGGCCGAGCTCCTCTGGACCGGCGAGTGGCAGCCCGCGGCCCGGCTGGCGACCGCGCCGGTCCCGGATCCGGTGATGGCGATCATGCGGGCCCTGCCGGCGTCCGCCAAGCCGATGGACGCCCTGCGGACCGCGGTCTCCGCCTGGGGAGCGACTGCCGGGACGACCTGGCCGCCATCCGTCGAGGACGCCCGCGCTGTCACCGCGTTCTCGCCGTCGGCCCTGGCCGCCTTCGCCCGGCTTCGGCGGGGCCTGGAACCGATCGAGCCCGACCCCGACCTCGACCTCGTCGAGGGGTTCCTCTACCAGCTGACCGGCGAGCGACCCGACCCGGGCACGGCGCGAGCGCTCGACGCCTACTTCATCGTCGGCGCGGAGCACGGTCTCAACGCCTCGACCTTCACCGCCCGCGTCGTCATCTCGACCCGATCGGACCTCGCCTCGGCCGTGGCCGCGGCCATCGGCACGATGAAGGGACCGCTCCACGGCGGCGCGCCGTCCGAGGTCGTCGAGCAGATCAACCAGGTCGGCTCGCCCGAGCAGGCCGAAGCGTGGGTCAAGGAGGCCCTCGACCGCGGCGAGCGGCTGATGGGCTTCGGTCATCGGGTCTACCGAGCCTATGACCCGCGGGCTGCCGCCCTGCGCAAGGTCGCCGAGTCGATGGACACGAAGCCCGACTGGCTGGCGCTGGCGATCGCGGTGGAGGACGTCGCGCTGCGGGTCCTCGCCGAGCGCCATCCCGAGCGAGCCCTCAAGACGAACGTCGAGTACTACGCGGCGCCGGTCCTCATGGGCGTGGGGCTGACCCCGGACCTCTTCCCGGCCGCGTTCGCCCTGGCCCGGCATGCGGGCTGGACGGCGCACGTCCTGGAGCAGGCGGCCAACAACCGGCTGATCCGGCCGGACGCGCGCTACATCGGGCCGGCCGAGCGCGACCTGCCCGGCTGACTCGATCCGGGATCGGCCCCGCTCCCGCCGCGACCGCAGGCGCTATCCTGCACGCCTGCGTCCCGTTCGGGCGCCGTCATGGTGAGGAGCGAGATGGCCCCCAAGGATCCCAAACTCGACTTGCTCCATTCGATCGGGCTCTTCTCCCGGCTCGATCGACGCGATCTCGAGCGCCTCGGGCAGCTGGTCGACGAGGTCGAGGTGCCCGCCGGCAAGGTCCTGATGCGCCAGGGCGACACCGGCTCTGAGGCCTTCGTCGTCGTGTCCGGCAGGCTCGCCGTCGTGCGGAGCGGGCAGCCGCTCGAGGACCGGGGCCCGGGCGAGATCGTCGGGGAGATCGCCCTGCTCTCGGAGGGACCGAGGACAGCCACGGTGACGGCCGCCGAACGGACTCGGCTCCTCGTCCTCGGGCACCGGGAGTTCCATGCTCTCATGGACGAGCAGCCGGCCATCCGCCTCGCCGTGCTGGATGAGCTCGCTGTGCGCCTTCGGTCGCTCGAGGACGTGGCCGCCCACTGAGACGCGCGGCTGAGCGACCGACCGAGTGTAGGCGGTCTCCTGTCAGGCCAGGGACGCCAGCTCGACCGGTTCGCGGATACCGCGCAGGCGCTCCCGGCGCAGCGATCCGTGGGCGTCGTCACGCCCGGCCGCTTCCAGGGTGGCACGGCTGACGAGGATCTCATCCGGTCCGGCCAGCGCCCCGATCCTGGCGGCCACATGGACGCCGCGGCCCTCGAAGCCCGATGACGTTCGCAGCGCCTCGGCCGTGTGTAGCCCGATCCTCACCGCCGGCGCGAATCCGTGCTGGCGGCGATGGTCGAGCAGCGTCCGGCGGATCGCGATCGCGCAGTCGATGGCCGCCGCCGCCGATCCGAAGGAGACGAAGAACCCGTCGCCCGCGTGGTGGATCTCGCGACCACCGTGGGTTCGCAGGAGGGCCCGGATGGTCGTGTCGTGCCACGCCAGGAGCGTGCCCCAGGCTTCATCTCCGACGGCTTCGATCAGGCTCGTCGAGCCGACGATGTCGGTGAACATGAACGTCGCCGACGACAGGTCGGGGTTGGCTCGATCGACCACGGGCCGGTCGGAAGGCAGATCGAGCGCCCGGGCGGCCGCCGCCTCCGCGCCGAGCGCGGAGTAGGCCGCAGACGCCGCGCCTGCCTCGAGGACCGCCGCATCGAGGTCGCCCGCGGCAAGGTACGCGGCAGCGAGACCCTCGCGGGCGCTCGCGATCTCGTACGGAGCGCCGGTCTTGGACCACGCCTGGACCGCCTCCCGGAAGGCCGCGATCGCGGCCTCTGCGTCGCCGCCAGCGGTGGCGACCCGACCGCGGGCGGTCAACGCCTCGGCGCGCAGGAGGTCGGTCGCGAACGTGGCCGCCGTTGACTCGAGGCTGGCCGCGGCGGCTTCCGCTCGGCCGAGATCACGGACGCCGAGCGCAGCGACGACCTCGGCCGGCAGCAACCGAGCGCGGCGGAGCGGCACGAGGGTTGGATCGGCGAGCGCGCGGGCGAGCATGGTGGCGGCCGCCTTCGGCCGATCCTGGTCGAGCCGGAGCAGGGCGAGGCCGGGCAGGGGATCTCGGCCCAGCCGATGCGCTTCGGTGAAGGCCGCCTCGGCGCCGGCGAGGTCGCCCATCCGTCGACGGATCTCGCCGATCTGGTAGAACCCCTCGGCGGCGAAGTCGTGGCTGAAGTCGATGAGTTCCTCGCACGCGAGGCGAGCCTCCAGTTCGGCCTGCTCCCAAGCGCCGCGCAGGGCGATGAGCTCGACTCGTCGCACGCGGCACATCCCCGGGAAGCCCGCGATCGACTGCCGGTCGCACCAGCGCTTGGCGGTGTCGGCGAACGCCTGCGCCCGACGGAAGTCGGTCAGATCCTCGCATGCGATCGTCGCATTGCAGAACACCGCAGCGGCCGGATACGGCGAGACCTCGCCGGCGAGCGCTGCGACGACGGCCTCGTCGAGCGCCTCGAGGCCCTCCTCCACCCGGCCCAGGGCGATGAGGACGCGACCACGGTCCTGGAGTCCCATCACCTCGAGGTCGCGGTCAGCGAGCCGGGCCCCGATCGACAGCACCTCATCGGCCAGGACCAGCGCCCCCTCGACGTCGCCGGCGGAGAGGGCACGGCCGACGTGCGCCCTTGCGAGCCAACCATGGGCCGGCGAGAGCGGCAGGTCGGCGAGCAGCCGCTCGGTCCGTTTGATCCAACCGGCCCCGATGGTCGCCTCGGACCGGTGGCCATGATCCGTCGCCAGATGGATGGCGACCCTCGCTGCCCGCGCGGGCTCGCCCTCGGCGACGTATTCGGCCACGGCCCTCTCCCGGTAGTCGATGGCGTCGCCGAGCCGGCCGGACCACCAGGCGGCCTCGCCAAGGCCGTCGAGGTCGGCCCCGGAGAGGATGGTGGGAGCCGGCCCCAGCGCCTCGACCTGCGAGTGCTCGCGTAGCGCGTCGGCCCAGCGCCGCTCGGCAAGGGCGGTCCGCATCGCCTCCAGCGCCTCCACGAGTGCGGGGCTGGGGGATCCGGGCGAGGGAGATCCGGGACGCAACTCCGTGGCTCCTGGCTACAGCCAGCCCTGGCGGCGGAAGAACAGGATCGTCGCTCCGAGCATCGTGCCCATGAGCGCGATGACCAGCCAGAAGGCGACGAGGTTGCCCTGGCCGGGCACCTCGACGTTCATCCCCCAGATGCTGGCGACGAGGGTCAGCGGCATGAGGATGACGCTGACCGAGGTCAGCACCCGGAGGATCGTGTTGAGGCGGTGCGAGAGGACGCCCTCGTTGGTGGACTCGAGGGCCTCGACGACCTCCTTGTAGTTCTCGAGGATGTCCCAGATCCGCTCGGCGGCGTCCGAGATGTCGTCGAAGTAGATCTCCAGGTCCTCGGCCAGGTAGCGCTGCTTGGTCCGCTCCAGGTCGCGGAGGACGGCCCGCATCGGTCGGACGATGCGCCGGAAGTTGATGATCTCCTGCTTCGAGTTCGAGATGTCCCGGACGACCTCGTCGCTGCGCCCCTCGAAGATGTCGTCCTCGATCCGGTCGAGCTTGTGGCCCATCTTGCGGAGCATCGGGAAGGAGGCGTCGACGCAGGCGTCCACGAGCTTGTACAGGAGGTAGCCCGAGCCCTTCGAGAAGATCTGCTCCCGCAGCTCGTCCCGCTCCGAGTAGCGCTCGAAGAGGGCCTCGAGCGGCGGGATCGGCTCGTTCGGGAGCGTCATCAGGTAGTCCGGACCGATGAACAGGTCCAACTCGGCGGCCACGAGCCGGTCGGCGGACTTGTCGAAGATAGGGAACTGCAGGATGACGAAGAGGTAGTCGTCGTAGGCGTCGAGCTTCGGCCGCTGGTTCCGCGAGTAGAGGTCCTCGAAGTCGAGGGGGTGGAACTCGAAGGACTCCTCGATCCACGGCCGGTCCGCCAGCCGCGGGCGGGTGATGTTGATCCAGCGAAGGCCGGCAGCCTCGATGACCTCGGGCTCGGACGGCTCGTTGGCCGCGAGGGCGCCCTGGGTCGACCCGTTACCGCCCGTACGGCGGAGCCGAGGCAGCGGTCGCGGGAGGTTCGGCATCATCCCCTCCTCGGGCCCGGGTCTTCATGTCCGCATCCTACCGCGCCGCGGCAGTTCCACGACGTCGGATCGCGCGCGCCATCGCGACAGCGGCGAGGGCGAGCACGCCGGCGCCCAGGCGAAGATCTGGCTGACCCCTGCCGATCCCACGAGCCGGGTGACCCAGAAGACGGCCAGGATCCTCCGCCAGTCCGATCGGCCGTGCTCGTCATCGAGCGCGGGGGCGGCGGTCGTGGTCACGCTCGCAGGGTAGGGCGCCGACGGAGCGGACGCAGGTGCGAGTGACCGGTCGTCAGCGAGACGGCGGGGGACTGCCGTCGCGGGTCGCAGCGTAGACGGCCAACGCCCGGTCCCGGGCCGCGCCGTGGTCGACGATCGGGGCCGGGTAGTCGCGGCCGATCCGGCAGCCGACCGCGTCCTGCTCGTCGGGCGGCATCGTCCATGGCTCGTGGACTCGCTCGATCGGCACGCCAGCCAGCTCGGGGACCCAGCGACGGACGTAGGCGCCGTCCGGGTCGAACCGCTTGCCCTGGGTGACGGGGTTGAAGACCCGGAAGTAGGGCTGCGGATCCGTGCCGGTGGACGCGGTCCACTGCCAGCCGCCGTTGTTCGAGGCGACGTCGCCGTCGACCAGGTGCTCCATGAAGTGGCGCTCCCCCACCCTCCAGTCCACCAGCAGGTCCTTGGTCAGGAAGCTCGCGGCGATCATCCGGGCCCGGTTGTGCATCCAGCCGGAGTCGAGCAGCTGGCGCATCGCGGCGTCAACCACCGGGACGCCGGTCCGGCCCTCGCGCCAGGCAGCCACCCCCTCCGGATCGTCGCGCCACGGCAGGGTCGCGTATCGCCGGTCGAACGGCTCGCCGAGGACGCGCGGCTCGTGCCACAGGACGTGGGCATAGAACTCGCGCCAGGCAAGCTCCGAGGCGAAGATCCGCGACCCGTCTCCGTCCCGTGCGGACCGGACCAGGACCTCGGTCGGTGAGAGCGTCCCCCAGCGGAGATCGGCGGACAGGCGCGACGTCCCGTCCAGGCCGAGCAGGTTCCGCCGCTCCGCGTATCCGTCGAGCCGGTCCGACCCCGATCGGACCCAGCGTTCCAGGCGAGCGCGCGCCGCGGTCTCGCCCGGCTCCGGCAGGAGCGATGTGTCGGCGGTCGGTACGGCGCCGAGCTCAGCCGCGGCCGGGAGGCGGCCTGGGTCGAGCGGCGAACCATCGACTCCAGCCGCCGGGACCACGATCCGCTCCGGGGCCTGCAGCGGCTCGCGGACCGGCAGCCGCTCCCAGGTCCGGCGGAACGGGGAGAAGACCACGTAGCGACCGCCGTCGGCGGTGGCGACCTCGTCGGGTTCGTGGACGAGGTTGCCGCGCTTGGCGTGCATCGTCGCCCCGATCCCTGCCAGCGCCTCCGCGACGGCCCGGTCCCGGGTTCGCCCGTACGGCGTGTGGTCGCGCGAGACGTACACGTCGGTGACGCCCAGCTCGGCCACCAGCTCGGGCAGCACCCGCGCCGGCCGACCGCGCCGCACCACCAGGCGGCCACCTCGAGCCTCGAGCGCCGCGGCCAGGTCCCGGAGCGCCCCGAGCATCCACCAGACGCGGTTCGCGGCCGGCCAGCGACCCTCGAGGAGCGCCTCGTCGAGGACGAACACCGGGACGACCGACGGGTGGGCCGCCAGGGCGGCGACCAGGGCCGGGTGATCGTGGAGGCGCAGGTCCCGTCGGAACCAGACGATGGCCGGGCGTTCCGAAGATGCGGTCATGCCCCCATCTTCGCGCAGCCGGGCCCCGCGGACTGGCCCGTCGGCGCTCCGCCCCGCCCAGGGTCCCCGCGGGGCATCATCGACGCATGTCGCGCGACGCCCAGCCCCGGGGCCACCCCGTCGTTGACCTGCCCGACCCGTGCCTGGTGCTCCTGGTCGGTCCCGCGGGGGCCGGCAAGTCCACGTTCGCCTCCCGCCATTTCGCCCGGGACGAGATCGTCAGCTCCGACGAGCTGCGGGAGGCCATCACCGGCGACGCTTCCGACCAGACCCGCAACCGCGCGGTCTTCGGCGCCCTGGCCCGCAGGGTCGCCCGGCGACTGGCGGCCGGGAGGACCGCGGTCGTCGACGCCACGAACCTGGAGCGCTCGGCGCGGCGGCCCCTGCTGGCCGTGGCGGCCCTCCACGGCATGCCGGCGGTCGCCATCGTGCTCGATGTGGGGCTCGGGGAGGCGGTCGGCCGGGACCGTCGCCGCCCGGCGCGAACGGTCGGGCCCGACGTCATCGCGCGCCATCACGAGCAGCTGGGGTGGCTCCTGGCGACGGGCCACCTGGACGACGAGGGCTTCGCGGCCGTCCATCGGCTGCGGGGCGTCGAGGCCGTCGACACGGCCGCGGTCCGTCGGAGGGAGGGCTACGGGGCCGACGGGGATGGGCCCGAGGGCGATGCGGGACACGACACCGGCCCGGCGACCGTGCCCCGCGGTCGCTAGGCCGAGGTCAGCTCGGCCGGTCGCACGACCCGCCCGAAGGGCCGGGCACGGAGCTCGACCCAGACGCCCTCGCGGAGGTACACGTCCTGGCGGCAGAGGTCGAGCGCCGCCGCCTCGTCGGCCACCCGGACCAGGAGGACGGAGGCCGTCAGGTCGGCGAACGCCCCGGCCTCGACCACGATGCCCTCATCGCGCAGCGTCGCGAGACGGGCCAGGTGGGCCGGGCGGTGCGGCGGCCGGGTCTCCGCGGCGTCGGGCGCGTAGGTCGCCTCGACGAGCCAGACGGTCTCCACGGCGACGCCCGGGGGGATCTCGGATGCCATGGCAGGGCTCCTTCCTGGTCGGTGGTCGCAGGCCCCTCGAGCCCGGCGACCGGACTGCTAGGGTCCGGCAGCCTGGCCGCCGGCGATGAAGGTGATGGCGACCGCGGCGACCGCGATCCCGATCGCGTGGGTGCGGGTCAGGCGCTCACGGAGGATCGCCACGGCCAGGAGCACGGTCACGACGGGATACATCGACGAGAGGATGACGGCGACCGCGAGGACGCCGACCTGGGTCGCCAGGATGAAGAACGCGTTGCCGGCCATGTCGAAGACAGCGACGAGGCTGGCCGGCCCCAGCGCCGGTCGAGGCACCCGCCAGGGCCGCCGTGCCAGCAGGACGATCGCGGCCACGATGGGGATGGACACCAGGCGGAGCGCGGCCAGGGGCCAGAACACCTCGCCCTCGGGCAGTTGGGAGATCAGGACGTTGAAGCCGGCGATCCCGGCGCCGGCGGCGAGACCGAACTCGAGCCCCGACCGGCCACCAGCGGGACCGGGGATCCGGGAGACGAGGATGACGGCGACGATCCCGAGACCGATCCCGACCAGCACGATCGGCGACGGCAGGCCCTCGAGCGCGATCCCGGCGAGGACCGGGATGCTGGCGCCCATGACGCCGGCGACCGGCGCCACGACGCCCATCCGACCCACCGCCAGCCCCTGGTAGAGGGCCAGGATGCCGATGATCCCGCTCAGGCCGGCCGCCACGCCGAAGGCGAGGCCCGGGACGCTGGGCAGCGGCTCCGCCAGGACGAGCGCGAGACCGGCCGCGATGACCGCCCCCACGACCTCGACGATCAGGACGACCCCGAGGACCGGGGCGCGCTTCGTCGTCGTCCCGCCGCCGAAGTCGCCGCACCCCCAGGCGACCGCCGAAAGAAGCCCGAAGACGACGGTCGCCGCCTCCGGCCCCATGCCGGGCAGGCTCAGCCCGCCGGGGCCCGGCCGGTCGTCGCGAGGTCCGCGTCCACCGGGGCCGAATCGTCGACGGCCTGGGGAGCGGGCAGCTCCACGACCTCGTCGGCGAACGCGTCATACCGATCGGAGGTCGTCAGGTAGATGACCTGGAAGTCCGACGCGAGGTCACGGAGGACCTCGATGGCCCGGGCAGCCCGCGCGTCGTCGAGGGTCACGAAGGGATCGTCGAAGATGAGCGGCGGACGCCGGTCGCCGGTGACGAGCCGGACCAGGCCCAGGCGGGCCGCCAGGTACACGAGGTCCAGGGTGCCCTGGCTGACCTGGTTCACCGGGACCCAGTCACCGCGCTCGGGGGCCCACAGCGCCATGTCCAGGCTGGTGTCGTCGACCCGCACCCGCCGGTAGCGCCCACCGGTGATCCGGTCGAGGTCGGTCACCATCCGCTTCTCGAGGTACCGCGTCGCCGTCCGCATCGTGGCGGCTTCGGCCCCCTCGATCGCCGCCAGCGTCGCCCCGTAGACGCGGCCTCGTCGCTGGAGCGCGGCCAGCTGCTCCCGCCACGCCGTCAGCTGCTCGACCTGGGCGGCGACCTGCTCGGCATCCACCGCATTGGCCTCGACCCGGGCGCGTGCCCCGGCCTCGTCGTCGCGAGCGCGCTCGAGGGCGGCCTCCTGGTCGCGGACCTCCACCTCCAGCCGCTCGCGGGCCCGGGGCTCCCGGGCGATGGGCCCGAGCTCCTCGAGCGCGTGGGTCTTGCGCTCCATCTCGAGCGCCGCTGCGTCGCGCTGCGGGGCGAGCGCCTCGGCTGGTTCCTTGCCGACCAGCCCCTCGAGCTGGCCGGTGAGGCGATCGATGCGGCCGACGTGCTCCTCCTCGGCGGTGAGCAGGGCCTCGGCGGCCACGAGGTCGGCGGCGGCGATCGTCCCGAGGCGCTGCTGGATCTCCTCCTGGGCGGCCCGGAGCTCCGCCTCCATCTCGGACCGACCGCGGAGACGGCGATCGATCTCCACGTCGCGAAGCTCCCGCGAGAGGCGGTCCTTGCGACGGAGCCAGAGCCCGACGATGGCCAGGATCACGCCCAGGCCCGCGCCCACGGCGCCCCCGTAGGTCAGGATGTCGGCGAGGGCCCCGACTTCGAAGGTCCGGGCCACGAGACCACCCACGACGGCGGCGACCCCCAGCACGACAGCGACGACGGCCACCCGCGACAGCGGGCGCCACGTCGGTTCCGGTGGGACCTCGAAGGAGACCTCGATCTCGCCCGCCAGGGCGGCGTTGAGCTCGCGGATCCGCGAATCGAGGGCGCGGAGGCGCTCGACGGCAGGCCGGAGGACCGGCAGCGGCGTCGCCGACGGGTGGGTCGCGCTCAGCTGGTCGAGCTCGGTGTTGACCTCGACAGCCTGGCGGTAGCGCTGGTAGCGCTCATCGGCAGCCGCTCGCTCGGCGTTCAGGCGCTCGGCCTGGCGGGCCTTCTCCAGCATCGCCTTCCGCTCGGCGAGCGCGGCCTCGGCCTCGCCCCGTCGTCCGCGGGCGACCGTGAGCACATCGCGGTCGCGCTCCAGCTGGGCGAGCGCGGCCTCACCGGCCTCGACGGCGGCCGTCGCCCGCTCGACCGCCTCCTCGGCGACCTTGAGCCGGCCGGGGTTCTTCTCGCCGCGGGCCCCGAGCTCCCGGATCGCCCGGTCGAGCTGCTTCTTGGCGCGCGACGTGCCCCGGTCCGCGCCGCTGATCGACGCCTGGAGACGGTCGCGCAGGGTGGCCTCGTCTCGGTCGAGGTCGGCGACCTCGTGGTGCCGGACCGAGGCGGTCGACCGGAAGAAGGCCTCGGTCGGCACACCGGTGAGCTCGGCCAGACGCTCGTCCACCCGGGCCGGGTCGGTGATCACGTCGCCGTCGATCTCCAGGCGAGCGGTGCCCTTGGCCCCCCGGTAGGACTTCAGGAGGCTGCCTTTGCGGACGCCGTCCTCGTCCTCGTCGGTGAAGTCGAGCTCGATCTCCGGCCGGCCCTCGGCCTGCGCGTCCCAGGAGCGGATCGCCTCGAGGTCCGCGCTCGCGCTCGTGGCCTTGCGGGTCAGGGCCAGCTCGATCGCCCGCTGAATCGTCGTCTTGCCGGCCTCGTTCGGCCCGCGGACGACGGTCAGGCCAGGGGCGAGCTCGACGTCCAGGTCCCGGTAGCGCCGGACATCACGGAGAGCGAGCCGGGTGATCCTCACAGCGTCACCTCGTGGCCGGCCAGGAGCAGCCGGCCCAGGCGAAGGGCGTCGCGCAGCTCGGCAGCCTCGTCCGCCTGTTCCGCGGCCTCCAGCTCGGCGATCCGACCCTCCAGGTCGCGGATGAAGGCGCCAGCGATCGTGTCCGGCGAGGGGAGCAGGCCCTCGGTCAGGGTCGGGATGGAGCGGTCCCGGACGCGCAGCCGGAAGAACCCGTCGCGGGCGGCGCGCTGGACCTCCTCCGCGTCGAGGTCGAGCTCGTCTGGCCGAAGGCCGGCGATCCGGACGTCGAGGACGAGGTCGGGGTCGGCCAGGGCGGCGATCCGCTCGAGCAGGGCTGGCTGGCTGCCGACCGTCGCGGCGTCGACCTCGAGCGCCTCGAAGCGGGTCCGCCCCACCTTCCGCTCCTCGAGGGCGACCGACTTCTTCCCGCCCGTGGCGTCGAACGTCACCAGGAGCACCCGGCCGGCGGCGTCCTGGTCGATGGCCACGGGCTCCGGCGCTCCGCTGTAGGCCCAGGTGACCGATCCGGCGACCCCCTGCTGCAGCGAGTGCCAGTGGCCGAGGGCCAGGTAGTCGAGGCCGCTGGCGGCGATCTCGTCGGTCGTGACGATGACCTCGTCCTGCTCGACGACGCCGGGGATGACGATCGCCGAGTGGAGGAGGCCGATCTTCCACGTGGCCCGCTCGTCAGCGGCGGCGCCCAGCCCGGCGAGCGGGCTCGCCGGTGCGCGCTTCGTCTCGAAGACGGTCCCGTAGACGATGGCGTCGAGGGTCGGGAAGTGGACCTCGGGGACGTCGGGCGTGAGCACGGTGACCCACTCGTCGCCTTCCGGCGAGCCGGCCAGGGCGGCCAGGTCGTAGGCGCGATAGATGGAGGCCCGGTCGTAGACGTCGTGGGTCCCGGGCGTGATCACGGTCCGAACCCGGGCCTGGACGAGCCGGGCGAGCTGCGCGGCCACGGCCTCGACCGAGCGCCGCGGCTGCGTGTTCGAGTCGAAGAGGTCACCGGCCACGAGGAGCAGGTCGACCTTCTCGGCCAGGGCGAGGTCGACCGTCGCGGCGAAGGCCGCCGACCGGCGGCCACGGAGCGCCGCGGCCTGGTCGCCCAGGTCGGTGTGGCGGGCGCCGAGGTGGACGTCGGCGGTGTGGAGGGCTCGCAGCACGGGGTTCAGGCTCCTGGTGGTCGGCGAGGGCCCACGACGCAGGCACGACGGCGACCCGGGAGCATTGTCGCAGGACCGGGTGTCGGGTCGCCAGCCTCTACCGACGCCCCTCCCCGCGACGCTTCCCGTCCAGGGCGCCCGACGGCCGATTCCCGCGAGCGGTGCTATCCTCGGGCCACATCGAACCGGTGCGCTCGCACGGGACCATCATCGCAACCGGACGTGCGACGCCGGCTCCTGCCTCCGACCGATCGCGCGGCCCCAGCGGGGTCCCCGGGCGGCGCGCCTCGCACAAGATCGCGCCTGGGAGGCATCCCGTGACCTATGTCGATCGGACCCTGACCTGCGTCGACTGCGGCGTCGAGTTCATCCACTCGGCCGCCGACCAGGAGTACTACGTGGCGAAGGGGTTCGCGTCCGATCCGAAGCGCTGCGCCAGCTGTCGGGCGAGCCGCCGAGCGGCCCGCGACGGCGGCTATGACGTCCGCGACATCGGCGGCCCCCGGGGCTACGAGCGCTCCGACCGCTCGAGCCGGGAGTACTTCGCCGTCATCTGCACCAAGTGCGGCAACCAGGCCCAGGTGCCCTTCAAGCCGCGCATGGACCGTCCGGTCTACTGCTCCGACTGCTTCCGGACGATCACCCCCGACTGAGCGCTCCCCTCCGGCATCGTCGACGCCCCGGGTCACCACCCGGGGCGTCGTTCGTTCGCGGTCATGTCGCCTGCGGGCCACGTGCCGGCCGCAACGGCCGCAGACGCGAACCGGCCGAGCCCGCGCCTCGTCGTGCGAGGTCCCCAGGGGCCCGGCCGGTCTCTGCGACGAGCCGGATCGGTGCCGGCCGAAACGACTCGCTGATCTCATATACCGCCCCACGGGCCGCAAGGTTCGATCCGCCGGACGCCACCGCACGGCGGCGCGCCCGCTGGGCCGCGGGTTCAGGCTCGGAACGTGTCCCCGACCCGAAGGCGCTCCCGATGGCGGCCGCGCCAGACGGTCACCCGGCCGGCCCCGTGGATCTGCCACGTGCCGTCACGCCCGACGAGGGCCGTGTCCTCGTCGACGCCCAGGACCGTCACGCTCCGCGGAGCGCTCAGGGCCAGGATCGCAGCGTACGGTTCCGGGATGCGGTCGTAGTGCGGGATGATCGCCAGGCCGGGGGCCTCCTGGAGCGCCGTTTCCCAGCGGAAGGGCAGCACGGCCCGGCCCCGGATCCTCAGCTGCCGTCCGGCCAGCACCATCGCTCCGGCCGAGCAGCCGGCCAGGACCGCGCCTCGGCGGTTGGCGGAACGGGCGGCGGCCCAGACCGGCGTGCCCGACAGGGACCGGAGCAGGTGTCCGGGGCTGCCGCCGGAGAGATAGACGACATCGGCCTCGCCGACCGCCTGGGCGAACGCGGGGTCGTGGGCGTCCGTCGAGTCGCGGACCATGACGGCCTCCACCTCGGCGCCAAGCGCCCGGAAGTGCGCCTCTCCCATCGCCGCCCAGCGCCGGAAGACCATGTCGCCGTCCGGGTACGAGGCCGTCGGCAGGACGACGACGCGCGGCCGGCGGGCGCCGGTCGCCTGGAGCAGCAACCGATCGACCTCGGCCATGACGGGGAGGAACTCGCCGGCTCCGACGAGCGCCAAGGGTCCGGACACGCCGGCGAGTCTAGCGAGAAACCCGCCGGACCGGGATGGCGCCCGGGTGGTTGTCAGCGCCGACCGGCATCGGTGACACTGCCGGCCCGGGCCCGGTGCGCGATCGAGCACGGTCCGGCGAGGAGGGAGGACGGATGGAGCCTCGACGCCGCTGGGTCCTGCTCGCGACGATCCTCGGATCCGCGGTCGTGTTCCTCGACGGCACCGTCGTCAACGTCGCCCTCAAGGTCATCGGCAGCGAGCTGCCGTCCGAGGTCCTGGGCCAGCTCGAGGGCCTGACCTACGTCAACGCCGGCTACCTCGTCGTCCTGGCCGCCCTGCTCATCCTGGCGGGCGCCGCCGGGGACCGCTACGGCCGGCGGCGGGTGTTCGCCATCGGGCTCGTGGGGTTCGGCGTGACCTCGGTGGCCTGTGGGCTCGCCCCGACCCTCGAGGTCCTCGTCCTCGCGCGGCTCCTGCAGGGTGCGTCCGGAGCGCTCCTGGTCCCCGGCTCCCTGGCGATCATCACCGCGAGCTTCGCCGGGGAGGAGCGCGGCCGGGCGTTCGGCCTCTGGGCCGCGGCCACCTCGGCGACGATCGTGCTCGGGCCGATCGTCGGAGGCGTCCTCGTCCAGGCGGTCTCCTGGCGGGCAGCCTTCCTCATCAACGTGCCCCTGGTGCTGGTCGCCCTGTTCGCCCTGCGGTTCGTGGCGGAGTCCCGCGATGCCGGCGCAAGGCGGCGGCTCGACTGGCTCGGGGCGGCGCTCATCGCCCTCGCCATCGGCGGCCTGAGCTTCGGAGCGATCCGGGGCCAGGACAGCCGCTGGTCCGACCCGATCGCCTTCGTGGCGCTCGGCGTGGGCGCCGTCGCCCTCGTCGCCTTCCCGGTCGTGATGGCCCGCCGTCCCGATCCGCTGGTCCCGCTGGGGCTGTTCCGCGACCGGGCGTTCGCGACGATCAACCTCTCCACCCTCGTCGTCTACGGCGCCCTGTACATGTACCTCGCGTTCCTGGCGCTCTTCCTCCAGGGCACGCTCGGCTACAGCCCCCTGGCGTCCGGCATCGCGGCCGCCATCCCCGCCCTCCTGATGACGTTCCTTTCGACGTCCTCCGGCCGGGTCGCCGCCCGGGTCGGCCCGCGTCGGTTCCTCGTCATCGGGCCACTGCTCATGGCGGCCGGGCTCGCCTGGCTCATCCGGGTCCCGGCCGACAGCGCGGCCTGGACGGCCACCCTCGACGACCCGGCAAGCCTCGTGCCGCCGACGGACGCGCTCGTCGATCTCGGCCCGGCGATGGTCGTCTACGGCCTGGGGATCGCGCTCCTGGTCGCTCCGCTCACGACCGCACTGATGGCGTCGGTGCCGCTCGAGCGGGCCGGGCTGGGCTCGGCGATCAACAACGCGGTCTCGCGGGTCGGCGCTCCGCTGGCCGGGGCGGCCCTGTTCGTCGTGGTGAGCGCATCCTTCTACCCGACCGTCGCCAGCCTCGTCCCGGGGCTCGAGCTCGACGATCCGATCGTCCAGGAGCTGGAGCCGCTCGTGCCCCCGGGCCCCGACGTGCCGCCGGAGATCGTCGACGCGGCGGCCGAGGCATCGACCCAGGCCTTCCACCTGGCGATGGCCGTCGCGTCGGCGATGCTGCTGGCAGGGGCGGTCATCAACGGGGTCGGGCTGCGCGGACCGACGAGGGTCGGGGCCGCGACCCACCCGGAGCAGGAGCCGGATCCGCCGGACGGGGGATGAGCGGCGTGCCCTCGAGCCGCGACGCGACAGCTCGTCCGCGAGACTGGGACGGCGCCACCTACGACCGGATCTCCGACCCGATGCTCCGGATGGGGGCGACGGTGCTCGACCGCCTCCGGCTGGTGGGTGACGAGCGCGTCCTTGACGCCGGCTGCGGCTCCGGTCGGGTCACCGAGCTCCTTGCAGAGCGGCTCCCTCGCGGACGGGTCGTGGCCCTCGACGGCTCGCCGTCGATGCTCGACGAGGCGCGGCGGCGCCTCGGCCGGTTCGGGGATCGGGTCGAGTACGTGGTGGCCGACCTGGCTCGGCCGCTGCCGGTCGACCCGCCCGTCGACGCGATCCTGTCGACCGCGGCGTTCCACTGGGTCCCGGACCACGATGCGCTCTTCGGGCACCTCGCCGCCGTCCTCCGCCCGGGCGGCCGGTTGGCGGCCCAGTGCGGCGGGGCCGGCAACCTCGAGGCCATCTTCGCGATCCTCGAGACGGTCGGCGACGGTTGGCGCGGTCCGCACCGGTTCGAGACGCCCGAGGCCACGACGCTGCGCCTCGAGGCGGCGGGCTTCCGCGACGTCCGCTGCTGGCTCGTGGAGGAACGGGTCGAGCTGAGCCGCGGGGAGCCGCTCGAGACCTACCTGCGGACGATCGTCCTCGGCGCCCACCTCGAACGTCTTCCAGGGCCTGAGCAGGCGGGCTTCGTCCGCGCGGTCGCCGAGCGGATGGCCGAGCCGGTCCTCGACTACGTCCGCCTCAACATCGACGCGATCCGCGGCTGATCGGGGCGGCCGGCCAAGGACCCGGCGCTAGCGGACCCGGAACGGTTGCCCGTGACCCGGGATGACGACGTCGGCCGTCTCGAGGACCCGGGCCCGGCCGCGCCCGATGGCCGCCTGGTCCCAGGCCAGCGGATCGACGTCGGGGGTCCGGTCCCCACGCCACCAGAGATGGGTCAGCGCGTAGACGGCGTCGTCGGCCTCCACCACCAGGGTCGCGTCCTCCTCGGTATGGCCCGGCGTCAGCCACAACTGGCTCCGGGGCGAGAGCCGGTAGCCGTCGCCATCGTGGTCGAGCCATTCGTCGGCTCGGTAGCGGGCCCAGAAGTCGACGACCTCGGCGTTCGGGAACAGGGCGATGTTGACGGTGTGGTCGGGGTGGTGATGCGAGAGGAAGACGTGGGTCACGGCCTCCGGAGCCACGTCGAGCGCCGCGAGCGGATCGAGGATCAGCGTCCGCCGGGCGACCATGCCCGGATCGGCGACGATGAGGGCGTCGCCGTCCCGGACGAGCACGACGCTGCTGGCCACGCGATCGCCGGCGTAGCCGGCGTGGAGGAGATGGACGCTCGTCACGACAGGACCTCGTGTCTCGGGCGCCCGGGCCGGCGCTCCGTGGTCCGACTCTAGCGGGTGCTGCCGCCGGGTGCGGGCCCTCCCGGTGGGGCGAGCGGGCGATCTCCGTCGCGCGGGCCGGTCCCGGGCCTCCGCCTCGCGACCGGCGTGGCATCCTCCTGCCGCCGGTCCACCCTGCATGCGTCCTCGCCGGGCCGGGCGGCACCGCAGCGAGGAACCTCCCCATGCCCATCGATCGTGCACGATCCGCTCCATCCACCCGCTCCGTGCCCACCGATCAGGCCGCCGACCTTGTCCTGACGGGCGGCGTCGTCGCCACCATGGACGCCACCCGGCGCGTGGCCGAGGCGATCGCCGTCCGCGACGGCCGGATCGTCTTCGTGGGACTGGCCCGCGACGCGCAGCGGCTGGTGGGCCCCGCGACCCGGGTCGTGGACCTGCGGGGCGGGATGGTCCTGCCGGGGTTCCAGGATGCCCACGTCCACCCGACCCACGGCGGCCTGGCGATGCTCCGCTGCGAGCTCCACGGAGTCGACGGCGCGACGGCCTGCGTGGAGACCGTTCGGGCCTACGCGTCATCGCACCCGGAGACCGAGTGGATCCTGGGCGGCGGGTGGCAGATGGCCGACTACCCGCGTGGGACTCCGTCGAAGGAGCTGCTCGACGCCGTCGCCCCCGACCGGCCCGCCTTCCTCACGAACCGGGACGGGCACGGCGCCTGGGTCAACTCGCGGGCGCTGGAGCTGGCCGGCATCGACCGCGACACCGCGGACCCGGCCGATGGCCGGATCGAGCGGACCGCCGACGGCGAGCCGCAGGGGACGCTCCACGAGGGCGCGATGACGTTGGTGAGGCAGCTCATCCCCGAGACGCCGCCCGAGGAGATGGTGCGCGGGCTCCTGGAGGGGCAGCGGTATCTGCATTCGCTCGGGATCACGGCCTGGCAGGACGCGATCATCCTCGAGGAGGATGACAAGGCCTACGAGGCCCTCGCCGAGCGCGGGGAGCTGACCGCTCGCGTTGCGGGCGCCCGCTGGTGGGATCGGAAGGCCGGGCTGGAGCAGCTCGACGAGATCCTGGCCTGGCGCGACCGGGGCCCGGTCGGGCGCTACCGCCGGACGAGCGTCAAGCTCATGCTCGACGGGGTGCTCGAGAACTTCACCGGCGCGATGCTCGAGCCGTATCTCGACGGCGACGGCCGTCCCACCTCGAACGCCGGCATCGACTTCATCGCCCGGGAGGTCCTCCTCGAGGCCGTTCCCCGGATGGACGCGGAGGGGCTGCAGCCGCACTTCCACGCCATCGGCGATCGAGCCGTCCGCAACGCGCTCGACGCGGTCGAGGCCGCCCGGCGGGCGAACGGCTGGAGTGACACACGGCCGCACGTCGCCCACATCCAGGTCATCCACCCGGACGACCTGCCCCGGTTCCGACGCGTCGGCCTCGTCGCCAACGCCCAGCCGTACTGGGCCTGCCACGAGGACCAGATGGATGTCCTGACGGTCCCGTTCCTGGGCCCGGAGCGGACGGGCTGGCAGTACCCCTATGCCTCCCTGCGACGGGCCGGCTCCATGCTCTGCATGGGCTCGGACTGGAGCGTCAGCACGCCTGACCCGCTGCTCGAGATCGAGGTCGCCGTCGAGCGGATCTCGGACCGGAGTCGCGGGGAGGCCGCCAGCTTCCTGCCCGACGAGCGGCTGAACCTCGACGACGCCCTGGCCGCGTTCACGATCGGCTCGGCCTACGTGAACCACATCGACGACGTCACCGGGACCCTCGAGGTGGGCAAGCTGGCGGACCTCGCGGTGCTCGACCGCGATCTCTTCGCGCCCGACGCCGGCCCGATCGGCGATGCCCGCGTCGTCCTGACGCTCGTCGAGGGCGAGGTCGTCCATGAGGACGGCCTGGAGGGCTGAGGGCGACCCGACGACCGGGCGGCCGGGCGTCCAGACGACGGCGCGACGCTTGACGTAGGCGGCGCGCGGACCCTTGTCAGTGGGCGCCGAGCCATCGCGCTGCGACCATTCGACTTGCGAACCCCACCGAGGAACGGCGGGGCGCAGGAAGGAGGTCCAGGCAATGCACGGATACGCAGCGATCATCGCCCAGCAGGCGATCGACCAGCTTCACGAGGACGCTCGACAGGCGCGGCTCGCCCGGGCCGCCAGCGCCCGCGGGCCCCGACGGTCCATCGTCGCCCGAACGGCGGGGTGGCTCCGGGGGAAGCTCGAAGAGCCCGTCTCCGACACCTTCATGATCGTACCGAAGCTCACCGACAACCCCTACCGCAGCTGACTCCCTCTCCTCCCGGCTGCGGAGACCAGATCGACCGGCGGTCCGTTCGGACCGCCGGTCGCATTCCTGCGCGCGGCGAACGACGCCCCGGATCAGGCCGGACGGCCCGCGTCCAGGTCGGCAGGGCGGTCCACGTCCAGGAGGGCGTCACCGGCCGGATCGACCGATCGCCAGGCGGCCTCGGGGATCGCCTCGACGCGGATCTGGTCGAGCATCGCGAGGAGGCTTCGACGACCCTCGGCCAGCACCAGCCGGGCGGCGGACCGGGCCCCGGCGACGCGGACCGCCATGGGCAACGGTCGTGGCGCGCCCTCGTCGACCAGGATGGCGGCGTCCGCGCCCGTGCCGAGGCGGTCGAGCAGGAGGTCCAGGACCGACGCCGGCACGGACGGCATGTCACCGCCGATCACCAGCGCCGACTCGGTCGTCGTGGCCTCCAGCGCCGATGCCAGGCCGACGAGCGGGCCGCCCTCGGCGACGGGATCCTCGACGAAGCGGACGGGGATCGTCGGGGGCGGACCGCCCAACCCGGGGAGCTTCCCCGGCTGGACGGCCACGACCACCGATCCGGCCCGCAGCGCCATCGCGTCGACCGCGTGGCGAAGCAGCGGCCGACCCTCGATGTGGGCGGCCAGCTTGTCGCTGCCGAACCGCTGTGAGGCACCCCCCGCGAGCACGATGCCGGTGACGTGGTCGGCCGGCTCCGGCCCATGTCCCCCGGGGCGCCGATCCGACCGTCCCGTGGGGCGGGTCACGGGAGGGCCCCGGGAGCGCCGGCCCGAGGTCCGGGCACGTGCCCCTGGGGCGTCCGCCGGAGGACGCCCCGGCGATCGAGGTCCTCGAGGATCGCGAGAGCGT
>DATHYZ010000304.1:0-6790 GCA_035458865.1 Candidatus Limnocylindrales bacterium
CGCGGCGACTCCGACGTGGTCATCTCCGAGGACGGGACCGTCTACGTCGACATGCGGGGACTGGTGGAGATCGCCCTGCGCACCCTCCAGGACGCCGGGATCATCGACAGCTCGCTGACGATCCCGGACTTCACGGAGTTCGAGACCCCGGAGCGCATCCAGGCCTGGCTCGAGGAGAACCTGGGCCTGGAGCCCGGGACGGACATCCTCCTGGTCCCGGTCGCCGAGACCGACGCCATCGAGACCGCGCGGGTCCTCCTCCGGGTCTTCGACATCGTCGTCGTGGTGCTGATCATCAGCACGATCCTGCTCGGGATCCTGACCCTCGCCATCGCCCTCGATCGCCGTCGGGCGACCGTGCAGCTGGCGATCGGCCTGGCGATCTCGTTCGCGGTCGCCTACCTCGCCATCGGCGCAGCCCAGGAATGGCTGATCGGCCAGCTGACCCGCGGCACGCTGGGGACGATCGGACGGGCCACCATCGAATCGACCCTGACCGACCTCGCCAGCTGGACCGAGGTGCTCGTCGGGATCGCGCTGGTCGTCGCCGTTGTCGCGTACTTCCTGAGCGGGCCGGGTTGGCTCCGCCGGCTGCCGGGCACGAGGACCGGCGCCTGGATCGTCCGGAACCCGGGCCCGATGCGGCTCGCCGGGATCGTCGTCCCGATCATCCTGCTCTTCGTGCTGCCGAAGGGCCCCGTCCTCGTCCTGGCGATCGTGAGCCTGGCGGTGACGTACCAGGTGGTGCTCGTCTTCCTGGGCCGCGAGGCCAGGGCGATGGGCGTGCTGACCGACGAGGGGGACGCAGCGGCCACCGCGGGCTAGCGCAGGGACGCCGTTCGACCCGAACACAACGGCCGGCGCCCCGCCTGGGAGCGCCGGCCGTTCGGATCCCGGTCCGGGAGTCGCCGTCCGGCGACGGCCGGTCGGTCGCCTAGTACGCCTCGAGGTAGCGGTCGAGCTCCCACTTGGTGACCTGGGTCTTGTACTCGTCCCACTCGGCCCGCTTGGCCTCGAGGTAATGGGACAGCACATGGTCGCCCAGGGCCTCGCAGATGACCGGATCGGCCTCGAGCTCGTTGATCGCCTCGCCGAGGGTCCCCGGGAGCTCCCTGATCCCCTTCTCGGCGATCCGCATGGCGTCCATCTCGAAGAGGCTCTCCTCGACGGGCTCGCCGAGGGTCATCCCCTTCTCCACGCCATCGAGCCCCGCGGCGATCATCGCCGCGAACGCGAGGTAGGTGTTCGAGGCCGGATCCGGACAGCGGACCTCCAGCCGGGTGCCCTCGATCGACTTGCCCGGGGAGACCTTCGGGACGCGGATCAGGGCGGAGCGGTTGGTGCGACCCCAGGTGAGATAGGTCGGCGCCTCGTAGCCGGGCACGAGCCGCTTGTAGCTGTTCACGAGCGGGGCCAGGACCGCGATCATGCCCCGGGCGTGGGTCAGGATCCCCGCCGCATACGAACGAGCGACGTCCGACAACCCGTACTGGTTCGACGGATCGGCGAACGCGTTCCGCTGCTCGGCGATCGAGAACAGGCTCTGGTGTGTGTGCATGCCGGAGCCGTTGATCCCGTGGATCGGCTTGGGCATGAACGTCGCGTACAGGCCGTGGAGCTGGGCGACCGCCTTGAGCGTGAACTTGAAGGTCAGGGCGTTGTCGGCGGTGCGGATCGCGTCCGAGTACTCGAAGTCGATCTCGTGCTGTCCCTCGGCGACCTCGTGGTGGGCGGCCTCGACGTTGATGCCGAAGGCGCCGAGGGCGTCGACCATGTCCTGGCGGACCTCCTGGGCGAGGTCCGTGGTGAAGTCGAAGTAGCCGGCCAGGTCGTGCGGAAGTGGCGCCACCCGGCCGTTCTCGTCGCGCCGGAAGAGGAAGAACTCCAGCTCCGGGCCCATGTTGACGACGTAGCCGAGCTCGCGGGCGCGGTCGACCTGGCGCCTGAGGATGTAGCGGGGATCGCCGACGAAGGGCTCGCCCTTGGGCGTGTAGACGTCGCAGATGACGCGGGCGGTGCCGCGTGGTCCGCTGCCCTTCTGCCAGGGGATCTCGGCGAAGGTCGACATGTCCGGGACCAGGTACTGGTCCGACTCGGCGATCCGGGTGAAGCCCTCGATCGACGAGCCGTCGAACCAGGTCCCGTGGGCCACCGAGCTCTCGAGCTGGTGGACCGGGATCGTGACGGCCTTGACCGACCCAACGATGTCGGTGAACTGGAGCTGGACGAAGCGGATCCCGCTCGCCTTCGCCCGCTCGATCTGATCCTTGGTCTCCGCCGGGATCTCAGCCAATGCCTTCGCCTCCTCGCGCACCCGGGCTCTGCCGGGTCCTGTCCGGCGACTTGTGCCCGATGCACTAGTTCGCCGTGATCATCTCGACGCGAGGCGAGGATATCAGGGCCTGTGGGGCCCTCGAGGGCAGCGGCGTGGCGCGGCTATTGTGCGCTTTGCACGAGCCTGACGGCCATCGCCAGGGGCAACCGGAGCTCGGGGTCGGTCGGTCGCCAACCGGTCAGCGCCTCGATGCGGCGGAGCCGGTAGGCCAGCGTGTTGCGGTGGATCCCGAGCGCGTCGGCCGCCTCCGCCATCCCGGGGGCCTCGAGCACGGCCCGGAGTGTCGCGAGCCGTTCCGCGACGACCTCGGGTCGGCCCACGAGCAGTGGCTCCAGCAGGGTGCGAGCGTGTCGCGTGCCGTCGGGGACGTTGTGCAGACCGCCCAGCAGCCGGTAGGCGGCCTGGCGATCGGCCCGTGCGACCAGCACCCCGCCGATCGAGGGATCCGCATCGGCAAGACCCTCCACCGCCTCCAGCGTCGAGCGGGCCTCCGCCTCGGCCAGGGGTCGGTCGCCCGGCGCGTGGAACGGACGCGACACGGCGACCGACCGGCCCAGCAGGGCCGCGATCCTCGCTGCCATCGCGAGGCCACCCGGGTCCTCGGCGCCCGCGGCGAGCACGGCTCTCAGCTCGAGGCTCTCGGCGTCGCCCCGCAGGGCCAGGACCCGCGCCGGCGCGAGGGCGCGGATCTCGCGGCGGGTCGCTTCGCGGGTCTCGATGCCGCCGGCCGCCTCGGCCGATCCCTGGCGGGCCACGAGGACCACCCACGGCGGTCCGGCGGAGGGCAGGGCCCCATCGCGGCGACCGGCGTCACGCGCGCGCCGGACCGCCTCGTCCCGGGCGAGCTGCAGCGCCACGAGCCCCGCGATCCGCTCGGTCGCGATGCGCTCGAGCTCGCTGGCCGGTCGCGCCCCCAGCAGGACGAGCGTCCCGGCCGAGCGCTCGACGGCCGGCTCGGCGGACGCCCCGCCGCCTCCCGGCAGGTTCACCCGGAGAGCTCCGGTGCGGGCGCCGCCCTGGTACCTGGCCACCGCCGCGGCCGCAGCGGGATCCCCGGCTGGGACGTGGGCCGCCAGGACGTCGCCGCGGCGACCCTCCAGGGCCACCGGGCGGCCCAGGAAGGTCCCGACCTCGGCCAGCAGCTCGGCGGGCTCCCCGCCACCGAGGGCCAACCGCTCCAGCCGCGCCTCGAGGACACCGGCCTGGTGCTCCAGCTCGGCACGCCGATCGATGATGCAGCCGATGATCGCCCGCTCGAGCGCAGCGACGTCGCCCCCGCCGAGGTGGAAGGCCGGCAGGCCCGCGGACCCGGCCGCCTCGACGAGCTCGGCTGCCGGTCCGCGGTCGCCCGGCTCGACCGCACCGTAGGCATCCGTCCCGACGACCAGGAGGCCCGCGACCCGCGACCGGGCCAGGGCCACGACAAGCTCCACGATCAGGCTGGAGGACGGGGCGACGATGGCCAGGGCGGAGACGGGGACGACGATGAGGTCGCCGGGCTCCGGAGCGTCCAGGGCCGGGACCCGGGCTCGCAGGACCCGGACCCAGCCCACCGTGGCTCCGAGCCGGGCGTCGGCTGCGCTACTCGCCGTCGCCGATGGGAAGACCGCGTCGCGGATCTCGCCGAGGGTGGCCATCAGCCACTCCCGCCGTCGTCCGCCCGCGGGCGCCGGACGGTCACGACGTCGTCGACGACGGCCCCGAACTCCCGGTCCATGTCGACGTAGCGGTCGAAGCGTGCGACCAGCGTCGCCTCCCCGTCGGGCCGGAGGCGGGCCCAGATCCGTCGTCGTGGAAGCCAGAAGGTCACGACGAGGCCGACGATCAGGAGTCCGAACGCCAGCCAGACGAGGCCCTGGCCGGGGTCGTGCTTGGCGATGAGCAGGGTGTACTCGGAGATCCCACGGAGCCCGACGACGAAGTCGATCGTCGGCGCGGTGCCGCTCTCGCCCGGAACGAGCGCCAGCGCGCCCAGCTCCTGGGTCCGTGGTGTTCCGTCGGGCATCGTGCCCACGACCTGGTACGGGATCGCCAGGACGACCGGCCCGCCGTCATCGCCCCGGTCGAGGAACAGCTGCAGCCCGGCGTCCCGTCCGGGCACGGCCGTGATCCCGAAGGGGAGGCCGGCGACCTCGTCGGTCAGCACGACCGGGCCGGTCCAGAGGACGGCGCCGGTCGCCCGGTCCCGGATCAGGAGGTCGGGCGCCGGCCCGAAGCCGTTCTGGTGGAACGTGTAGCCGGCGACGCTGAGCGGATCGTTGACGCGGATGACCTTGCGAGCGATCTCATCGCCGTTCTGGAAGACAGCGAGGTCCGTCGAGAAATCCTCCGGCTGCCCGGTCTCGAGGCCGGGAGCCTCGAAGCCGAGGTTCTTGACGACGAGGAGGTCGGGCGTCCCGATGGGCTGGACGGTCAGCGAGTCGCCCTCGGCGACCACCAGGCCGGCCTCGTCGCCGAACAGGCTCGTGACGGCGGCTGCCACCAGGAACAGGATCAGGCCGGCGTGGGTCAGCAGGGTCGCCAGCTTGGTCCACCGGTGCCGGTCCGCCAGGACCTGGATCTCCCCGTCGACCTCCACCTCGCGCAGGTGGAAGCGATGCCGGCGGAGGACCGCTCGAAGCCCGTCGGCGGGAACGGCCGTCACGACCGCCCGCTCGGGGAGCCGTGGGTCGTAGAAGGTCGGCGGCTGGACGACCCGCACCTCCGCGGCCGATCGCCACAGGCGTGGCGTGCGATCGAGGGTGCAGATCAGGATCGAGAAGAGCAGGACCACGAGGCCGACGGAGAACCAGACCGAGCGGAAGACCTGGAACAGCTGCAGGCGCTCGAGCCCATCGACCACCATCGAGCCGAGGACCGGGTCGAGACGGAGGTGGACCTCGGCCATGGCGTCCGCGTAGTCGGTGGCGGAGCGGAAGGCCGAGTCGGGCAGCTGGGGCAGGGTCATCCCGACGGTCGCCAGGACGGCCAGGGCGATGATCTGGATGACCGCGAAGTCGACCGAGGTGAAGAGTCGCCAGGCGGCCGCGCCGATCCGACCGAACGGGCCGGCCGGGCTCCGTCGGGCCGAGGCCGGCCTCCCGGCAGTCAGGGTCGCCACGACGGGGTCAGGCGCCGCTGGCGGCGATCGCCCTGAGCTCCTCGGCATCGGCGGCCGCGAACGGCGCCGTCTGGTGGATCGGCACCGAGCTCGGCTGCAGATCGACCCTGGGTGCGCGAGTGGCGGCGCTGATGACGCGCGTGGGGAAGCCGGTCACGCGCCGGATGCTACACCGAGCGCGCCGATGGGCCGACCGAGATGTCGCGACCGGTCGTTCCCGTGACGCGGTCCCGGCCGGCCCGCTTCGACCGGTACATGGCCTGGTCGGCGGCGATCAGCAGGGCGTCCGCGGAGCTGCCGTCGTCCGGGTAGGCGACGACGCCGATGGAGACCGATGGTCGGATGGGGCCGTCGGGAGCGTCGACGGCGCCCTCGGCCACCCCCTGGCGGATCTTCTCGGCCAGGACGAAGGCGCCGGTCGGGTCGGTCTCCGGGCAGAGGACCGCGAACTCGTCGCCGCCGTAGCGGGCCGGCGTGTCGATCCGGCGGACCCCGATCCGGATGATGTCCCCGACCCGACGGAGGAGACGATCGCCGACGTGGTGCCCGTAGCGGTCGTTCACCGGCTTCAGGCCGTCGACGTCCATGAGCAGGATGCAGAACCCGCGCCCGGACCGACTGCTGCGGGCGATCTCGCGCTCCACGGCGGCGAAGAGGAACGGCCGGTTGAAGAGGCCCGTCAGGGAATCCACCGTGGAGGCCCGGATGGCGGCCTCCCGGGATCGACGCTGCTCCCGGCCCACGACCATGGCCACGTAGGCGATCAGGACCATGGCCGTCAGGTTGACGGTGACGGTGATCGCCTGGGTCGTGTCGAGGGCCGGGCCGCCCACCGGCAGCAGGATGGCGACCACGTAGGCCAGGCTGGCGAAGGCGGTCAGGGCCACGGCCCAGGGGAGCGACGCCACGAGCGAGGCGCCGGCGACGATGAGCGGGAAGGTGAAGAAGAACGGGCTCGAGGCCTGGTCGGTCAGCAGGACCAGCGCGCTGGCCACCGTGATCGCCACGCTGCCCTCGACGATCGGTCGTGCCGGGCCCAGCGCCTCCGGCGGGAAGACGTCGTGGATGAGGAGGACCGCGGCCCCGGCCAGGAGGACCACCACGAGGATCGCGGTCTGAGTGTCCGGCCAGGCGCCGCTGACCACCACGATGGCCGCGACGGCGATGAGGTAGGTCCAGGCGGCGATCCGGACGATCCGGTCGTAGACCCCGGGATCGGTCTCGCCGGTCACGAGGGCGGCCTCGGGTCGACCAGCCGTCGCGGCAAGGCGGATGAGGGTCGGGGGGCCGGCAGCCCGGTCCGCGTCGCCCGACCCGCGGCCGCGGAGCAGCGGCGGCAGGATCGCCAGGGCCAG
>DATHYZ010000305.1:0-4078 GCA_035458865.1 Candidatus Limnocylindrales bacterium
CCGTGACCTGGACTCGGGGCAGGTCCAGGTCACGGCCCAGAACCACGAGGTCCAGGTGGTCGCGGAGACGCTGCCGGCCGGGTCCGGCTTCCGCGTCAGCCAGGTCAACCTCAACGACGGCTCGGTCGAGGGACTTCGCCACGTCGAGCGGCCGATCGAGACGGTCCAGTACCACCCGGAGGGCGCCCCGGGCCCGCTCGACGCGCTGGCGGTCTTCGACCGCTTCGTGGCGGCCGTCCATCGACGCCATTCGAGCGGTAGCGACCCCGCCCGCCCATCGGAGGACCCGGAGTGACGACGCCCGAGGCGGCGCCTCGCCCCGCCGGTGTCCCGAGCCGGCCCGAGTCGGTCCTGATCCTCGGCTCCGGGCCGGTCGTCATCGGCCAGGCCGCCGAGTTCGACTACGCCGGGACCCAGGCCTGCCGCGCGCTCCGGGCCGAGGGCGTTCGCACCATCCTCGTCAACTCCAACCCCGCCACGATCATGACCGACCCCCAGGTCGCCGACGTCGTCTATCTCGAGCCGCTGACCGTCGAGGCCGTCGAGGCGGTCATCGCCCGCGAGCGCCCGGAGGGCCTCCTGGCCGGCCTCGGCGGGCAGACGGCGCTCAACCTCGCGGTCGCGCTGTCGCGGGCCGGTGTGCTCGAGCGGCACGGCGTGCGGCTGATCGGCACGCCGCTCGAGGCGATCGAGATGGCCGAGGACCGCGAGGCCTTCCGGGACCTCCTGGACCGGATCGGCCAGCCGTACGCCCCGTCGGCCATCGTCGAGGGAGCGACGCCCCAGGAGCGCGAGGCCTCCGCGACCGCGGCCCTGGCGGAGATCGGACTGCCGGCGATCATCCGGCCGGCCTTCACGCTCGGTGGCACGGGCGGCGGGATCGTCGGCGACGAGCCGGCGTACTGGGAGCGGGTCCGGGCCGGCCTCCGGGCGAGCCCGATCCGCCAGGTGATGGTCGAGCGGTGCCTCGTCGGCTGGCAGGAGGTCGAGTACGAGGTCATGCGGGACGCCGACGACACCTGCATCGCCGTCTGCTCAATGGAGAACGTCGACCCGCTCGGGGTCCACACCGGGGACTCGATCGTGGTCGCGCCGGTGCAGACGCTGACCGACTCCGTCCACCAGCGGCTCCGCAGCGCCGCCCTGGCCATCATCCGGGCGCTCGGCGTCGAGGGCGGCTGCAACGTCCAGTTCGCCCTGTCGCCGGACTCGACCGAGTACGCGGTCATCGAGGTGAACCCCCGGGTGAGCCGATCGTCGGCGCTGGCCAGCAAGGCGACCGGCTACCCGATCGCCCGGGTCGCCGCCCAGATCGCCGCCGGCCGGCGGCTGGCCGAGATCCCGAACGTCGTGACCGGGACCACGGTGGCGGCCTTCGAGCCGGCCCTCGACTACGTCGTGGTCAAGCTCCCGCGCTTCCCGTTCGACAAGGTCCCGACCGCCGACCGGACCCTCGGCTCGCAGATGAAGGCGACCGGCGAGGTGATGGCCATCGAGCGGACCTTCGGCGCTGCCCTCAACAAGGCCCTGCGCGGCCTCGAGCAGGCCGGTGCCGGGCCACTGGCGGAGGACCCGGCGTGGGCGCCGACGCTCCGCTACCTCGATGCCGTCTACGGCGAGGGCCGCGACCCCGATGACCCGGACGAGGCGGCGGAACCCATCCGCTGGATCGGGGAGCGGGGCGAGGCGTGCGAATCGACGCGACTGGCCGAGCGGTCGGCGGCGCCGATCGTCCTGCGGCGCTTCCTGGGGCCGTCCGACTCCCGGCTCTGGCGGGTCCTGGCGCTCCTCCGGCGCGGCGTGTCGGAGCACCTCGTCCACCAGGTCACCGGCATCGCGCCATGGTTCCTCGCCGAGCTGGGCAGGAACGTGGCCCTCGAGGCGGCGGTCCGCGCCGCCGGCCCCACCCTCGCCGATCCCGGCGATGCCGCCGCGATGGCCCTCCTCGCCACGGCGAAGCGCGCCGGCTTCGGCGACCACGAGCTGGCCGGCCTCGCGGGGACGACTCCGGCCGCGCTCGCGTCGGCCCGCGAGGCGGTGGGCCTGCGACCCGGATACGCGATGGTCGACACCTGCGCGGCCGAGTTCGCCGCCGAGACGCCGTACTTCTACTCGACCTATGCCGCGGCCGGCTCGCCCCCCGAGGCGCCGGTCGTCGAGCGACCCGCCGCGCTCGTCATCGGCTCGGGTCCCGTCCGCATCGGCCAGGGCATCGAGTTCGACTACTGCGCCGTCCAGGCTGCCGAGACGCTCCGCGCGGCCGGCTGGAGCGCCGTGATGATCAACTCGAACCCGGAGACCGTCTCGACCGACTTCGACGCATCGTCGCGGCTCTACTTCGAGCCCCTCGACACGGAGTCCGTCGCAGCCGTGATCGCCGCCGAGACCGCCCCGGGAGCCGTCCCGCTGCCCGCCGTGGTCGCCTACGGCGGCCAGACGCCGCTCAACCTGGCCGGGCCGCTCGCGGCATCGGGCATCCCGCTCCTCGGCTCCGACCTCGAGGCCATCGACCAGGCCGAGGATCGGGTCCGCTTCGCGGCGCTGCTCGACCGCCTCGGCATCCCCCAGCCGGACGGGGGGATGGCCGAGAGCATCGAGGAGGCGCTGACCCTGGCCGAGCGGATCGGCTATCCGGTCATCGTGCGGCCGTCGTTCGTCATCGGCGGCCTGGCGATCGACTTCGCATACTCGCCGGAGGACCTCGTCCGCCAGCTCGCCGCTGCCACCGTCGTGGACCCCGACCGACCCGTCCGGATCGACCGGTTCCTCGAGGGCATCGAGGTGGACGTCGACGCGGTGAGCGACGGCGAGCACGTCCTCATCCCGGGGCTGCTCGAGCACGTCGAGCGCGCCGGCGTCCACTCCGGTGACTCCGTCGCCTACTTCCCGCCGCAGTCCGTCTCGGAGGCGGACCAGGGCCTCGTCGTCGCCGCGATGGAGCGGGTCGTCCTGGCCCTGGGAGCCAAGGGGCTCGTCAACGCGCAGTTCATCGTCCGCGACGACGGGGTCTACCTCATCGAGGTCAACCCGCGCGCCAGCCGCACCGTTCCCTTCCTGTCGAAGGTGACCGGCGTCCCGATGGTCGAGCTGGCGGTCCGGATCTCGCTCGGGGCGACGCTCGCCGAGCTCGGGTGGGGGACCGGTCTCCTTCCGCCACCGCCGCTCGTCGCGGTCAAGGCGCCGGCCTTCTCGACCGCCAAGCTCCGGGGGGTCGATCCCTCGGTCGGTCCCTTCATGCAGTCGACCGGGGAGGTCATCGGGCTCCACATGGACCCGAGGGTGGCCCTCGCCAAGGCCCTCCTCGGCGCCAGCCTCGTCCCTCCGCGACCGGGCGACGCCGGCGATCTTGCCCTGCTCTCGATCGCCGACCGTGACAAGCGGGATCTCCCGCGGCTCGCCCGGGCGCTCGACCGGTCCGGCTACGCCCTGGCCGCCACCCCGGGCACCCGGGAGGTGCTCCGCGAGCTCGGCCTCGACGCCGTGCCGGTCGCGAAGCTCGGGGCAGAGGCGGATCCCTCGATCGGCGAGATCCCCATCCTCGAGCTCATCGCCCGCGGCGACGTCCGCCTGGTGGTGAACACGCCGACGCCACGGTCCGGGGCGGTCAGGGACGCCGCCGACATCCGACACGCCGCGGTCGAGGAGGGCATCCTGTGCCTGACCGCGATGGAGACCGCCGTCGCGGCGGCCGAGGCGCTCGATCCGGCGATCGAGGCGATGCTCGCGGAGGTGCGTGCCCTCGGCGAGTGGGTCCCACCGCGGCCATGACGGCGCCAGGAGGACGAAGGTGGGCGAGGTGAGCGGCATGCAGATCGGTCCGCTGCTCGACGAGGTCCTGGCCGGGGCGGGCCCGAGCCTCCAGGCGCGGGTGGGGGCCTTCCGGACTCGCCACCGGCTGCGCCTCGACCTGGTCCGCGTCGTCGGGAAGATGGCCGGAGCCGATCGCGACGCCATCCGCGAGGCGCCGCCGCCCGAACGGTAGGTATGACCACCGACCTGAGGGCAGCCGTGACCGCGATCGAGTACGACATGGAACCGACCTACCAGCCCGGAGCCTGCAACATCGGCCCGGCCGAGA
>DATHYZ010000306.1:0-50466 GCA_035458865.1 Candidatus Limnocylindrales bacterium
GGTGCGCTGCTGGCCTTCCTCGAAGGCGATCCGGCGACGACGCCGCGCGTCCTCGCGAACGCGTCGCAACCCGATGACCTGATTGCCGAGAAGGCGGGTCAGGGATGATCAGGCGTCGGTACGCGCCGGTCAAGCGGGTGCTGGACATCGTGTTGGTCCTCGCGGCGCTGCCGCTGCTCCTGCCCGCGATGGGCCTGTGCGCGCTCATGATCCGCCTCGACTCACCTGGCCCGATCTTCTTCCGTCAGCAGCGGACCGGACAGCACGGCGTCCGCTTCGGGATGTTCAAGTTCCGGACGATGGTGGCGAACGCCGAGGAGCTGAAGGCATCACTGGCGCACCTCAACGTCCTTCCCTCGCCCGATTTCAAGATCCCGGACGATCCGCGGATCACCAGGGTCGGTGGCTTCCTTCGCAGGACCAGCCTCGACGAACTTCCTCAGGTCCTGAACGTCCTGCGCGGCGAGATGTCGCTCGTCGGGCCGAGGCCGACGAGCTTCGCCGCGAGCACGTACTCGCTCTGGCACACCGAGCGCCTCGAGGCGACCCCAGGCATCACGGGTCTCTGGCAGGTCAAAGGCCGGGGTGACACCACCTTCGATGAGCGCCTACGGCTCGACGTCGAATACATCGAGCGGATGTCGCTCCTGCTCGATCTTCGGATCATGCTCCAGACGGTCGGGTCGATCGTGAACCGATCCGGTGCCTGACCTGCCCGTCGCCTGAGTCCGCTGGTTCCCGAGACCGAACGAAGCCCCGGCCCTGGCCGGGGCTTCGTTCATGCTGGCGGACGACGGTCGTCCGCCAGACGGGTCGTCGACCTACTCGAGCGTCTCGCCCGGCTCCAGCGCGTGGACCGTGACGTTCGTCTGGCCCCGCTCCGCAAGCTGGCGGCGCAGCTCGTCCGGGGTCCCGGCCAGGATGGGGAACGTCCCGTAGTGGATCGGCAGGACGTGCTCCACGCCCAGCAGGGCCACGGCCACGGCCGCCTCCCGCGGGCCCATGGTGTAGTGGCCGCCGATCGGCAGCATCGCCAGGTCGGGCTCGTACAGGTCGCCGATCAGCGCCATGTCGCCGAAGACCGCGGTGTCGCCGGCGTGGTAGATGCGGAAGCCGTTCTCCAGCTCCACGACGAAGCCGGCCGGCTCGCCCAGGTACAGGGTGGTGCCCGCCGGGGCGTTCCAGTCGCCTGCCGAGTGCTCGGCCGAGGTCATCGTCACCTTGAGGCCTTCGACCTCGACGGTCCCGCCCTTGTTCATCCCGATGACCTTGTCCGAGCCCGAGCAGTTGGGGCCCAGCCAGAGCGAGCACTCGTGGATGGCCGGCCAGGCCGGATGGAGCCGGTCCGCGATCTCGACCGCGTCGCCCATGTGGTCGGAATGGCCGTGGGTGACGAGCAGCACGTCGCAGCGGTCCACCTCGCTCGCCGCCTTGGGGCTCTTGGGGTTGCCGAACCAGGGGTCGAAGAGGACCACCTTGCCGCCGGGCGTCCGGACCTCCACGCAGGCGTGGCCGTACCAGGTGACCGACGTATCGCGACCGAGCGTCATGCAGACACCTCCGTCCGGCCATCCTAGCGACCGCGACGACCCCGAGGGAGGGCCGAGCGGACCGCCGGGCCGCATCCCAGACCCGCGGGGCCCCGCGCCCGTACACTCCCCCTCGTGGCAGCCCAGGCGATCGGCCTCAACCTCGCGTACATCAACTGGACCGTGCTCGTCGCCCTGTCGGTCGGCGCGTTCGGGACCGCCGTCCTCCTCCGGATGCGGACCCCGGCCACGAAGGGCTTCCTGGGCTTCACCGCCACCTCGGCCCTGCTCCTGGGCCTGCTGGCGTTCCTCTCCGACGTGAACCTCCCGGCCGCCCCGGGCGACTCGCCGGTCGCCGCCGACGCGGCCTTCGACCCGGTCCGCCGGGGCGCGCTGGCCGGCTACCTCGTGGCCGTGGCGGTGACCACCTGGATCCTCTACCGGGCCCGCCGGGTGGAGCGGGTCGGCCTCCTGGGGGTGGGCCTGGCCCTGGCGGTCCTGGTCCTGGCCGCGCTCACCTGGGGCGGCCCGTTCCCTGGGCTCGGGCCGGTCGTCCTGCTGGTCCAGCTGCTCCTGCTCTCGGCCGCCACCGGCGGGGTCTTCGCGGCGATGATCCTGGGCCACTGGTACCTGGTCACGCCCAAGCTGCCCGAGGCGCCGCTCATCCTCCTGAGCCGGATCCTCATGGCGGTCGTGGCCGCGCAGCTGGTCTTCTTCGTTGCCTGCGTGGGGCTGGGGATCTCCGCGCCGGACCTGGACCTGGACCCCCTGGAGGCGCTCGTGGGTCCGCAGGCGCTCTTCGTCTGGCTCCGGCTGGTCATCGGCCTGGTCTTCCCGCTCGTCGTCAGCTGGATGGCGCTCCAGACGACGCGGACCCGCTCCATGGAGTCGTCCACCGGCCTCCACTACATCAACGTCGGGGTGATCTCGGCGGGCACGATCGTGGCGGCCGGGCTCTACTTCGGCGCCGGGCTCTTCGTGTAGGGTCGGACGATGCGTGGCGATGCAGCGACAGGACAGCGCCGGGCGAGGGCCAGCGAAGCGTCGAGGAAGCGCCGGCGACGTGCCAGCCAAGCGCCGGTGGAGCGCCGGCAAGGCGCCGGTCGACCGCCGGCTACCACGCCGGCAAGGCGCCGGTGAAGTGCGGGTGAAGCGGGCGTGAAGACGGACGAGAGCTGGATCCCCACCGAGCAGGACCTCGCCTACATCGAGGCCGCGGCCGGTGATCCCCACCCCGTCCTGGCCGAGATCGAGGTCGCCGCCGAGCCGGACGACATCCCCATCCTGGACCGGGCCAGCGGCCGGCTCCTGGGGGTGCTCGCCACCGGGCGCCGCCGGATCGCCGAGGTGGGGACCGCCATCGGCTACTCCACCCTCTGCATGGCGCTGGCGATGCCCGACGACGGCACGATCGTGACGATCGACCCCGACGAGGGGCGGACCGCGACCGCCCGTGGCTTCTGGCGCCGGGCCGGCATCGCCGACGCGCGGATCGAGGTCGTCAGCGCGCCCGGCCTGGAGGCGCTCGGCGCCGGCCCCGGTCCGGCCGATCCACGACTCGACGGCCCGTTCGACCTGGCCTTCATCGACGCCCTGAAGCACGAGTACCTGGGCTACGTCGAGGCCCTGGTGCCCCGCCTGTCGCCGGGCGCCCTCGTGGTCGCCGACAACGTCCTCCGCAGCGGCCAGGTCAGCGGGGCGCGCGAGGAGCGCCGCGGCTGGCAGGGCGGCAACCAGGCGATCCGGGACTTCAATCAGACCATGCAGGCCGACCCGCGCTTCCGGGCCACGATCCTGCCGATCGGCGACGGGCTGCTCGTCGCGGTCCTGGCCGCAGGAGCCGGCTCGTGACCGGGCCCGGCGACCGCGCCGCCGGCGCGGCGGCCGCGATCCACGTCCGGGTCCGCCTCTTCGCGATGCAGCGTGAGCAGGCTGGGGCGCGGACCGTGGAGCTGGACCTGCCGGCCGGGTCGTCGGTGGAGGACGCCTGGTCGGCGCTCGTGGACCGGCACCCCGTCCTGGCGCCCGGACGGGCCGCCGTTCGCTTCGCCCGGAACTCCGAGTACGCGGACCCCGACGAGCTCCTGGCCGACGGCGACGAGCTGGCCTGCATCCCGCCGGTCAGCGGCGGCGCCGACGCCTCCGACGGACCTGCCTCGCCGCCGTTCCGCATCCTGGAGCTGCGCGAGGATCCGTTCGACGCCGCGATCCTGGCCGAGCTCGCCGACCGCCTGGCGACCGACGAGGACGGCGCGGTCGTGGGCTTCCTGGGCCGGACCCGGGTCACCGCCGGGACGCCCGCCCCGGGCCAGGAGGCCGAGGCCGCCCGCTTCGCCGCCGAGGCCGTCACCTCGCTCGAGTACGAGGCCCTGGAGCCGATGGCCCTGGCCCAGCTCGCCCGGATCGCCGACGAGATCGCCGAGCGGTTCGGGGTGACCCGGCTGGCGATCGTCCACCGGACCGGCGAGGTCCCCCTCGGCCAGCCCAGCGTGGCGATCGTCGCCTCCGCGCCGCACCGCGGGGAGGCCTTCGAGGCGGCGGCCTACGCGATGGACGAGACGAAGGCGCGGGCGCCCATCTGGAAGGCCGAGCGCTTCGCCAGCGGCAAGGTCTGGATCGGCCAGCCGGCCCGCGAGGGACCCGCAGACGAGGGCCCGGCCGACGAGCCGCCCACGCCGGAGGAGGGGTCGTGAAGGTCTACATCAGCGTCGACATGGAGGGCCTGGCCGGCGTCTCCCACGCCGACCCGACGGAGCTGGGCAAGCCGGGCTACGACGCCGCGGTCCGGCTGATGGTCGGCGAGACGAACGCGGCCATCGACGGGGCGATCCGCGGCGGCGCCCGCGAGGTCGTCGTCAACGACAGCCATTGGCACATGTACAACCTGACGCCGGCCGACCTGGACCAGCGGGCGACGGTCATCCAGGGCCGCAAGCCGTGGTCGATGGTCGAGGGAGCCGGCCCGGACCTGGGCTTCGGCGTGGCCCTCTTCGTGGGCTACCACGCCCGGGCCGGACACCCCCGGGGCACGATCGCCCACACCTACTCCGGCGCCCCCACCGAGGTCCGGATCAACGGTCGCAAGGCCAGCGAGGCGGCCCTCAACGCGATGGTCCTGGGCGCCTGGGGCGTGCCCGTCGGGATGGTGGCCGGCGACGACGCCCTGGCCGAGGAGATCGAGGACTGGCTCCCCTGGGCCGGCCGGGTCATCGTCAAGCGCGCCGTGAGCCGGTACGCGGCCGCCTCCGTCCATCCCAACGTCGCCCAGGAGATGCTCCGCAACGCGGCCCACTCCGCGGTCGACCGGGCGAAGAAGGGCGAGCTCGCCCTGCTCGACGTCGGCAGCCCGGTCGTCGTCGAGGTGGACTTCAGCGACGGTGGCCAGGCCGACATGGCTGCCGTGATCCCCGGCGCCGAGCGCTTCGACGACCGCTCGGTCCGCTTCGTCGCCACCGACCCGGTGACCGCCTACCGCGGCTTCCTGGCCGGCATCCGCCTGGCCGGCTAGGGGCGGACCCGGGCCGGCGGCGGGCGCATACTCCCTCCATGGCACACCCATTCGACGGCCTGGACCGGCTGGTGGCCCTGGCCGAGCCGCTGGCGGACGCCTGGTCCTCCAGGGCGCTCGCCAGCACCACGGTCGGGCGCGAACGGGCGGTCCTGCGCGCCATGGGCGTCGTCGGCCTCGACCGTGACGGCCGGCCGCTCGCCTGGTCCGTCGTCGACCGCTGGCTGGCCGACATGCCCGCCGGCCTTGGCGCCGGGATCGCCCTGCCGTTCGCCATGGCGATGCTCGAGTACGACGGCCCGTCCCAGTCGATCGCCCTCGACGTCGCCTCCGGGGCGATCGAGCTGGCGATGGAGGCGAAGCTGCTCGACGAGTCGGATCGGCGGGCTGCGGCCGAGGCGGCGGTCGAGTCGCTCGACCGTGCCGCCCGGGACCGCATCGACGCGAACCGGACGGCCCGTGGCGAGCTGACCGCGCTCCTGGGCGACGCCCCGACCCCGGGGCTCGGGTTGCGGCTGCCGGCCCAGGCGACGCGCGACGCCCTCGACGAAGCGGGCGCCCTCGTCGGGGGCGGCGCCGACTGCCTGCGGGTGCGCGTCCCCGCGGGGCGCGAGCTGGCCGTGCGCCTGCTGGACCACGGGGGCGCCGAGCTGACGCACTCGGATGCACGGACCGTCGCGCTGGCGGCGGCCGACCCGGCCCTGGGGTCGCTCGGCGACGCCGGCGACGACCCGTCGACCGTCCCGGTCGGCTCACAGCGGGGCCTCGCGGCGCTCCGGGTCCGGGCCGACGAGCTGGCCGCGAAGCGAGGCGCCTACGTCCGGTTGGCCACGGCCGCGCCGGCCCTCTCGGCGCCGGAGCAGGCCGTCGTGGCCGCGTTCGAGCGGATCGATCTCGTGGAGGCGGACCCGTTCGGGGAGATCGTCGAGGTCGGGGTGGACCCGGACCGGGCCCTCGCCGACCACGCCGCCGCTCACCGGATCCACGCTCGCTCGGGCGTCCTGCTCTTCGTCGGCCCCGGGCCGCTCGTCGTCGCCCCGGACCTCGCTCGCGGCCTGCCCTCCGACCCGGCCACGCGGGCCGGCCGGGCACTGGCCCTCCAGCTGCTGTCCGTCCGCTTCGCCCGGGCGAACGGGCTCGAGCCGCCGGCGATCGCGGTCGGGGTCCTGCCGGCCTGGCTGCTGGGCGAGCAGGACGTCGCGACCCGGGCGGTCGCCGAGCTCGCCCTCCGTCGTGCGCTGCTGCCGGGCCATCCGCTCGTCATCGGCGGGCCGGACGACGACGCCGGCCCGGAGGCGCGTGTCACCTGGCGCCACCTGGCGGCGCTCGGGCTTGCCATTGCCCCAGACGCCGCGCTCGTGCTCCGTCCCGCCCCGGCCGGGGAGGAGACGGGGCTCGACCACCGGGCCGCGGCGCGGGTCGCGGCCGGGGTGGCGACCGGAACCGAGCCGCCCGTGCTCCGGGGCGCCGCCGCCGACCACGCCACGGCCACGATCGCGGCGGCCGCCGCGACCCTCGAGCGGCTCACCGGCGAGGGATGGGCGACGATCCTGGGCCCCGGGCCGGCGGAGCTCGTCCGGGCCGGCCTGGGCGGCGATGCCGTCGCCGAGCGGACCGAGCGGCTGGCGCTCCTCGACGACCGCTAGCCCGGGTCGGCGGGAGGGCGTGGTCTCGCCCGCCGGCGGGAGGGCTGCGCTCGCAGCCGGCCGTCGACGCCAGGGGAAGAGGAGGCCGCTGCGTGCGTCCAGCCCGGGTCCGGCCCGGCGCTGCTACCCTAGCCGCCCCGCGCCGAGCGCCGCCCCGACCGCCTCGGCAGCCGGCGAACGCCGCCCTCGACGGAGCCGACCCATCGCGTGAACCGCCCACCGCTCGCCCCGGCTCTCCTCGCCGTCCCGGTCCTCGCCGTCGTCTACCTGCGGGCGGCCCTGCAGCCGGACCGGGCGATGCGCCTGGGAGCGACGCTGGCGTTCCTGGCCATCGCCTCGGCAGTGGCGCTCTCGACGCTGACCCCGGGACCGGGCCGCGCCGGCGTCGCCGTCCGGCCGACCCCGGCCGCCGACGCGTTCCGCCCGATCGAGGCGTCCGGGGGTCAGAGCGCGGGCTCGGCGGTGCCGTCTGCCCGGTCCGCCGACGGCCCGACGACCGCCCGAGAGCGGCTCGCCGCTGCCAGCGCGGCGCAGGCCTCCAGGGTCGCCGGCCTCCCGGCGTCCGACCGGACCGGCGAGGCCGCCCTGGCCGCCGCGGCCCTCCCGGCTCCCCGCGTCATCCGCTTCCGGCCGCGCGACGGTGACGCCGGGGTCGAGCCGCCGCTCGAGGTTTCGGTCCGCTTCAGCCAGCCGATGGACCCGACCGCCTCGACCGGCGCCTTCTCCGTGACCGTCGACGGGACCGCCTGGAGCGGTCGCCCCCGCTGGGCCGAGGCGAACACGGTCCTCGTCCTGCGCCTGCCGGAACGGCTGCCGTTCGGGGCGGCGGTCGCGCTGGCCGTTTCGACCGGGGCCCGCTCCTTCGACGGGACGCCGCTGGCCGCGCCCGTCGAGGCTGCCTTCACGGTGGCGCCGCCTCCGCCGACCCCGACCCCCCGTCCGGCGGCCACGCCGAGGCCCGCGGCTCCGGCCGGTTCATCGTCGGGCTGGGGATGGCCGCTGCTCGGGCCCATCACCCAGCGCTTCGGGGAGTCGCTCACCAAGTACGGCTACCACCAGGGGCTCGACATCGACGGCGACACTGGCGACCCGGTCCGCGCCGCGCGCGCCGGGCGGGTCATCCTTGCCGGCTATGGCGACAGCTGCGGCGGGATCCAGGTCCAGCTCGACCACGGCGGGGGCCTCCAGACCTGGTACCGGCACCTCTCGGGGGTCTCGGTGAAGGCCGGCCAGCGGGTGGACCTGGGTCAGCTCGTCGGGAAGGTGGGCAACACCGGCTGCAGCCTGGGCTCCCATCTCCACTTCGCCGTCCGCGCGAATGGCAGCTTCGTGGACCCGCTGCGCTATCTCCCGAAGCGGTAGGCGGCGGCGTCCGGCCGACGGCGTCCGGCCGACGGCGTCCGGCTCCGTTGTCGGCGCAGCCCGGCCCCTCGCGTCGGCCGCGTCCGGCTCCCGCGTCGTGCCGCCTGGCTCCTGCGGATCAGCCCTCGTCACCCTCGATCGTGGCGAGGCGGTCGTAGTAGTCGGGCAGCTCTCGCAGGTGGGCGAGCGCGATCTTCGCGGTCGTGACCGGGTCGTCGTCGGTCACGTTCGTCTCCGCCGACCGCCGTCCGTGCTCGAGCTCCACCGTCATGCCTCGACGCAGCGCCTCGAGGTCGAATGCCTCGTCGTCGAGCGCCAGACCGATCGCCTCGGCCGCTGCCGCGGCGATCTCGGGGGTGATGGTCGCTGTCGTCATCGTCGGACCTCCGGCAGCAGAGCATGGGGCCCGGCGGCGCGCGCCCGCCCCGGCCGATGGTCACCAAGGCGGTCCAGAGGCGCCCGAAGCCGGCAGGCCGGACGGCGCTCGGTCGCGGCGATCAGGTCTCGACGGCCACGTCGAGCCCCAGGAGCCGGCGCGCCCGAGGCACGTCGTCGACCGTGATCGCCACCTCGCTTCGCTGGCCGTGGTGGCCCAGGACGAGCACGCCGAGGATCTGGATCCCCTCGTCGCCCAGGCGCTCGGCGACCGTCGCCAGCTCGCCCGGGCGGTCGGGCACCTCGAGGACGAGCGCCCCGCCCTCCACGAAGTCGTACCCGGTGCCCTGGAGGACGTCGCGGGTGGCTTCGGGGTCGTTGGTCGTGAGAACGGCGTAGCCGTGGTCGCCGGCCCCGCCACCGGCGAGGCGGACGATGTTGATGCCCCGCGCAGCGAGCCCCCGGGCCAGGCGCCCGAGCGAGCCGGGCCGGTTCGACAGCTGGATCACGAACTGCTGGGACATGGATCACCTCCCGCGGTCCGAGGCGAGCGTCGCTCCGTCCGGGCCCGGCCGGTAGGGCCGTTCGTCCCGGTCGGCTAGCGGCCGGCCTTGAAGGGGTAGACCACCCAGGCGTCCGTCTCGACGGCGTGGTGGTCGGGTACGAGGTCCACGACGGAGTGCGCCGGCTTGTAGTGGAGCACGGCAGTGACCGGGTGGCCACCGGCCGTGCGGACGCGCTCGGCGACGGCGGCGATCGTGGTTCCCGTGTCCCAGACCTCGTCCACGATGAGGACCCGCTGGCCGTGCAGGAGCGTGTCCGACGGGAACTGGAAGAAGATCGGGGCCTCGCCCGGGCGGCCCTCGTCGTCGTAGAAGGCGACCGCAGCGACCAGGATGTCGCGCATCCCCAGGCGGTAGGCGAGCATCCCGGCCGGGACCATCCCGCCCCGGGTGATCGCCAGCAGGACGTCGAAGCGTTCCCCGGCCAGGCGCTGGGTCAGGACGTCGACGAGCCCGTCGAGGTCGTCCCAGGAGACGTGGTCTCGCTCCATGGCAGCAAGGGTAGCGCGTGGCGGGGTCCGCGGACGGACGAAGCGCCCCGGGGGGACCCGAGGCGCTTCGTCATCGGTCTACCGGTGGGGGGATCCGGTCGACCGCCCGGTGACTCGCCGGGCAGAAGGGTCGCGAGCGCCCTCCTGCCCGTCCGATCCGGCTAGTTCAGGGGGTCGCCGTCCCCGGCCTGGAGCAGGCCGAGCGCGCCCCGGCCGACGAAGTTGAAGGCGTGGGTGACGACGGGGTAGAGGCCGTCCTCGGGCATCGAGAACTCGACGATCGCGCCCTGGGCGGGGGCCAGGTCGACGGCCTGGGAGCCCCAGTTGCCATCGTTGCCCCTGCGGAGCACCACGCCCTCCTTGATGACCGTGTCGAAGATCGTGCCGACGACGTGGAACGAGCTGTCGACGCTGGGCCCGGCGTTGAGGACGAAGACCCGGACCCGGCCGCCGGTCTCGACCGGCATCGGGTTGTCGAGGTACTGGTTGGCGACGCCGTTGAAGGCCACGAAGTCGGGCGCCGGAGCGGCCGCGGCCGCCTTGCTGAGCGAGACCGGCTCGCCCTGCGGGCCGAGGTACCACTCGCTCTGGACCAGGGCGTACTCGCGCTCGATGTCCTCGCCGAGGCCCTCGCGCGGCTCGACGATGACCATGCCGTACATGCCGTTGGCGATGTGGTGGAGCGCCGGCGAGGTGCCGCAGTGGTACATCCAGACCCCGGCATAGTCGGCCTTCCACTCGTAGATCTTCTCCTCGCCCGGGTTGATCGACGTCATCTCGTCGTTCCAGGCGACCTGGCTGGAATGGAAGTCCACCGAGTGGGGCAGCTGGCTCGTGGCGGGGTTGACGAGGCGGATCCGGATCGTGTCGCCGACCTTGACCCGGATGACCGGGCCCGGGACCGTCCCGCCGAACGTCCAGACCTTCTGGACGAAGCCGTCGGCGACGGTCATCTCCTTCTCCTCGATGACGAGGTCGATCTCGTGGACCTCGCCCTCGAGCAGGTCGGGCGCCTCGGCCGGGAAGAGCGTGTAGGCGGGGGCGTTCGGGTCGGGCTCGACCTCGGTGGCCGGGGCGGGACCGCCGTGGTCGCCGCCGGAGCCGCCGCCGCTGGCTGTGCCCTTGACCGAGATCGCGCCCTCCATCCCGGCGTCCTTGTGGCCGGGGATGGAGCAGATGAAGTGCAGCCCGTCGGCGGGAACCGTCACGACCGCCTCGGCAGCCTGGCCGGACTCGGCGACGATCTTGGTCCCGTCGGCGAAGGTGATGTCGTGGATGATCAGGCCATTGTTCTGGAGCTTGACCCGGTATGCGCCGGGCTGGTCAACGAGCAGCTCCGCGGGGGCGAAGCCCAGGTCCACGCTCTCGATCTCGAGCGTGCCGAGGACCTCGTCGGTCCCGGCCGATGGCGCCGGGGTGGGCGAGGCGACGCCGACCCCGCCGTCGGGCGAGGCGCCCGGGGCGAAGGTCCAGGAGGGCCCAGCGGCCTTGCCGCAGGCGGAGACGACGAGGGCCATCGAGAGGAGGAGGGCGACGAGCCCGAGCGACCGTGCGTGCATCTCGCGATCCCTTTCCACTACCGCCGGCCGAGTCAAGGACCGACGAATAGCAACTAGATTGGTATTAGATTAGCCGGGAGCGGGCGGGCGTCCATAGGCCGAATGGCCCTATCTCGACCTCGGCTGCAGCCGGGCCCGACCCGCGCCGTGCGACCCGGTCGGCTCGTGGCCGAGCGCCCCCCGTACGCTGCGGCCATGCGTGTCGTGGTGGCCGGAGCGGGCTTCGCCGGGCTGGCGGCCGCGGAGGCGCTCCTCCGGGCCGGCCTGGAGGTCGTGGTCCTGGAGGCTCGCGACCGCGTCGGCGGCCGCGTCTGGTCCCAGGAGCTCGCGAACGGCGCCACGGTCGAGCGTGGCGCAGAGTTCGTGCTGCCCGGTGACGACGTCCTGCGGGCGACGGTCGAGCGCCTCGGTCTCCGCCTGTACGAGAAGGGGACCCGGTACGGCGCGCGGGAGCCCCGAGGGGGGATCGGCGCGTCACCCGGCCAGCTCGAGGCGGCGCTCACGACGATCCGGGCGGCCTCGGCCGAGGGGCGCCTGGCGGGCACGGTCGCGGGCGCCCTGGACGAGCTGCCGCTCCATCCAGGCGCCCGGGAGATCATCCGCGCCCGGATCGAGGTCTCGAACGCCTACCCGGCCGACGACCAGGACGCGGTCGTCCTCGGCGAGGCCGGCAGCGGCTTCGGCGGCTTCGCGACCCACACGGTCGAGGGCGGGAACCAGCAGGTCGCCCTTGCGCTCGCCCGGACGCTGGGCTCGGCCGTCCACCGCTCGAGCCCGGTCCGACGGGTGGCCTGGTCGGCGGAGCCCGCCCGGGTCACGGTGGCCGGCGACGACGCCGAGGTCGAGGCCGACGCCCTCGTGCTGGCCGTCCCGGCGAGCGTCACGGACCGGATCGCCTTCGACCCGCCCCTGCCCGCGAGGAAGCAGGACGCGCTCCGGGCCGTCCGCTACGGGCAGGCCGCGAAGCTCTTCGTGCCGCTCGCCGCGGCGACGCTGCCCAGCGCGACCCTGAGCGTTCCCGGCCGGTTCTGGGCCTTCACCCAGTGGGCTCCCGACGGGCGGCCGGCGCCGGTCGTGGGCTCGTTCGCCGGCACCGAGGCCGCCCTGCGGCGCCTCCGCCCCGACCGCGGCCCCGATCGCTGGGTGACGGAGCTCCGTCGCCTGCGCCCGGACCTCTCGCTCGACGAGCGGGCGGCCGTGGTCGCGACCTGGCAGGACGACCCGTGGGTCGGCGGCGCCTACTCGGCGCGTTCGGCCGGCTCGCCGATGGACGATGCCGCCCTTGCCGAGCCGGTCGGCCCGATCGCGTTCGCCGGGGAGCACACGGCCGGGGAGCGCCACGCGCTCATGGACGGTGCGCTGCGCAGCGGTCTGCGTGCCGCCGACGAGGTCCTGGCCCGGTTCCGCGCCCGTGGCGGTGCCTAGCTCCCGCTCGCGCCGAGGTCAGATCGCGCTGCCGACCCGCAGCCCCTCGAGGACCGCCTCCTCGACCGTCCGGGGCGCCAGGCAGTCGCCGACGCCGTGGACCTCGCCGCCCCAGTCCCGTTGCAGCTCCCGGAGGAGCGCGTCCTCGGCGACGTGGCCCTGGGCCAGGACGAGGGCAGCGACATCCTCGACGACGACCGCCTCGCCGGTGAGGACCTGCTGGAGGAAGACGGCCCGGCCGTCGTAGCCGAAGAGGCGGACCAGCGGGATCAGCTCCGCGCCGGCCCGGATGGCCGCCGCCATCATCGTGTCGCGGACGTACTGCTGGATGCGCTGGCCGGCCACGTAGCCGGTCGAGGCCAGGGTGACCCGGCGCCCGCGACGCGCCAGCAGCTCGGCCAGGCCCAGGCCGATCCAGTCGCAGCGCCAGTCGGCCACGACGACCCGGCCGTCGGGGACGTCCGCCCCCAGGAGGATCTCCCAGGCGTCGAGGATGGTCGGCTCGCCGGCCAGCTCCAGGGTCGGGCGACGCGGACGGGCCCCGGTCGCGACCACGACGACGTCGGGTCCCAGCGAATGGATCATCGCCGCGTCGACCGTCACCCCGGTCTCGACCCGGACCCCGGCCCGGCGTGCGTCCCCGAGCAGGTTGGGGGCCACGCCGCCGAACTCGGACCGTCCGGGCAGCTTCTCGGCCAGGAGGACCTGGCCGCCGACCCGACGGGCCGCCTCGAACAGGGTCACCCGGTGGCCGCGCTCGGCCGCCACGGCCGCCGCCTTGAGGCCGCCCGGCCCGCCGCCGACCACGACGACGTCGCGAGGGAGCGCGGCAGGGACGCGCCGGCCGAAGAGCAGCTCGCGACCGGTCTCCGGGTGCTGGATGCAGGAGATCGGGAAGCCCGCGTGGAAGTGGCCGATGCAGGCCTGGTTGCAGCCGACACAGGCCCGGATGTCGTCGAGCCGCCCGGCGAGCGCCTTCTGCGGCAGGAGCGGGTCGCTGATGAGGGCACGGGTCATGGCGACGGCGTCGGCCTGCCCGGCGGCCAGGATCGCCTCGGCCTCCTGGGGTTGGTTGACGCGGCCGGCCACGATGACCGGCACCGAGACCGCGGCCCGCACGCGGGCGGCCAGCGGGGCCGTGTACGCGTTGGGCTCGCTCATCGGCGGGACGATGTGGACCGACCCGGCCAGGGTCGCGGACGAGCCCGCCGCGACGCCGACGTACGAGAGGCCGCCGTCCCGATCGAGCGCCGTCACCGCGGCGAGGAACTCGTCGGCGGTCAGCCCGTCGTGGCCGATCTCGTCGAGGGAGACCCGCAGGCCCACCACGGTCTCGTCGCCGACGACCGCCCGCACGGCCGCGATCGTCTCGCGGAGGAAGCGCAGCCGGCCCGTCTCGTCGCCGCCGTAGCGGTCCGTGCGGAGGTTCACCCGGGGGTTGAGGAACTGGGCCGGCAGGTAGCCGTGGCTGGCGATGATCTCGACCCCGTCCAGGCCCGCCTCCACGAGCCGGCCGGCGGCCGAGGCATAGCCGGCCACGACCTCCTCCACGAGCGGGATCGGCATCGCCATCGGGGTCACGTGGAAGCGCTCGCTCGGGACGGCGGACGGCGCGACCGCCAGGGCGAGCGAGCCGTCCTCCGAGTCCATGACCTCGCGCCCGCCGTGGAAGATCTGGCCGAAGACGGGGACCCCGTGCCCGTGGATCGTCGTCGCCAGCCGGCGGAACCCCGGGATGCAGTCGTCCTCGTAGGCCATGAGGGCGTGGGACGTGTACTCCGCCGTCGGGTGGACGGCAGCGACCTGGAGGACGATCAGCCCCACCCCGCCGGCGGCCCGGGCCTCGTGGTAGGCGACGAGCTGGTCGGTGACGAGGCCGTCCTCCGCCATGACGGTGTCGTGGCCGGTGGAGACGATCCGGTTCCGGAGCGTCACCCCGCCGATCCGGAGCGGCGAGAAGAGCCGCGGGAAGCGCTCGGACGTCGCGGGCTCGGCGGCCATGGCGCGGAGGATGGCCGAGCGCCCGGGCCCGCGGAAGGGCGCGACGCGGGGAGCGGGACGGACCGACCGGGACGGGCCGACCCGGACGGGCTGGCCGCCCTTGGCAGCGGACCCGGGGATCGCCTCGGTGAGGGACGAGGCGATCCCCGGAGGGAGGTTCGTCAGTGGGCGGGACGACCCGGAGCGTGCGGGCCGTGGGCGCGACCACCCGGCCGGAAGTGCTGCCACAGCCAGGCGAGACCCAGCAGCGCGAGCCCCAGGAAGAAGAACGAGCCGGCCCGATAGATGCCCTCGAGCGAGGCGGTGTCGAAGACGAAGACCTTGACCGCCGCGAGCCCCAGCAGGGCGAGCCCGCCGAGGCGGAGGTCGTCCCGCTCTCGCCACAGGCCGCCCAGGAAGCTGACCGCCCCGAGGATCACCCAGAGCACGCTCATGGCGAGCTGCGCCTGGGACCGCAGATCCGCGGTCGGGATGGCGCCGCCCACCTGGGTCGCGAACGCATCAACGGTGAGCATCGACAGCGCGTAGACGAGGCCCACGCCCACGGCGACCTCGACGAAGCGGCCCCAGCGCTCCGCCAGCTCGTTCCAGGCGACGACCGCGCCCGCGACGACGACCGAGGCGAGGGCGAGGGCGGACTCGATGGCGACGCTCACGCTCACGCCGCCCTCCGGGAGCAGCAGCCGCGATGGGGGCGCGACGATGCCGACGGCGACGGCGACGGCGGCCGCGAGCACGCCCGCGGAGGCGATCCTGAAGGCGCCTGGGTCGGACCGGTCGATCCGCGAGGCGACGACCGCCGCCACCGCGAGGCCCGCCCACAGCGAGGCGACCGCCCAGGCATACACCTCGTACGGGATGAGATAGGCGACGGCCAGCCCTGCCCCGAGGATGCCGGCCCGGCGAGCCGTCGCGCCGCCGACGAGGAGGCCGATCGCGATCGCGCCGACGGCCAGGATCGCTGCGGCCAGGGAGCCGATGTCGGCGAACGGGATCTCGGGCGGGTAGACGCGCCCGAAGGCCCGGAAGGGGAGCTCGTCGAGGACCACGTGAGCCACCGCGATGAGCCCCACGAGGGCGGTCGCACCCGGCAGGACCAGGCGGGACACCGGTTCCCGCGCCGGCTCGTCCGCCGAGGCGACGGGGGATCCGGCGCCGGCCGCGGCCGGTCCGGCGAGACCCTCAAGCTGGCGGAGGCCGCGCCAGATGGCCGTCGCACCCACCGCGAGGGCGGTCCAGGCTGCGACCAGCGTCACGCCGTCGAGCTGCCACGCACAGGCCCAGGCCAGGACGAGCGTGCCCAGCGCGGCGACGGCCTGGCGGAGGGTCCACGAGCGCTCGAGCGCCGCGGTCGCGACGAGTCCGATGAGATAGACGCCGAGCGCCGCGCCAGCGGCGCTCACGAACGGTCGGCCATCGACCGGGCTATAGGCCGAGACCCCGATGACCAGGACGGTGGCCGAGATCCCGATGGCGACGAGCGCGGACGGCAGCAGCCCCCGGGCGACCTCCCTGAGGCCGGCCTCCTGGCCGGCGGACACCTTGATCCGCCCGCCCGAGGTCCAGGCGATGCGGCGCTCGGGGATGAGCGGCAGGGTCCGTCGGAGCGCCGCGCCGCCGACGACCAGGCCGGACAGGCCGACGACGGCCCACTCGAGCTCGCTGGCCATCCCGACGGCCCAGGCCGTGACCAGGAGCCCGACGGTCGCGAGGACGTTCCAGGCCGCGCGATCGCGGACGAGGACCGCGCCAAGGAGCAGGCCGGCATCGAGGACGACCAGAGCCAGCGCGGCGCCCGGGAAGACCACCCCGTCGAACCTCGCCTGGAACGGGAAGAGGACGGCGACGACGTAGGCGGCCGCGAGCCCGCAGAGGATCGCCGCCACGACGGCGCTGTACGCGTGGCGCCGGCGCGAGGCGAGCCAGGCAAGGGCGACCGCCTCGGCCGTCCAGGCGACCGGCACGGCCGGGGCGCCGAGGCCCACCGGGGCGGCGAGCGTCAGGATCGCCACGCCCGTCCCGCTGACCAGGAGCCCGAAGAGGCTCTGGTCGCCGTCGCGGAGGAGGAACCAGGCCCCCAGCGCCAGGTTGGCGACGGCCGCGGCGACCAGGAACGAGCCGCGCCAGGCGGTCAGCTCCCCGTCGAGCAGCACGAAGCCGCCCCACACGAGGAACGCCGCGGAGGCCAGCACCAGGGTCGCCGACGACGGGCTCAGGTCCGTGCGGCGTCGGCGGAACTCCTCGCCGCCCGCAGCCACCGCGTTGAGCGCCCAGAAGGCGGCGAGCCCGGCGAGCCCGAAGGTGGTGTTCGTCTCGCCCATCAGCCAGTCGGCCGCCTGTGGAGCCGCCAGGAGGAAGGCCACCGGGGGCAGCCACGACCAGGTCCGCCACAGCGCGATGGCCGTCGTGCCGACGAGGGCCGCGCCCACGAACGCGAGCGTCACCAGGTCGGCCGAGGCGCCCAGCAACGGCGGGGCGGCCAGCACGCTCACGAGGCCGAAGGCCGCGATGAGCTGCGAATCGGCGCGGACGGCGATCAGGGCCGTCAGGGCGGCGGCGAACAGGGCCACCGCCAGCCCGACCGGGACCGGGAAGAGGTCGTAGAGGCGGGTCCCGGCGACGAGGGCGATCATGATCACGGCCAGGCCGACCGGCGTCAGGACATGCCCCAGCAGGGCGTTCCGCTGCTCGATGAACCAGGCGCCGAGGGCGAGCGCCACGCTGCCCGCGGCGAGGCCGATCAGGACCCGCCACGGCTCGGTGATGAGGCCGGTCTGGATGCCCCAGCCCAGGAAGACGACGGCAGCGACGACGACGGCGGTGCCTCCGACCCAGGCCAGGGCCCGGCCGGTGTTCTCCTGGATGAAGCGGCCGAGGGCCTCCCGCGAATCGACCTCGGGGATCCGCGCGCGCATCGCGGCGACGAGCGGGTTCGGGGCTGCGGGTGGCAGTGGCGCAGGGGCGGCTGCGGCTGGCCTGACCGCGGTCCCGCCGGGTCGTGCGGCCGGGACGCCCGGGGCCCACTCCATGTCGAGGTGGACCGCGCTGTGGGCGCCGCCGTGGGTCGCGCGGTGGACGCAGCGTCGATCCAGGCCATCGCGCTCCTGGCATCGCCAGCTGTCGCCCGCGGCCGTGGGAGCCGTGGTGGCCGCCGTGGCAGCCGCCACGCTGGCCGCAGCGGCCGGTGCCGGGGCCGGGGTCTGGGTCGCGGGTGCGGTCGTCTCGGCGCGACGGGAGGCCGGCATCGGGCGGGTGGACGTGGTCGCCCGTCGGCGAAGCGAGCGGAGGGCGTCCTCGAGCGTCCGCATCCGTGACGCGAGCGAGGAGGGCGTGTCGGCGACGGTGGCCCGCTCGAGCTCCTCGAGACGCGCCTCCAGCGCTTCGATCCGTGTTTCGATCCCGCCGTCGGCGGGCGGTCCGGTGCGTTCCATCGCTCGCTCCCTCACCGTGCGCGGTCGTCGTCGATCCGGGGCGACCATCGGTTGGACGCGCGACGGGGATGGGCGTTGCAGGACGCGGTGGCGTTACTCCTGGCGGCGGAAGGCCCAGACGGCCGCGCCAAGGAGGACCGATCCGAGGGCGGCGACGACGAGGACGTCCTCGACGACGGTCATGGTGTGCCCGAAGACGGTCACCCCCAGGCCGGCCTGCGCCGCCTCGGGGCCGAGCAGCACCTGGCGGATCGCGTCGACGCCGTAGGTGAGCGGGTTGAGCTTGGAGATGACCTCGAGCCAGACCGGGACCGCGTTGACCGGGAAGAAGACCCCGGCCAGGAAGATCAGCGGGAAGATGATGATCTGGATGAGCAGCTGGAAGCCCTGCTGCGAGCGCATGAACGAGGCGACGAGGATCCCCAGGCCGGCCAGCCCCAGCGACAGGATCACCACGATCGGCACGAGCGCGGCGATGGCCACGAGGTCCAGCGGCACGCCGACGATCGGCGCCAGGACGAGCATGATCCCGACCTGGATCCCGGCCACCACGACCGCCCCGAAGGCCTTGCCCACGACGATGCCGGTCCGGCCCATCGGGGCGACGAGGACCTCCTTGAGGAACCCGAACTCGCGGTCCCAGACGACGCTGATGCCGGCGAAGAGCGAGGTCGTCAGCACGGTCATGGCGAGGATCCCGGGGTACATGAACTGGACGAAGTCCACCCCCGGCGCCAGGGCCCCCATCGTCTGCGAGAAGCCGGCCCCGAAGATGACCAGGAAGAGCAGCGGGAAGGCGAACGAGGAGACCAGGCGGGAGCGGTCACGGACGAAGCGCAGGAGCTCCCGGTAGGCGACGACCCAGACGCCCCGCCAGTTCTCGGCCATCAGTGGGGCCCCCGGCCGCGCCGAAGCATCTGGTCGTAGCCGGACACCTCCTCGTCGCGGATCTCGTGCCCGGTGAGCGTCAGGAACACGTCGTCGAGGGTCGGCCGATCCAGCCCCACCGATTCCATGGGCTGCCCGAAGGTCCTGACCAGGTCAGGCAGGAACGTCTCGCCGTCGGGGACATGGAAGCGGATCGTGTCGTCGGTGACCTGCGGGTCGATCCCGTAGCGGCCCTGGATCTCGGCCACGGCCGCTGCCGTGTCGCCGGCTCGCAGGCTGATCAGGTCGCCTCCCACCAGGTCCTTGAGCGCCCGCGGGGTGTCGAGGCCCACGATGCCGCCGTGGTCGATGATGGCGATCCGATCGCAGTACTCGGCCTCGTCCATGTAGTGGGTGGTCATGAAGATCGTCAGGCCCTCCCGCTCGCGCAGGTCCAGCAGGTACTGCCAGATCCGGCGGCGGGTCTGCGGGTCGAGGCCGAGCGTCGGCTCGTCCAGGAACAGGACCCGGGGGTGGTGCAGGAGGCCGCGGGCGATCTCCAGTCGCCGCTTCATGCCACCCGAGTAGGTCCGCACGTCGCTCTTGCGACGGTCCCACAGCTCGACCATCTCGAGCAGCTCCCGCATCCGCGGCTCGCGGACGGCGGCGGGCATCCCGTAGGCGTAGCCGTGGAAGCGCAGGTTCTGCTCGGCGGTGAGGTACTCGTCGAGGGTCGGCTGCTGGAACACGAGCCCGATCGATCGCCGGACGTCGCTGCGCTGCCGGACGATGTCGAAGCCGTTGACCGTCGCGGCGCCCGCGGTGGGGGTGAGCAGCGTGCAGAGCATGTTGATCGTGGTGGTCTTGCCGGCGCCATTGGGCCCCAGGAAGCCGAAGACCTCGCCCTCGGCGACGCCGAAGGAGACGTCCTTGACCGCCTCGAGCTTGCCGAAGCGGCGCGAGAGGGAGCGGACGTCGACGATCATCGCCCGCTAGCGTAGCCGGGATCGCGCCCAGGGACGAGCGAAGGCCGGCCGTCGGGATCGACGGCCGGCCTGATCGGCGTTGACCCAGCCGGGCTCAGGCGCCCGGCGCCCGGTAGTCCACCCGACGCTTCACCGCCTCGTCGACGTCGGCCGCGCTCAGGAGCTGGGCCGTCTCGATGCGAGCGGCGCCACTCGCCCCGACGGTCAGGCTGGCAGCCGCGGCTGCCGCCGCGTCGGGAAGGTCGGCGACCAGGAAGAAGTCATCCGACCCCAGCGCCCAATACATCGACTCGACGGTCCCGCCGACGCTCGCGACGAGGCTCTCGACGGCCGCCTGGCGCCCCGAGCCGCCGTCCTTGAGGACACCCGCCGCGCCGGCGGCGGTGTACGACGCCTTGAACAGGAACTTGGCCATCCGCGGATCCTCCGATCGCCGCCGGCGTCCGACCCCGGAGACGAGTCGCGCGACTCCCGGCGGGTCCCAGCAGTGTCGCACCTGGTCGCAAGCGCTTGATCGCGGACCCGCCCGGGAGGGCGGTGGTCACTCGGGCGCGGCGACTCAGCCGGGCGGCAGGTCGGTGGGCGTGCCGGGGGCGAGGTCGCCGAACTCCATGTCCACCGCGGCGCGCATCTGGATCAGGGTCGCGCCCTTCGCCAGCATGTCCTGGGCCATGAGCGCCGTCTCGACGCAGACGCCGCAGTAGGAGCCGTGCTCCTCGAAGACGACCGGAGCTCCATCGGTCGGCTTGATGAAGCAGTCGAGGTTGCTGGCGTGGCCCATCGCGCCGCAGCCGCAGTAGCAGGGCAGCCACTCGATGACGTCGGGGCGGGCGATGGCGAACGCGTAGGCGGCCTGGGTGGCCTGGTTGGACTGGGCGACGTAGTCCGGGCGCATCGCCCAGGCGGCGGCGACCTCGTCGGGGGTCGGGACTTCGCCTGCGGCCTCGCCGGGGGTCATGGAAGCGTGCGCCGTGGGTGACATGGCGGGAGTCGGCGTCCCCGACCCTCCGTCATGCTGGGCGGAGCACCCGGCGACGGCACCACCGAGGGTCGCGACGAGGAGGACCGGGACCGCGGTCATGGCGAGACGCCGGACCTTGCTGCTGCGGTCGAACGGGACGCGCATGGGGGACTCCTTTCTGGGCTGGGCTACGGCGAGGTCGAGACGGGCAGGACGGCGTAGAGCGGCCAATCCAGGCCCGGCGGCCCCTTGGGGACCGCGCTTGGGCCGGCGGCCGTCCACGGGGCGCTTCCCGGCAGGACCGGCTCGTTGTGGCAGCGAGAGCAGTAGGCCGGCTGGTGGCAGTAGGCGCAGGCCTCCGTCCCCGTCGGCGACTGGCGGATCGACTCGGCGTGGTTGATGAGCATCTGGTCGTGCTCGACGGTGACCGCGCCGGTCTCGTGGCAGTTGACGCAGTAGTCCCGCGCGTGGCACTCGCCGCAGGAGGTCCCGCCAGGATCCGTGGACGGCGCGACGTCCTTGTGGCTGAAGACGTACTGGGTGTCATCGTGCGTCTCCGGCGGGATGCCGATCGGCAGGCTGGCCACCGCCCCGCCGATCTGCGGGAACGTGTGGCAGGTGTCGCAGCTCGAGGGGATGGTCGACGAGGTGACGGCCCCGTCGGCCACCAGGAAGTGGCCGCCGTCGTGGCAGCGGAAGCAGCCCGGGTAGTCGGTGTGGCCCAGCGAGTCAGGGTAGGTCTGGGCGGTGACCTTCATCTCCGGGGTCGCGGTCAGGCGGTACAGGAACTGGATCTGGTCGATCGCGGCGTTGACCGCGAAGGGCTTCGTCCGCATCACGTCCGGGTAGTAGAGCTCGTAGAAGTTGACCAGCTTCTCGGCCTCGGCGTCGGCGGCCTCCGCCGACGGATAGCTGGACCAGAGGATCCGCATCCCCTCGCGCTTGATGTAGGGGAGCGTCGGGTCGATCCGACCGGCGGACAGCGACGCGTCGAGACCCTCGCGAGGGTTGGGGATGGGGTGGCCGACCCGGTTGTGACACTCGTAGCAGCTCATCCGGACCTGGTGCATCTCGTCCTTGAGCAGCTGGATGTCCGGCTCGACGTCCTCGGCGACCCGGATGCGGTCCTGCGCGATGAACGTCCGGATGCTGCCGTCGGCCTGGGTCGCCTCGATGAGCTCGATCTCCTGCGCGAACGGGTCGTCGGTCCAGAACTCCACGTCCTGGATGACGTGCCAGTGGACGCCTCGGCTGGTGTCGAACACGTCGCTGCTGGCCGGCCGGACCATCAGCCCCACGAACTGGCGGGTGTTCTCCTCGTCCTCGGTGTACTGGACACGGGCGAGCATCCCCGAGGGGTTGAGGCGGTCGACCTCGTGGCAGTGCTGGCAGGTGCTCTCGGCCGGTGGGAGGGCGTCGTGCTCGGGTGGCGGGATCGGCTCCGGGAACGTGCCCAGGATGATCTCGGCCAGCTGGCGGGTGCCGTTGAGCTTGGCCTTGAACCACCCGGTGACACCGGGCTCGACATGACACTCGCCGCAGCTGACGGTCTGGTGGGCGCCGTTGGCGTGGGCCACGAGCTCCGGGCCCATCGTGTGGCAGCGACCGCAGAAGTCCGCGGTCTCGGTCCAGTGGATGACCTGATAGCCGCCGATGAGCGCGACGATGGCGAAGGCACCCCCGATGAGAAGGAGCGCCCCGACGGCGCGACGCGAGCGCGGGAGCCGGAAGAAGCGCCGGATCCGCCACCAGCGGGACACCGGCGGGGCGGCAGGCGCGTCGTCCGAGGACTCGGCGGCGGCCAGGTCGACCTCCTCCGATCCAGCCTCGGGCGCGGGCTCAGCCTGCTCCCCGGGCTCGCTCTCGGGCGCGGCAGCAGCTTCGGCCTCTGGCGTGGGCACCGGCGCGCCCTTCGCCTCCGGCACGACATCCACCTCGACGGCCTCGACGGCCGACTCCTCGGGTCGCTGGGGCTGCTCGGGCTCGCGCGGCTCGCCGCTCATCGTGCCATCCCGCTCCTACTGGATGATCGACTCGACCAGGCTCTCCATCTCGGCCGGCGGCAGGCCGCCCAGGCGGACCTGCTCGATCGTGCCCTCCGGCGAGATGAAGTAGTGGGTCGGGACGCCCATGATCCGGTAGCGGCCGGCGATGATCGTCGACGGGTCGGCGATGTGGGTGAAGGTGAGGCCGACTCGCTCCGCGTAGTCGCGGACGGCCTTCTCGTCCTCCTGGATGTTCACCGACAGGACCACGAGTCCCTGGGCCGCGTACTTCTCGTAGGTGGCCTGGAGGTCGGGCGCCTCACCCCGGCAGTCCGCGCACCAGCTCGCCCCGAAGGTCAGCCACACCGGCTGGCCCTGGTACTCCGACAGGCTCACCGGCGTCCCGTCGATCGTCGTCGTCTTGAAGTCCGGCGCCGGGGCTCCCACCGCCGGGGCCGCGGCGGCAGCGCCGTCGGGCAGGGTCACGTTCGTGAACCTGTCGTTCGCCCAGGGCTGCTCGACGAGCACGGCCACGCCGAGCAGGGCGATCCCGACGACCACGAGGACGAGGATCGTCCGCAGTCGCTCGCTGCCGAAGCGCCCGCCGCGTGCTGCCGGGGCCTGCATCCGCATCGTATCCATGTCAGTCCTCCTGGCGACCAGCCGGGCCGGGGCTCAGCCCAGCCCCGAGTAGCTGTGGAGGCCGCCGAACCAGAGGTTCCCGAAGTAGGTGAAGAGCGTGGCGCCGAACCCCACGAGGAGCAGGTAGGCGGACTTGCGGCCCCGCCAGTTGCGGACCACGCGCGCGTGGAGGTACGCGCCGTAGATGAGCCAGGTGACGAGCGAGGCCGTCTCCTTGGGATCCCAGCTCCAGTAGCGGCCCCAGGCCACGTCGGCCCAGATGGCGCCCAGGACGATGACGGCGGTGAGGAACGGGAAGCCGACGACGATGGCCTTGTAGCCGATCTCGTCGAGGACCTCGGGCTTGGGCAGGCCCCAGCGGCCGCCCTCAGGCTGGATGAGGTACAGCAGGGCCGCCGCGGCGGCGATCGTGAACGAGCCGTAGGCGACGATGGCGACCGCGACGTGGACGGAGAGGAGCAGGTTGTTCTGGAGCGCCGGGACCAGCGGCTCCACCTCGGACGGGATGGTCGTCGCGTAGAACATCAGGGCCAGCGCTACGGGCAGCGCGAAGAGGCCGAGGATCCGCTGGTGGTAGCGGTGCTCGAACCAGTAGTAGGCGCCGAGGATGCCCCAGGCGAAGGAGACGCTGAACTCGTACATGTTCGCGAACGGGCCGTGGCCGGTGGCGATCGTCCGGAAGACGAGCCAGGCCGACAGGAAGGCGAAGCCCAGCCAGCCCAGGATGGTCGCGTAGCGGCCCAGGGCGGCCGTCCGCGGCCCGGCGGCGAAGGCGAGGATGCCCGTCCGGGCGCCGGTGCCGGCGGTCTGCATCCGGGCGGCCCGGAGTCCCGACAGCGCGTAGGCGAGGTACAGGAGCAGGGCCAGGCCGGTGGCCATGATCGCGGCGATGAACGCGTATTCCGACATCTTGTACATGGAACGCTCCTCAGGCGCCCGTCGGCGTGGTGAACGCCGCCCGGATCTCGGTGACCAGATCGGTGAACTCGGTGTTGGAGCCGACGTCACGGCGGCCGGCTCCCGCCAGGGAGAGGGTCCCGCGGCCGCCCGGCCGGGTGACCAGCCGGCCCCAGATCCGGCGGTGGGGGAACATCAGGACCAGGACGAAGCCGGCGATCATCAGGCCCGACCCGAGCCAGACGAGCGGCGTGCCGGGATCACGGGAGACCGACAGGCCGGTGAACTGCATCTCCCGGTGGAAGGTGAAGTCGTAGCCGGCCACCTCGACCGTGTCGCCCTGGTCGATCGTCTCGCCGGCGACGGGGGTGCCGTCGCTCTGGTAGACCTCGACCCGCATCTGGCCCGGGGCCACGACGGTGTCGCCCGTCCCCGCCGTCCCGATGACCCAGACCGTCAGGCCGGAGCCGGGGATCAGGAAGGTCCCGACGCGTCGGCCGGAGTCGCCGTCGCTCCAGGCCAGCGGCACGCCGTCCTCGAACAGGGCCGTTCCGTCGGTGCCGGCCACGCTCATGGCCGCGGCGGGTCCGTAGAACGACTGGTAGAAGGAGAGGCCGCCGTAGCGGAGCGGCTCGTTGACCCGGACGGTCTGGTGGGCGACCTCGGTGCCGTCCTGGTAGACGACGACGTCGCTCGCGTAGTCGGCCGGGGCCCCGGTGTCGGTGTAGTAGGCGTCCTGGAACTGGATCAGCTCGACGGAGATGCCGTCGTCCGTGGCGACCGGGACGGTGGAGCCCTCGGCGACGACGAACCCGTTGTCGCGGAAGCCGAACATCGAGCCGACGATCGCCCCGGCCAGGATGACGACGAGGCTCAGGTGGCCGATGACGGTCCCGAAGGGTCCCCAGCGGAACTTGTCGCCGTAGAGGTGGACCACGCCGTCGTCCTCGCTGACGACGCGGTAGTGGTGCTTCTTCAGGACCTTGCCGACGCGCCCCTGGATCTCCTCGCTCGAGCCCTTGACGGAGATGAACTCGTGCTGGGGGGCGTGGGTGAAGAACGCCTCGCCGATCGCCACGTGCGGCTTCGTCGCGGACTTCCAGAGGCCCGGCAGGCGATGCGAGGAGCAGGCGACGAGGCTGGCGGTCAGGACGGCGGCAAGGGAGCGGAACCAGATCGAGTCGAAGATCGTGTAGAGCTGGAGGGTCTGGAACAGGCCCGAGACGTCGCCGTAGCGGATCGTCGGCATCAGGGCCCCGACGACCGGGATCCCCTGGATGAACTCGACGCCAGGAACGATCTTGGGCGCGATCTCGGCCAGCCAGTCGTTCATCGCGGCCGGGTCGGCGGCGACGCCGGCCGGGGCCTGGATGATCACCGAGCCCAGGAGGCCCAGGCCGGCCAGGATCAGGATGACGATCACCCCGAACTTCATCGAGGTCAGGAGGTCCCAGGCGCCCTCCAGGAGGCTGTCGATGCCGAGCCCGGCACGCCGATCAGCCTGGGCCGGGGCCGGGGGCGCGTCGCCGGGGAGGCGACCGGTCCGTGCCTGCTGGGTCATCGAAGGTCCTCCGCTCAGATGCCGAGCGGCGACGTCAGGGTCGCCAGTCGGTACAAGGTGTCGGTGAGCATCAGGACGCCGATCGCGATGAGCGCGGCGCCGGTGATGAGGTTGACCGCGCGGTGGTGGCGCCCGACCCAGCTCAGCCGGTGGGCGAGCCATTCGGCGCCCAGGGCGACGGCCAGGAAGGGGAGCGCGAGCCCGGCCGCGTAGGCGACCAGGAGCACGGTCCCCTGGGCGACGCTGGCGGTCGCGGTCGCGAGTCCCAGGATCCCGCCGAGGATCGGCCCGATGCACGGGCTCCAGCCGGCGGCGAAGAACGTCCCGAGGGCCAGCGACCGTCCATAGCCCGGGGCCGACGCCGTCGAGCCGGTCGCCGTCCCGAAGGCCTGCCCGCCGGCCATCGCCGGCAGCGGTCGGGTGTCCCGCCAGAGGGCCCGCAGGTTGATGACGCCGGCAACCTGGAGGCCCAGGACGACGAGGACGACCCCGCCGATCCGGCGCAGGATCCAGGCCTGGTCGGCGAGCACGTAGCCGACGAGCCCGATCGAGGCCCAGAAGGCCACGAAGACGACCGAGAAGCCGAGGACGAACGCCAGCCCGTGGAAGAGCGTCCGGCGCCGGGCGCCGGGGCCCTCCGTCGTGGTGCCCACCATGTACCCGACGTAGGCGGGCACGAGCGGCAGGCAGCACGGGGAGGCGAACGAGAGGATCCCGCCGACGAAGGCGACCAGGATCCCGACCTCGATCATGGCTCGACCGATCCTTCGGGAGAGGCGCTCGGAGCGGCTGACGGCTCGCTGCTCGGCTCGGCGCTGGCGAGCGCGTCGAGGTGTGCCTTGACCGTCTGGGCGACGTCCGAGTCGGGCGCCAGCTCCACGACCTTGCTCCACTCTCGCTGGACGCCGGCCATGTCCGGCGGCTCCCGGTTCAGGTACAGGAAGCCGAGGTCGTAGTGGGCCTCCAGGTTGTCGGGCTCCCGGTCGACGACGGCGATCCAGGCTGCCTCGGCGCCGTCCATGTCGCCCGCGTTGAAGAGGGCGGCCCCAAGGGCGAGCTGGGCCTCGCTGTCGGTCGCGTCGACCTCGTAGGCCTTGCCGAACCACGTCGCCGCGGCCCCGAAGTCGCCGGCGACGTAGAAGATGTCGCCCAACTGCATCATCGACTCGCTGTCGGTGGGGTCGGCCTGGACCTTGGCCATCAGGTCGGAGACCCGGGCCTGGTCGATGCCCGCGCTGGGCTGCGGCTGGGCGCTGGCGGGCGGCTGGCTGGCGCTGGGGCTCGCCGATGCGGCGCCCAGCTGGTACACGCCGGCCACCACGACGACCGCGGCCACGGCCACGGCCCCGATCATGCCGAAGCGCTTGATCCGGGAGCCGCCGGCGGCGGCACCGGCCGGGGAGGCCGCCGCAGGCAGCGTGTTGGCCGTGGCGGGCGCGGCGGCCCTGCCCTTGGACTTCTTCGCCTGCCGGGGCTCCTTCGGGGCCAGGCTCTCGCGATGGGTGCCCGGCGTGACCTCGGCGAGGAGCTCCTCGAAGGTCACGTCGTCGTCGCCCTCGTCGTCGGCGACCTCGTCCTCGACGGCGGCGGCAGCGGCGACGGCTGCGGGTGCGGGGGAGGGTGCCCGACGGGCCGGAGGTGTCGCCGGCCCGTCGGGCTGGACCGTCGGCCGTCCCGTGGATCCCGAGAGGGCTCGGGGGACCCCGGGTGCGTCCGGATCCGTGAGAAGAGCGAAGGCCTCGTCGGCCGCTTCGGCCTGGGTGCGAGCCCAGGCACGGAGCGACCGTGGCGCGGTCGTCAGGAAGGCGACGAGCTCGTCATGGGTCAGCTCGACGTCCTCGGGCGTGGCCCGGTCGTCGAGGCCCAGGCGAGCCAGCAGCTCCTGCTGCTCGCGGTCGGGACGCACGGTCGAGGCGGTCATGATCGACCGCCCCGGCGGGGACGCGCAGCGCGCGCCCGACCACCGCCTGTGATGCCTTCCATCGGATCGCCCTCTCTTTCCGCTCGCGATCGCGTCGCGAGCCCATTGACACCTGAGGCGATTGTCCGGAGGGCGACCCGCGCCACCTATCCGTCAGCGGGCACATTTCGGGGGCCAAATGGCCACCCGGGGGATGGAGGAATGGCCCGGGCCATGTATCCCTGGATACAGGTGCGGGGCCGACACGGCGGGACGAGGCGATCGGGCGGTCCCAGGATCGCGGTCCGGCCGCCATCACGGTGGGATCCCGCCGTGCGCAGAGCCGATGGCCGGGAGCGCCGTGGCGCTACGGCGTCACGTACCGCTCGTCGAGATGCGACTCGCCGTGGCAGGTCAGCGTGCAGGTGCCGATCCCGCCACTCCTCCGCCACTCCAGGGCGCCGCTGTTCGGAAGGACGTTCGGGGCGAAGTTGACCAGGCGGCTGTTGTTTCGATCCCCGGCATTCACCGCCTGGGCGGTCGAGTGCAGGCGGAAGTGGCATTCCGCGCAGATGGCGTTGCCCTGGCCGGCCCCTGGCGTGTCGATGTCGAGCCCGCCGCTGCCCATTCCCAGGAGCTCGGACACGTGGAAGGCGTGCAGCTCGAAGTTTGTGGCCGTCGAGCCCTCGTTGCGGAACGGCTCCTCGGCATGGCACACGAAGCAGAGGGCGAAGTCGTCGGCCCGGTAGGCCTCGATGGCCGGCTTCAGCGTTCGGTCGCGGTAGGCCTGCAGGAGGAGGCCGCGGAACTGGCTGGCGTGCGGGGCCAGCGCCGAGCCCGGGTCGGGCGGGGTCGTCGCGTCGAACTTGGCCGGATCCCCGTGGCAGTGCAGGCAGCGAACGGTGCCGGTCGTCAGGAAGTCCCACTGCTTGTACGGAGACGTCCCGGCGAGGCTGTTCGCCATCGCGCTCGTCTGGTTGGTCCCCGCGGCTTCGACCGGGTGGAACGAGCGGTTGTACTGGTTGCTGTCGATGCCCTTGTCGAGCGCCCAGCGCGACGGCGGCTGGCCCGTGTTCGACGGCAGCACCGTGAAGCCGGAGTGGCACTTCAGGCAGATCTCGTACTCCCGGCTGGGCTGCGCGGCCAGCCCGTCGAGGAAGGTGTACGTCGGCGCCGTGCCCCCGGGGCCGTTCGCGACGGCCACGCCGGAGAGCGCCAGCTGACGCCCTGAGACCGTCCAGCCGGTGGTCGTCTGGACCGAGTCGGTGGCGACCGAGTTGTGCGGGTTGTGGCAGTCGGCGCACTCGCTGTGCCGTCTCGACACGCCCCCGAACTCGTTCTCGCTGGCCAGGACGTGGTCGGACAGGAGCATCGCGTCGTGCCGGTAGTAGGACCGCGTGGCGGGGTCGTTCTGAGGCACGGAGGGATCGGCGTACTGGCCGGCCACGTCGATCGACGACCCGTTGGCGCCGTCGTGGCAGGACAGGCAGAGCGTGCTCTGGGGGTTCGGATCGGGGAGGAGCATCCGGCCCTGGCCCGAGTGAGCGCTGTGGCATCGGGCGCAGGTGTCGGCGACGAGGGATTCGTCGGGCACGTGCGGGGAGTCGAACGGGGCCGCGGGGGCGGCGGTCTCGTCGGGGGTCTCGGGACGCACGTACGCCAGCTGGTAGCGGGGCAGGTCCGTCGCCACGCCGGTCGAGGCGGTGATGATCCGGTCGGGCGGGAGGAGGGCGTAGTCCACGTCGTCGCGGAGGGCAGCCGAGGTGGACGCCGCGATGGTCGCCGCGTCGACCGGGGCTCCCACGTCGATCCCGTGGCGCTGCCCCGGCGAGAGGACGACCGGACTCTTCGCCGCCGTCGTCAGGCGCGCGACGATGGCACCGGCGTGCGGCCGGCCTCCATCGGTGAGGCGGAACTCGAAGCTACGCCCGAACGGCAGGTCGACCGTCGCATGGACGGTGAACTCGAACTCCGTGTACGTGTCCCCCGCGAGCGTCACCCTCGGTCCCTTCTCCGAGCCCATGAACCGGAGTCCTGCCGCCGCCTGCTGGGGCGGCATGTCGGTGTCCCGCGCTCGGAAGTCACCCGTGGGAATGGCCTCCAGCTCGGGACCGGGAACCGTGCCGGGTCGTCCGCGCCCGGCCGGCCGCCATTCGTCCCCGAGGTACAGGGGGAGACCGAGCTCCGGCCCGCCGACCGGCAGGTCGAGCCACACGGCGCTCTCCGCTGGCCTGTACTGCAGCGACGGCGCCAGGGAGACCGGCAGGCTGTCGGGGTTGCGGACCTGGAATCGGATCCGGAGGGTGTCGAACGTGGCGAGGTTCTTCAGCGGTGTGTCCACGCCAAGGTATGTCGGCACGTGGGAGACCGGATGGACCGTTGCGTAGGTGGCGTGCTGGATGACCACCTCGGGTGCCACCCGGAGGCGGAGCACGCTCTCATCGGTGGTCCCGTTGGCGGCAGCGAGCCGGGCCGTGATCGCGCTGTCGATGACCATGTCGGTCGCGGGTCCCAGGACGGGAGCGCGGAGCACCATGCGTCGGTCCGCGCGCTCGCCGGCGGCGAGGTCGCCCAGTGCCCAGCGGACCTCCCCGCTCGCGATCGAGGCCTCACCGGCTGAGGGCTGCAGGACCGTCCAGCCGGTCGGCACCGTCACCTGGAGTGAGGCGCCCGGGGCGACGGTCGTCGCCGTCGTTGACACGACGATCGAGGTGAGCGCTCCCGGGTCCAGCCGGTGGCGACCCTCCGCGGGTGCGTCCGATGTCATCGTCACACTCGCTTCGAGCGGGCTCGGCGAGGGGCTCGGGCTCGGCGAGGGGCTCGGGCTCGGGCTCGGGCTCGGGCTCGGCGAGGGATTCGGGCTCGGACTCGGGCTCGGGCTCGGCGAGGGGCTCGGCGAGGGGCTCGGGCTCGGCGAGGGATTCGGGCTCGGCGAGGGGCTCGGGCTCGGCAGGGGACTGGGGCTCGATCCCGGCAGTGTGGGGGCGGGCGCCGGGGCAGGCGACGGGTCAGGATCGGCGGAGGGCACCGGTGTAGGGTCGATCGCCGCAACCGATCTTGGCTGCACGGCCAGCCCGGATCCCAGCAGGAGGGAGATCGACAGCGTCGTCAACAGCAGGACCCGGGCCTCGGGCGCGCGGCTGCGACCGCCGGGGCCGACCATTCGGTACGCCGACCCGACGAGACGGCTGGCGCCATGCACCAGGGATGATCGCCGCGGTCCCGCGGGGGTCATCCGAGACGCTGCGCGGGGAGCGAGGGGGCCGTTCTTCCGCTTCATCTTCCGCTCGATCCGGGTCCCGGTGGCCACGCCGTGGGGGTCTCCGGGACCCGGTTGACTTGGATCAGGGGATGCCAGGCATGGGGATCGGTCCGTCGTAGTCTCCGACGGCCGTCGTATCGGTCGGGTCGTGGCATGCCTGGCACGTGCCGCGGTTGTCGATCTTCAGGAGTCGGCTGGCACCGTTGTCGATGCCGGGCGTCACGCCCGGGACATCGCCGTTCGGATAGGGGACCGACGCGGAGAAGACCGCCATGCTCGCGTTCGTGCCATGCGAGACGTGGCACGTCGTGCAGGCTGTGTTGTAGCGGCTGTTCGACGACGTCTGGTGCTGCCAGTGGTAGATCGGATCCGGGTCGCCCGTGATCGGATCGACCCGCTCCCCGCCGCTCGGCGAGTTGTATCGCGTGTGGCAGGCCGAGCACCAGTTGATCATCTGGAGGTTGAAGCTCGACGGGCGCCCGTTCGGTGCATCCGAGCCGCGCGCTGTCGTCGAGGCGGGCAGCCATGGCACGTAGCGATGCCAGTAGTCGCCGGTGGTTGGTCCGTAGCCTCCGTCGAGCACGTCATCCGCGTAGAGCAGGAACGTGCCGTCGTCGCCCTGGGTGCCACGGATCTGGATCACCGTGTAGTTCTTCGTGTCGGACTCAGCCGGATCCGGGTTGTCGGCCGGCGAATCGATGACCGGCTGGCCCGGTGCCGGGATGGGCGTGAAGCCCGGCGGGGGCTCATTCCCCAGGGGGATCGGGTTGAGGATGCGGTACTGCCCGTTCCCGTGCGGGTTGTGACAGGTGCCGCAGGAGATGTCGACGACCGGTCCTGGCCCGGAGCCGTTGGCTCCGTTGCCCCAGGCCCTGCCCGGCTGCGTGAGGCCGGCGAGTTCCGGCAGGTGGGCCGACGTGACCGGCCCGGACACGCCCACGCCGACCTTCGCGTAGAAGTCGGCGATCTGCGTGCCGTACCGGACTCGCGCCGGATCATCCGTGCCGATCCGTGCCTCCACGAAGCCGCCGTTCCGGAGCGCGCCCAGCTGAGTGCCGGTGCGCGTCCCGTCGGAAGCCGGGACGTACTGGATGCCCGTCTCGACGTCGGTGGTCGCGCCCGTGGTCGCCGCGCCGTGGCACGACAGGCAGAGCGCTTCCTCGTCGGTCTTGAGGAGCAGTGGGGCTTGGGCGGTGTGGATCCGGTGGCAGCCAGCACAGCTGTCGGTCGTCAGCGAGGACGAGCCGTTGTTGATCGACGCCACGTGGGGTCCACCATCCGCCAGGGCCGGAAGCGCGGCAAGGAACAGCCAGATGGCGCCTGCACTGAGCAGGAGCACCAGGCGTCTCACTGTCCTTACCTCCTTTCTCTCTGTCGGGGTTGCGATGGACTGCCGGCTGTGCCGGCTACTGGCTGATGGGCTCGTCGCCACCTCCCTTCGTGCTCGGTGAGCCTCAGTAGCTCCAGACCTGGACACGGTCGTTCGCCGTGTCCGCGATGTAGACCCGACCGCGGTCATCCACGGCCGAACCCACGGGGAACGAGAATTGACCGTCGTCGACTCCGGGGCTGCCGAAGATCCCGAGGTACTCGGGCTGCGGCTCCTCCACGACGAGCGCTCGGTACACCGCGACCCCCTGTGCCGTGGTGTCCACGACGAACACGCGGTCGCTGCCGTCGATGGCGACGCCACGCGGCAGCCCGAGCTTGCCGACGCCGGACCCTCGGCCGACCCGGCCGACGAGCTCGCCACTCTGAGCGAAGATGAGCAGGCGCCCGTTGTTGCTGTCGGCGACGTACACGTTGCCCGCGGCGTCGAGCGCGATGCCGTTCGGGAAGCTCAGGCCGGCCCCGTCGCCGAACGATCGGATCAGGACGCCGGAGCGGTCGAACACCTCGATCCGATCCGACGGGCCACCGAGATCGGTGACGTACAGGTTGCCTGCGTCGTCGAAGGCGAGCCCCATCGGCTGCCATCCGGGGATCGGCTCGGCCGGGTTGAACTGCCGCTGGAAGCGGCCGTCCCGGTCGTAGATGTAGACCGAGCCCGTCGGCCGGTCCGACACGTAGACCTCGGTGGTGAGCGGGTCGATGGCCACGTACACCGGGACGTGGTCGCGGCCCGTCTCGGCCGGGGGCACCATCGTCCCGAGGGTGTTGCCGTTCGCGTCAAGGATCCGCACGACGCGATCCCCGCCCGACTCGGCCACGTAGATGCGGTCACCCGCCGGCGTGACGGCCACTCCGATCGGGCTCGTCGCGCCGTAGAGGCTGGTCGAATAGCCGGGGAGCTGCGCCTCGGGGATCGGCGGGACGACGGGCAGTGGCTGACGGAAGAGGAAGTACCACAGCAGCAGCATCAGGAGGATGCCGAGGAGCCCCAGGAGCAGGAAGAGGATGATCGCCTTGCGGCGACGCCGCTTCCGCTCCTCCTCCGGGGTCAGCTCGGCCGGGACCGGGGCTTCGGGCACGCCCTCGGCGGCCGGGGGGACGGTGTCGGCGGTCATCTGCGGGGTGGTCATCAGCCCTCGCCCCCTTCCACCTCGCCGGGCTCCGGCAGCTCCGGCAGCGGGGTGGCGAGCGGCGCCTCCGTGACGCGGCCCATCCCCAGGAGGGCGGCCACGTTCTCAGGGTCGATGGCCAGCGCCTTCGCGTACCAGTCAGCGGCCGAGGCGGTGTCGCCCAGGGACTCCGAGACGAGCCCGAGGCCGATCGCCGCGTCAAGGGCGACCTCTCCCTCGGTGATCGTCAGCAGCCGGGCCTGTGCCTCATCCGGCTTGCCGGCCGAGAGATCGGCCATCGCATTCGCCCACTCCGCCCGGTCGGCCTGACCGAGATCGCCGAAGGCCTGCGCCATGGCCACGTACGGCTCGGCCCAGCCGAAGGGCACGAACGCGACCGCCTGCTGCAGCGCCTCGACCGCCTCGGCGGGACGGTCGGCGCCGACGAGCGCTGTTCCCAGGAGGTACCAGGCATCGGCGTCCGCTCGCTTGATCCGAGTGGCCGCCTCAAGGTGGGTCGCAGCATCGTCGAATCGCCCCTGCTCGAGGGCGATCGATCCGAGGCCGAAGTAGGCGGCGTTGAGCATCGGGTCGATGTGGGCCATCTCGCCGTCCTTGGCGATGTCCACGACGACCTGGTAGTCGGCCGCGGCGGCGTCCAGCTCGCCGAGCTCCAGGTAGGCCTTGGCCCGCCCGAAGTGGGCGAGCTCCAGGTCCTGGCCGCTGTCGATGATGGCGCTGTACTGGGTGAGCGCCTCCTCGTAGCGGTCGGCGCTTGCGTAGAGGTCGGCGAGTTGCCCGCGCGAGACGAGATCGGCCGGGTCGGCCCGGACGGTCTCCTCGAGGGCGAGGATGTTGCGGTCGACCATCGTCGGGCCGGGATCGCGGTAGCGGTCGACCACGTAGAAGCCCACGAACGCGACGAGTGCGATCAGGGCCAGCACGGCGACCCGCTTGATCCAGCGGTCCAGCTGCCGATCCGACATCGCGGTCAGGGACGTGACCCGGAACATTGCTCTGTCACCCCAATAGCGGACATGGTCGGCCACGTCGGGGACGGTCGACCGTGGCTATGGTCGCGTGGGGAGACCCGTGAGCCCCATCCGTCGGGCGATACATGTTCGGCACAGGCCCAGGTGCATCCACGCACCGGGGGTGTATCGAGCGATGGGGAGTGCGGCGCCGGGCCGGGCGGACCGGGCCCGCTCGGGCGTCAGTCCTCGGTCTTGGGAGCCTGGAGATCCGAGGGGACGGTGAGCGTCACCGACGTCCCGACCACGACGATGGGGAACCGCACGAGGGCACGCGGCGGCGGCCCGAAGAGGACCTCGCCGTCGATGTCGAAGGCGGCCTCGTGGCAGACGCAGGCGAAGTGGTCCTGCGCCGGGTCCCAGGCGTACTCGCAGGCCTGGTGGGTGCAGCGCGGGTCGTACGCGACCAGCTCCTCGCCCTCCTGCCGCAGGAACCAGGCCGACCCCTGCCCCGTCGAGCCGTCCGGCTTCTCGAACTCGAAGCCGACGAGGGTCGGCTCGCCGACGGGGATGCTCCCGGGGTCGAGCTGGAAGGTCGTATCGACCGGCACCGACGGCTCGCAGCCGGCGAGGACCAGGGGAGCGGCGCCGATGGCCGCGACGCTCGAGCCGATGACCACGAGCGCTCGGCGACGGGGCATCCGTGGACCGGTGGGAAGGGTCATCGCGGCAAGGATACCGAGGTCATGGTCACCGCGACGCCACCGTCAGGTCGGACGGAAGGCCCGCGGGGTGGGTGCCCGGGAGTCCTCCCCCACCTCGATCGCCACCGGTCGCCTTCGGCCACCACCCCGGACCGCCCGGGCGGCGGCGTCGGCCCGGCCGAGGCAGGTGGCCACGATCTCGTCGACGACGTCGCCGGAGCGCGCTCGCAGGTCGTCGCGGCGGAGGGTCCAGACCTTGCCGGTGTGGAGGCTCACCGCGATGACGATCGGGCTGTGGGTGCGGGCCAGCAGCTCCTCGAGGCCGAGCGAACCCCCCTCCTCGAAGATCACGACGTCGGTGTCCTGCTCGAGGACGGGGGACAGGGTCGTCGTGCAGGCCAGGTGGAGCGCGGTCACGGACAGCCGCGATTCCCCGGCGAGGAGGTGCTCGAGGCCCTCGCCCAGGAGCGGGTTGACGTACAGCAGCAGGACCGAGACCGGATCGGCTGCCAAGATGGCGCCCCCGTGCACAGGCCCGTTCTGGGCCCCTCGATCGGGATGCTAGGAGCGGGCCGGACCGGGCCACCATCCGCCCGACGGCACAATCCTGGGGCGCGACTCTATCGTCCGGCCTAGGCCCGGGCCGTGCCCATCGGTCGGCAGTGGCCGGGGTATGTGCCCTCGCCGGCCCAGCCGTCAGCTGCCCGGCTCGGTCCCCGTTCCGTCACCCGTCGGGCGCCCGTAGCCGTGTCGGACGGCGTACGCGGCTGCCTGGACCCGGTTGGTCAGGTGGAGCTTCTCCAGGGCGTGGTGGACGTGGTTCTTGACCGTGCCCTCGGTGATCGTGAGCCGGGCGGCGATCTCCTTGTTGGAGAGGCCGGCGGCGATGAGCTGGAGGATCTCCGCCTCGCGGCGCGTCAGGGACATCTCCTCGGGCGTCGCGTTGGTGGCCACGCGGCTGGGGGCCACCCCGCCGTGTCGGAGCGCTTCGAGGAGCTTGCCTGCCACCGCTCCGGCCACCGGAGCCTCGCCCTTGGCCGCCCCACGGATGCCCTCGAAGATCTGCTCGGGGCGCATGTTCTTGAGCAGGTAGCCGTTGGCCCCGGCCTGGATCGCCTCGAACAGGTCGTCATCCTCGTCGGAGATGGTGAGCATGACGATGGGGACGTCGATCCCCGCCGCGCGGATGGCCTTGACGCCGCCGATCCCGTCGACGCCGGGCATCTGCACGTCCATGACGACGATGTCCGGGCGCAGGTTCCGGACCTGCTCGACGGCCTCGCGCCCGTCGCTCGCCTCGCCGGCGACGCTGAAGTCGAACTGCCCGGAGATCAGGCTGGCCAGCGCCTTCCGGAAGAGCGCCTGGTCATCGACCAGCAGGATCCGGAGACGCGGTGGCTGGTGTGACACGTGGGTCCTCTGGCTGGAGTCGGACGACGATCCGCGTGCCCGACCCTGGTGAAGTATGCAGCTCGAGAGTACCGCCGACCTGCTCGACGCGCTCGCGCATCGAGGAGAGCCCGAAGCCGCCACTGAAGGAGGCCCCGACGCCGGCGGGGTCGAACCCTCGGCCGTCGTCCTCGACCTCGACGATCGGCATGCCGTCTGGGCAGCGCATCCGGACGACGACCCTGGATGCCCCCGCGTGCTTGCGGACGTTCGTCAGGGCTTCCTGGACGACGCGGAGCAGCTGCACCTCGGCCCGCGGCGGGAGCGCCGTCCGGGCGGTCTCGTCGCAGGCGAGGCTGGCCTTGATCCCGGTCTGGCGCGCGTACTTCGCGATGTACTCGCGGAGCGCCCCCTCGAGCCCGCCCTCCGACGAGATCGTCTCGCGGAGGCCCAGGATGGCCTCGCGGACGTCCCGGTACGCCTCGTCCGCGACCCCGGCAAGATCCGAGAGCTCCGCCCCGATGATGGGGGCGGCCCCGTCCAGACGGGTCTCGACATCGCGCAGGCGCAGGTGGATGTGGCCCAGCACCTGGGCCAGGCTGTCATGGAGCTCGCGGGCGATCCGGTCGCGCTCGGCGACGATCGTCCACTGCTGCTCGGCTTCCTTCAGGCGGGCCGTGGTCACGGCGATGGCTGCCATGTCGGCGAGGGCCGTCAGAAGCGATCGGTCGGCCTCCGAGAAGTCGGGCCCGTGCTCGCGGACGACGCACAGCTCGCCGAGCTGGCCTTCCGCGCTGCGCAGCGGGCGGGCCATCCAGCGGACGCCATCGCGATCGAGGCGCGCGGGACAGAGCGGGTCGCGATGGAACCCGACTCCTTCGTCGAGATGGGCCATCGTGCAGACCGATCCGTCTTCCGCGAGCGCACGGCGCTCGGCCATGAGACCGGCCCTGGCGACTCCGCTGGGCTCGACGAGGCAGACCACGGCGCGGTCGGCCGCCAGCAGCTCCCGGGCGTGCGCTGCGATGCCGTCGAGTGCCGGCCGCGTCTCCCGGCGCTCGGTCAGCTGGAGGGCCACCTCGTAGAGTGCGGCCCGCTCCCGCTCGCGCCGGCGGAGATCGTCGACCAGGCGGGCGAGCCGGATCGCCGTGGCCAGCTCCTCGCCGATGTCGAGCAGGGCCTCCTCCGAGAGGTCGGGTCGCTGGGCCGGGTGGAAGACGAGCCGCAGCGCCCCGAGGTGTGAGCCCCGGCGGACCAACGGGAGATCCAGGAGGATGGTGTCGAGCTCCCGCCGCTCGCTGTAGCGCGGACCCTCCGGGTGGCCGGGAGGATCCTCGTCGAGGAGTGCTGCGGCCCAGTCGAGCCCGGCCGGGATGTGCATGGGCTGTCGGCGGACGAACTCGCCGCCCTCCGGCTGCGGGACCCGGACGATCCCGGCGACGGCACCGGTCTCGCGGACCAGGCCGTCGAGCGCCTCGTCGAGCGCCTCACCCAGGGGACGATCGCCGCGGACGGCCGCGCTGGCGGCCCGGGTGGCCGTCAGGTCGCGGTTCTGGCGGACGAGCTCACGCTCGGTCCGGTCGATGAGCGCGGCCATGCCCATGCCGAAGAGGACGACGGCGCCGGCCATGACGAGGGCGGAAACGACGTTCGTCTCCGTCCCGCTCACGTTCTCCTCGACGACGAAGAAGCGGACGAGCTCGAAGACCCAGATGAAGACGATCGGCAGGATCACGCCGATCCACTTCAGCAACTCCAGGTCGCGGGCCCCACGGGGCAGGTGCATGCGGCGACCATGCGGACCCGCGAATGCGTCGGACAGTGCCGTCCGGCCCGCCGGGCCCGGGACCCTGCGGGCACGTGGAATGGGCCGAAGCGCCGGTCCCGTTCGGGACCGACCTCGACCATGGGGACGCTTGCTACGGCTCGGGCCGCCGGCATCCTTGCCGGCCGGCCCGGCCTATGGCGACGGCTCGGCGTCCTGGCCCTGGTCCTGTCCGTGCTCGATCCGTCGCAGGACGTAGTAGAGGATCACGACGTTGGCGAGGAGCAGGCCGATCACGACGATCATCGCCATCCGGCGGAAGTCGCTCTCGTCGAGCTTGCCCTGGGCGAGCTCCTCTGCCCGGTTGGCCTTGGCGACCGATTCGTCGGTGTGACCCGAGATCGTGGTCAGCAGCGTGGTGTGGACCGCGGCCTGCCCCTGGACGTAGGCCGTGAGGGCCTCGGCGAGGGCGTTCTCCGCGTCGTCCACGAGCATGCCGAGAGAGCGCGCGCGCTCGACCTTCTCCGCAGCGGTTTCCTGGGCCGAGCTGGCCCCGGCCAGGGCGCCGGCGATCGCCTCGACCTGCGGGTAGATGAGCGACTCGGGGTGGTGGCAGGTGTCGCAGCGCCGATCCGCCTCGTTGTCGAACTGCTCGACGTTCAGCTTGAGGGTCATGTCCGGCGGCTCGTGGCAGGTCGTGCACTCGTAGTCCGGCGGATCATCCTCCGGGTGGAAGAAGAGCGCCTCGCTCGACTTGGCGACGTCATGGGTCCCGTGGCAGGTCCAACACTTGGGAGCGGCCGTCTCGAGCTCGGCATGGCGACTCTCGAGGTAGAGATCCTGGGTCGCGGTGTGACACTTGCCGCAGACGTCGACCACCTCCGAGCTCCGTGGCGGCTGGGCGGCATGGGAGCCGTGGCACGACGTGCAGGATGGCGCCCGGACGTCCTGGTTCCCGATCAGGGCCTGGCCATGGACGCTCTGCTCGTAGGTGGCGTACTGGTCGGTCGGGATCCCGTACGACTCCATGAGCGTCGGGTCCGAGTGGCACCGTGAGCACAGCTGGGGCACGTTGAGCGGATAGACGTCGGAGGTCGGGTCGGACGCCTTCTTCACGGCGTGGGAGCCGTGGCAGTCGATGCAGATGGCGACCTTGGTGTCATCCGCCTCCAGGAGCCGCTGGCCGTGGACGCTCGTCCAGTACTTCGAGTACTGGTCGGTCGGGAGGCCGTACTGGCCCATCCGCTCGGGGTCGCTGTGGCAGCTGCCGCAGATGCCGACGGTGTCGTCGCGGGACGGGATCCCGATGAAGCCGGCTTCCTCGGACATCGCGACGGTGATCTGGTCGGACCTCGGGTCGCCGCCATGGCAGTCGGCGCAGCCGATGCCGCCCTTGCCGTGGATGCCCTCCTGCCAGGCCTGGGTGATCGCCTGCTGCTTGTCGTCGAGGGAGACGTGGCAGGCCGCGCACTGGTTGTCGCCCGAGCCGCCCGGATGGGCGATCGGCGTCGGCGCGGGCGGGCCCGGGATGAGCGACGGGGTCGGCTCGGGATCCTGGGCGGCCGCGGGGCTCCCGCCCACGAGCAGGGCGACCAGGACGATCGGTGCTCCCAGGAGGATCAGCCGGGCGCGGCGGAGGCGGCGGCGGGCGTCGGTCGGGATCCGCATCGTTGTCACGGCCTCAGCTCACGTAGCCCCAGATCGTCAGGCCGATGAGCACGGCGATCGTGACGATCCCGAGGAAGATGGCGACCGGTCGCTTGCGGGCCCGGATCTCCGGGTTCCGGTCGAGGAACGGCAGCAGGGCAAGGATCGCCAGGAAGACGACGGGAGTGAGGATCCCGACGACCTTGATGGGGATGTGCTTCAGGAGCTCGTAGACGCCGAGGAAGTACCACTCCGGCTTGGTGTGCTCCGGGGTCACCAGCGGGTTCGCTTCCTCCTCCAGCCCGGCCGGCCAGATGGAGGCCATCACGACGAGGATGGCCAGGAGGAACAGCCACGCGATGACCTCTTCGAGGATGTAGTTCGGGAAGAACGGCTTCGTCCGTCCGGTCGGGACCGCCGGCGGCCGCGGGTCCGCCTCCTTGGGGTCCGCCAGGCCCTGCTGATGGACGAAGACGAGATGGACCGCGACGATCGCCCCGAGCATCAGCGGCAGGACCAGGACGTGGATCCCGAAGAACCGGCTCAGGGTCGCCTCGGTGACGTCGGCGCCGCCGCGGAGGACCTCGAGGGCGAAGTCGCCGATGATCGGGATGCCACCGGCGATCTCGGTGCCCACGACGGTCGCCCAGTAGGCGCGCTGGTCCCATGGCAGCAGATAGCCGGTGAAGCCGAACAGCATCGTCACGCCGAGCAGGCCCATGCCGACGATCCAGGTCAGCTCGCGCGGGTACTTGTACGCAGCCTGGAAGAAGATCCTGATCATGTGGAGGACCAGGAACAGGATCATCAGGTTGGCGGCCCAGTGGTGGACGCTCCGGATCAGCCAGCCGAAGTCGAGGTCGCTGGTGATGAAGATGACGCTGTCGTAGGCCGCCTCCGGGGTCGGCTTGTAGTAGAGGGCGAGGAGGGTCCCGGTCGCGATCTGGACCCCGAACAGGAACAGGGTGATCCCGCCGAAGAAGAAGGTCTTCGCCCGGATCGGCACCCGGACGTGAAGGAGGACCCCGGCGAGCTGGTGCCAGCCGAGCCGCTCCTCGACCCAGTCATCGACGCGCTGCAGGGTGCCGGGACGGGCGGAGGAGACCGGGGGGGTGGGGACGGGCATGTCGTCGACGGCCATGGCTAGGCGCTCACCACGTAGATCTCCTCACCCTCGACGGAGACGTCGAGCGGAGGGAGGCCCGATGGCGGCGGGCCGGACACGACCGCGCCAGTCGAGGCATTGAACCGGCCGTCGTGGCAGGGGCAGACGATGTTCCCCGCACCCTGGTCCCAGGCCACGATGCAACCGAGGTGGGGGCAGATGGCGTTGAAGCCCTTCACGCCCTGCTCGGTGTTGATGATGATCGCCGGGGTGCTGCCGACCGGCACCACCTTGCCCTGGCCGAGCGGGATGTCGGCGACCGTGCCGACGAGGGTCTTGCCGCCGCCCGCCGCGCCGGTCGACTTCGGCGGCAGGAGGAAGGCCACGATCGGCGCCGCCACCATCGCCCCCAGCGAGACCACCGAGAAGCCGAGAAGGAGACCCAGGAAGCGCCGGCGCGGCACGCCGTCGCTGCTGCCCCGCGGAGCCGCTTGGCTCGTCGCCATCCGATCCATCTCCCTTTGCGTCGCTGACTCCGAGCGGGGCGCGCAGCGCCCATCCGGATCTGCGTCACGTGCGTAGAGGTTCGCGGACCGGGGTCACGGTGCGAAGGTGCCGATGGATAGAGAGTGGATAGATTCGGGGGGTTCGGCCGTGTGGCTCTCGTCACGGTCGGACCGGCCCGGTCGGCGTCATGCCGTGGCGGCTGCGCTGGCGGGCGCCGCCCCGGGAGGGCATCCTTCGGGTGTGGACCCATCGCGCGACGTCGACGCGGAGCCGGCGGCCTCCGGAGAAGGCGAGCCGTCCGATCTGGCGCGGCCGCCGGCGGCCTCGCTGCCGGTCCGGGCCGTCTGCGCGGTCGTCGGGACCGTGGCCCTCGCGTTCGGGCTGGTCGGCATCGTCCTGCCGATCCTGCCGACCACGCCCTTCCTGCTGCTCGCGGCCGCCTGCTATGCCCGGGCTTCGACCCGCCTCTATGGGTGGCTGCTGGGTCAGCCGGCCCTGGGGCCGATCATCGCCGAGTGGCGCCGCTCCCGGTCCCTGCCGCCCGGCGTGAAGGGCCGTGCTCTCGTGGTCGTCGCGATCACGTTCGGGGTGTCGATCCTGCTCGTCGACCAGCTGGTCCTGCGGGTCGGGCTTGCCGTCACGGCGCTCGTGCTGCTCACCTTCCTTTCGAGGATCCCGACCCGCGCCTGACGTACCGGGCCGAGTCGCCGGCGGGCGCTCCGTTCCCGAGCGTAGGGCCATCGTGGCCGGTGGACCCGGCGCGGATACTGGGGTCAGGCAGGCGGAGGTGGCTGATGGACGAAACGCGCGGGCCGGCGGTCGATCTCACCGGCAGGGTCGCCATGATCACCGGGGCGGCCGGGCCGGCGGGCCGGGCGGTCACCGTCGCCCTCGTGCGGGCGGGGGCCCGGGTCGGGATGGTCGGCTCGAACCTGGAGCGGGTCGAGGCGCTCGCCCGGGAGCTCGGCCTGGACGGCGACGGCTGGCTGGCGGTCGGCGCGGACCTGCGCGACGCGGCCAAGGCGCGCGATGCGGTCGGCGCGGTCGTGGAGCGGTTCGGTCGCATCGACGTCCTCGTCCATCTCGTCGGCGGCTGGACGGGCGGGATCCCGGCCAGCGAGACGCCCGACGACACGATCCGGTCGATGCTCGACCAGCACCTCTGGGCCACCGTCAACACGGTCCGGGCCGTCGTCCCGGGCATGGTCGCGGCCGGCTTCGGCCGGATCGTCGCCGTGTCGTCGCCGGTCGTCATCGAGACGCCCGCCCGCACGGCCGCCTACGCCGTGGGCAAGGCCGCCGGGGAGACGTTCCTCGGGGCGCTCGCCCGCGAGACGGCGACGACCGGCGTGACGGTCAACGTCCTGCGGGTCCGGACGGTCGATGCCGAGGGGCTGCGCGACCGGGAGCCCGGCCCGAAGACCGCGAGCTGGACCACGCCCGACGAGATCGCCGCGGCCGTCCTCTACCTGTGCTCGCCGGCGGCCGGCGCGGTCACCGGGGCGCGGATCCCGCTCCACCGGAGCTGACCGGGGCAGCGGCAGCCGGGCCGCACTGGGCCATTCGGCCCCGGCCGAGCGGCCCTTGTGTCGACGTTCACCCCCGGGGAGATTGAGCCCGATGGGTCCGGGACTCGCCCGGACCGCGGGACAGGAGGCGCCCGAGGTCGCGTCCGGCGGGTACAGTCGAGGCCTCGCTTCGGGGCACGCCCGTCGCCCCGCGATCGAGCCGAGGATGCGCGGTGGCGATGCGATTCGCGACCCCCGGCGTCCCCGGGGACGAGGCTCGACCCCTCGCCCCCCGCACCGATCTGCCCGGTCCCGAGGTCCGCCTCGTCGAGCTCACCAAGCGCTTCGGCAACGTCGCCGCCGTCGACGGGGTGACCCTGGAGATCGCGGCCGGCGAGTTCTTCTCGCTGCTGGGGCCCTCGGGGTGCGGCAAGACGACGACCCTCCGGATGATCGGTGGGTTCGAGCTGCCGACGGGCGGCAGGATCGAGCTGCGCGGCTCCGACATCACGACCGAGCCCCCGGAGCGACGGCCGGTCAACATGGTCTTCCAGAGCTACGCCCTGTTCCCGCACCTCTGCGTCGCCGACAACGTCGCCTTCGGGCTGCGGCGCCGGCGTGTCGCGACGGACGAGGTCAGGCGACGGGTCGGGGAGGCGCTCGAGCTGGTCCGGCTCAGCGGCTTCGACCGGCGGCGGCCCGACCAGCTCTCGGGCGGTCAGCAGCAGCGGGTCGCCCTCGCCCGGGCACTCGTCTGCGATCCAGCCGTGCTCCTGCTCGACGAGCCGCTGGGCGCCCTGGACCTCAAGCTTCGGCGCCAGCTCCAGGTCGAGCTCAAGCGGATCCAGCTCGAGGTCGGGATCACCTTCATCTACGTGACCCACGACCAGGAGGAGGCGCTCGCCCTGTCGGACCGCATCGCGGTCATGGACCGCGGGCGGGTCGAGCAGCTCGGGAGCCCGGAGGAGCTGTACGACCGGCCGGCCACGCGGTTCGTCGCCGGCTTCATCGGGACGACGAACCTGCTGGACGGGGCGGTCGAGTCGATCGAGGGAGACATCGCCGCCATCCGACTGTCCAGTGGCGAACGCTGCCCGGCAGCCGCGAGCGGCATCCGGGTGGGAGACGCCGTCGACGTCTCCATCCGACCGGAGGCCATCGAGCTCGATGGCCATGACGAGGCCGTGAGTGAAGGGGCGGGTGATCGCCCCTCGCTGCTCGGCCGCATCGGGCAATCGGCGTACCTAGGGACGTCGGTGAGTCACCAGATCCGGACCGAGGGCGGCCTCGCGCTCAGCGTGGTCGTCCCCAGATCGGCCCCGCGACGATCGCCGGGCGATCTCGTCCGGATCCGCTGGAGCCCAACGAGCGCCCTCGTGCTGGCGCGCTCGGTGGGCCGGGAGGAGGCACGACCATGACCACCCGCCGGACGAGCCAGGATCCCGACAGACGACCCGAGCTGGTCGTCCCCGAGCGCCACATGCTGCTCCCCGGTCCTCGCCGGATGAGCCGCCGGACCATGCTCCGGGGCATGGCGGCCGCCGGGGCCACCGTCGCCATCGGACCGGCGCTCGCCGCCTGTTCGTCGGGTGCGACGCCGGAGCCCAGCCAGGCGGCCCCCAGCGCGGGTGCCTCGACCGCTCCGAGCACCGCACCGGAGCCGGAGGGCGAGCTCTTCGTCTACAACTGGGCCGACTACATCGGCGAGGAGACCATCGCCGGGTTCGAGGACGAGTACGGGGTCAAGGTGACCTACGACTTCTTCGACAGCGCCGAGACGATGACCGCCAAGATCAGCAGCGGCAACAGCGGCTACGACGTGACCTTCCCCACGTCGACCTACATCAAGGGCTTCCTGGACCAGGGACTGATCCTGCCGCTGGACCTGAGCCTCATCCCGAACGCCGTGAACCTGGGTGCCGAGTGGAAGGATCCCGGCTATGACCCGGGCAACCTCCACTCGATGCCGTACATGTGGTGGACCACCGGGGTCGCCTACGACACGGCCCAGGTGGACGAGGAGCTCACCTCGTGGGCGGCGCTCTGGGACGACCGCTGGGCCGGGAAGATGGCGATGCTGGACGACGTCCGCGAGGTCTTTGCGGCCGCCCTGATCCGGCTCGGCTACGACATCAACACCACCGACGACGGCGAGCTCGACGAGGCGCTGGCGCTGCTGGAGGAGCAGAAGCCGCTGCTGCGGACGTACACGACCGACGACATCGGGGTGCTGTCCACCGGCGACGTCTGGGTGATGCACGCCTGGGGCGCAGACGTCTACCAGGTCCAGGTCGAGCGCGACACGGTCGTCTACTACATCCCGGAGGAGGGCGGCGTCCGCGGATCCGACACGATGGTCCTGCTGGCCAACGCCCAGCATCCGGTCGCAGCCAACCTCTTCATCAACTACATGCTCGACGCCCAGGTGGCCGCGGCCAACACCAACTACATCGGCTACATGGGTCCGAACGAGGCAGCCAAGGAGTTCATCGACCCGGCGATCCTCGAGGATCCGACGGTCAACCCGGAGCAGTCGGCCGTGGAGAAGCTCCAGGAGATCCTCGACCTCGGCCAGGACGAGGTGAAGTACAGCGAGCGGTACACCAAGCTCCGCGCCGGCGCCTGAGCGACGGTCCGACGGCGCGAGACGAGATCGATGAAGCGCGAGCGAGCCCGGGAGGCGATCCTCCTCGTCCCCGGGCTGGGCTGGCTGCTGATCTTCTTCGCCGTCCCCCTCGTGATCATCTTCGTCGTCAGCCTGGGCACGCGCGACCAGTACGGCGGGGTCCTCTTCTCGCCGCTCGGCTTCCACAACTACATCCGGGCCCTGGAGCCCGGGTTCCTGCCGACGGTCGCCAACTCGTTCAAGTACGCGGTGGCGACGACGGTCCTCTCGATCGCCATCGCCTACCCGGTGGCGTACTGGATCAGTCGCTACGGCGGCCGTCGGAAGGCCCTGCTGCTGATCCTGGTCATGCTGCCCTTCTGGACGAGCTGGGTCATCCGGACCTACGCCTGGATGATCCTCCTCCGCGACAACGGCGTGGTGAACGGCATCCTCGGCGCGATCGGCTTCGCCGAGCCCGTCCAGCTGCTGAACACCGATCTGGCCGTGATCATGGGGATGACCTACGGGTTCCTGCCGTTCGCCATCCTCCCGCTCTACGTGTCGATCGACCGCCTCGACCCGGCCCTCGTCCAGGCGGCCCGGGACCTCTACTCGAGCGGCCGAGCCGCCTTCCTGCACGTGACGCTCCCGTTGACGATGCCGGGCGTCATCGCGGCGGCGCTCCTCACCTTCATCCCGGCCATGGGCGACTTCGTGACCCCCGACCTGCTGGGCGGTGCCCAGACCACGACGATCGCCAAGGTGGTCCAGACGCTGTTCCTGCAGGCCCGTGACTGGCCGTTCGGGGCGGCGCTCGGGTTCCTGCTCATCCTCATGACGATCGTCGCCACGGTCGGCGGCCTGCGGATCCTCCGCCGCGAGGTCATCGGCTGATGCGGCGCGAGCGGAACCTCTGGCTGACGCTCTACGGCCTGGCCGTCTACGCGTTCCTGTTCGCCCCGATCGTCGTCCTGATCATCTTCAGCTTCAACGACTCGAAGCGGAACTTCATCTGGCGTGGGTTCACCCTCAAGTGGTACCCGGAGCTGTTCGGCAACGACGCGCTGCTGGCGGCCCTGGGCGTCTCGCTCCAGGTGGCCTTCATCTCGGTCGTCGTGACGACGGCCATCGGGACCCTGCTCGGGCTGGGCATCGCCAGGCTTCGGTCCCGCCGGGCCGCGACCGTCTCGGACACCCTGATCCTGCTGCCGATGGTGACCCCCGAGGTGGTCATGGGGATCAGCCTGCTGCTGTTCTTCGCCCTGCTGTTCTCGGCGAACGGGTCGATGCTCCAGATCGCCATCGCCCACATCGCGTTCTCGATCTCGTACGTGGCGATCATCGTCCGGGCCCGGGCCGTGTCGCTCGATCCCCGGATGGAGGAAGCCGCCCGCGATCTGGGTGCGTCGGCACGGCAGGCCTTCCTCCACGTGACCCTGCCGCTCATCGCCCCGGCCGTGGCCGCGGGCGCCCTGATCTCGTTCGCCCTCTCGTTCGACGACCTCATCATCACCTCCTTCAACGCCGGGGTCGGGTCGTCCACGCTGCCCCTCTACATCTATTCGCGGATCCGGTTCGGGGTCACCCCGGAGATCAACGCGATCTCCACGATCATCGTCCTCGTGACGGCGATCGCCATCCTCGTCTCCCTGCGCGTCAGCGCCAGGCGGAACCGCCGCGAACCGTCGTCCGATGACTCATCGGCCGCCTCGATCCCGGCCCACCAATCCCCCACGAGCGTCCCGTGATCGGAAGGAGCTGAACCCATGACCGTCGCCGTCGCCCGTCCGCCGCTGGAGCCCATCCGCTCGGACTACCGGGTCCGGTTCCTGGACGACGAGCAGCTCGGCCGCCTCCAGGACGCCACGCTCGAGGTCCTCGAGCGGGTCGGGGTCCGCTTCCCGTCGGACAAGGCCCTGGCCATCCTGGCCGACCACGGGGCGCAGGTCGACAGGGACAGCCAGATCGTGCGTTTCCCGCGGGACCTGGTCCGCCGGGCCCTCGCCTCCGCGCCGCGCTACTACACGATGGCCGCCCGCGACCCGGCCTACGACCTGCACCTGGAGGACGGGGTCAGCTACTTCACGACCGACGGCTGCGGCGTCGCGACGCTCGACTGGGAGACCCGCGTCGAGCGACCGTCGACCAAGGCCGACGTCGCGGAGATGGCGCGGATCGCCGACTACCTGCCGTCGATCGGCTTCATGTGGCCGACCGTCAGCGCCCAGGACCACGGCCGGACGTCGCAGCTCCACGAGATCGACGCGGCCTTCAACAACACGGTGAAGCACTTCGAGGGCATGGTCATGGGCGAGCGACAGGCCCGCCATGCCGTGGAGATGGCGACGGTCATCGCCGGCAGCCGCGAGGCGCTCCGGGAGCGCCCGGTCTTCTCCGACCTCATCTGCTCGATCGCCCCGCTCGTCCAGGACGACGCCGGCATCGAGGCCTCGCTCGTCTTCGCCGAGGCCGGCATCCCGGTCGGCTTCCTGGCGATGCCGACGATGGGCACGACCAGCCCGGCGACCTCTGCCGGCTCGCTCGTGGTCGGCGATGCCGAGGTCATCAGCGCCATCGTCCTGCTGCAGCTCGCCTACCCGGGCGCCCCGGTCTTCCACTCGATCATGAAGGCGTGGGCGGACCCACGGACCGGTGGCTACGTCGGCTACGCTCTCGACAACCGGGCTCGCTACGCCCCGGTCGAGATGGCCCATCACTGGGGCCTTCCGTCCATGGCCGCCTGCTTCGGGACCGACTCGAAGGAGGCCGGGACCTGGCAGGCCGGCGTCGAGGTCGCCCTCGACCCGTTCCTGGCCGGTCTCACGAGCCCCGAGATCGTCACCGGGCTCGGGCTCGACCGGACGTACACCCTGCTCGTCCCGGAGGCGATCGTCCTCGACGACGACATCTACCAGCGGGCCCGCTACGCGCTGATGGCGGCCAAGGTCGACGACGAGACGCTGGCGGTCGACGTCATCGCCGCGGTCGGACCCGGCGGCCACTACCTCTACGAGCCCCACACCCGGACCCACATGCGGACCTCGATGGTCCGCGCCGTGACCCACGAGCTCGGCGAGGGGACCGGCTACCGCGATCCCGTCGAGGTGGCCCGGGAGAAGGTCGCCTGGATCCGGGCGAACCACCACCCGGAGCCGCTCGAGCCGGCCCAGCAGGCCGAGCTGGCTCGCATCCTCGCGGTGGCCGATGCGGAGGAGGCTCGCTAGGTGGGCGGCGCGGCGCTCCGGCCGATCGATGCCGCCCGCCCTCCTGGGTCGCCGAGCGGCACGCCGCCGCTCGCGCCCATCCGGCCGGCGTCCCACCTGAGGATCCTCGACGACGGCCAGCTGGCCGATCTCCGGGCGGCCACGCTGGAGATCCTCGACAGCATCGGCGTGCACGTCCCGTCGGCCGGATGCCGGGCGCTCTACCGCGACCATGGGGCGACCGTCGACGAGGCGACATCCATCGTCCGGCTGCCGCCCGATCTCGTGGAGCGGGCCATGGCCCGCTCCCCGCGCCACTACACGATGGGCGCCCGATCCCCGACCCATGACGTCGTCCTCGACGGGTCGGCCCTGTACGTCGCGACCGACGGATCCGGCATCGAGACGATCGACCCGGCGACCCGCCTGCGCCGGGCCTCGACCTCGGGTGACGTCGGGGACATGGCCAGGGTGGCCGATGCCCTGCCGGCGGTCGGCTTCTACTGGCCGATCGTCAGCGCCCAGGACCACCCGGCGACGGCCCCGCTCCACGAGCTGCTCGAGTCGTTCGGGAACACCGTCAAGCATGTCCAGACCGAGACGGTCACGGGGGCGCCCATGGCCCGCGCCGCGGTCGAGATGGCGCGGGTCCTGGCCGGCGACGAGGCGACGCTCCGCGCCCGCCCGCCGCTCTCCGCACTGGTCTGCGCGATCGCTCCGCTGGCCCAGGACCAGGAAGGCCTGGAAGGAGCCCTCGTCTTCGCCGAGGCCGGGCTCCCGGTCGGCATCATGTCGATGGCCAACGCCGGATCCACGGGCCCGGCGTCGATCGCCGGGACGCTCGCCCAGGGCGATGCCGAGGTCATCGCGGCGCTGGTGCTCATCCAGCTCGTCCACCCTGGAGCCCCGGTCTTCCACTCGCTGATGACCGGGGTCATGGATCCGCGGACCGGCGGGTTCCTCACGACGAGCCTTGGCGGCGAGATCGCCTATGCGGCCGGCGTGGAGATCGCCCACGCCTGGGGCGTTCCCACCCTGGCCGGCGTCTTCGGGACCGATGCCATGGTCCCGGGTTGGCAGGCGGCTGCCGAGTCGGCCGTCGGGCTCACGCTCTGTGCGCTGCTCGGTGCCGAGACGGGATCCGGGATGGGCCTGGTCGAGGCCTGCACGCTCCTCTACCCGGAGCAGCTCGTGCTCGACGCCGACCTGCACGAGCGGGTCCGGGTGGACCTTGCCGGTCTCGATACCGGTCGCGAGGCGCTGGCCCTCGACGTCATCCGGCGCGTCGGCCCGCGCGGGCACTTCCTGTACGAGCCGAGCTCACGCGATGGCCTGCGGGCCCTGCCGTTCTCCGCTCTCACCGGGCGGGCCACCGTCGACGGCGCCGCCGTCGACCCGGTCGAGGTCGCGCGGGAGACCGTCGGGCGGATCCTGGCCGAGCACTGGCCCCAGCCGCTCGACGTCGCGACCGAGGCGGAGCTGGGGCGGATCGTCGCCGCCGCCGACCGCGAGCTCGCGAGCGCAGGTGCGGTGACCGGGACCGTTCACGGGAGCGGACGCGGATGAGGACCCAGGTCCGAGTGCTGTCGGACGAGGAGCGGGCCCTC
>DATHYZ010000307.1:0-14186 GCA_035458865.1 Candidatus Limnocylindrales bacterium
ATCCGGAGCGGCTCGACGAGCAGGTCGTCGACGAGCAGGTCGGCCGTGGCGAGCCCGTGGGCCGGCGACGGGCGGCCCTCCTCGCCGGTCCCAGTCCCGCCGGCCGATGCCTCGGTCGCCGCCGCGGCGACGCGGAGCGCGGCCGCGAGCCCGACGCCGGTCTCGAGGAGCGTCGAGATCACCACCGGGACCCCGGCCCGGGCGGCGTCCCGGGCGATCGCCGCCGCCATCGCCACGCCCCCCACCCGGCCTGGCTTGACGACCAGGACGTCGGCGGCGCCGGCCGCGAGGAGCGCCCGGGCGGCCCGTCCCGAGGTCACCGATTCGTCGGCCGCGATGGGGACGGGTGCCCCGGCACGGAGGTTCGCGAGCGCCGTGGGTTCCCCCGGCGGGATGGGCTGCTCGACGTAGGCCAGGCCGAGATCCGCGAGCGCCGTCAGCCGGTCGAGCGCGGTGGACGGATCCCAGGCGCCGTTGACGTCGAGCCGGAGCTCGATCTCCGGGCCGACGGCCCGGCGGACGGCCGCAAGGCGCTCGACCAGGTCCCGGGAGCTCGCCTCGCGACCGCCCTTGAGCTTGATCGTGGTGAACCCGGCGCGGACCGCCTCGAGGGCAGCTGCCACGGAACCGGCCGGATCCTCGACGCCGACGGTCGCGTTGACCGGGACCGCCCGGGCACGGCTGGTGCGGCCGTCCGGCGCCGGGTCCATCGCTCCGTGGCCGACCTCCGTGCCCGCGCCGCCCAGGTCGATGACGGCGGAGGCGACCGCGGCCACGACCGCGGACTCGACCGCGTCGTCCGGGGAGACCCCTGGGGCGCGAGCCAGCCAGCCCGCTGCGCCGCCGGGCTTGACGAGAGCAGGGATCGCCACCCGGATCAGGCCGGCCAGTCGCTCGAGGTCGGACGGGTCGGCGGCAGGGTCCAGGCAGGCCTCCCCGTAGCCCGCGCGGCCGGTCGCGTCGACGAGGCGGAGCAGCCACGTGTCGCGCCCCGACCAGGCCCCGGTGGCCGTGACGAACGGCTGCCGCAGGGGGATCGCCAGTCGGCTCGCGGTGGCGGCGATGACGGCCGGTCGGGTCGGCTGCCCAGCGCCAGCGGCGAGATCGAGGGTCACGTCAGGCCCGAGATCGCCAGGCCGACGGCGAACAGTCCCGCGTAGGCCAGCGAGAGCCGAGCGGTCGCCCCGAGCGCGGGGTTGAGGCGGCGCCGGTCGCTGCGGTCGGCGACCCCCAGGACCTCCCGGATCGGCGGGATCGCGAGCGGGAGCACCAGCAGCGGGAGGAGCGCCGAGGGGGCGGCCAGCCCGGCCACGACGATGACGACCGGGACGACCGCGGCCACCAGGCACAGGCCCACGTACTCCGCCTTCGTGAACCGGTCACCGAAGATCACGGCCAGGGTCCGCTTCCCGGCGAGGCGGTCCGTGGGCAGGTCCCGCAGGTTGTTGACGACCAGGATGGCGGTCACCAGCGCCCCGACCGGGAGGGCAGCCAGCCAGTAGAGCGGCGCCAGGTCCAGCGCCTGCAGGTAGGCCGTCCCGACGACGGCGACGAGCCCGAAGAAGATGAAGACGAAGACCTCGCCCAGGCCGCGGTAGCCGTAGGGCCACGGTCCGCCCGTGTAGGCGAGCGCGGAGATGACGGCGAGGATGCCCAGGCCCAGCAGCGCGGGACCGCCGACGACGACGAGGTAGAGACCCACGATCCCGGCGGCCGCGACGACCAGGGCGATCGCGACCTCCAGGCGGCGGGTGGTCACCAGGCCGGAGGCGGCCACCCGGGTCGGGCCGACGCGCTCCGGCATGTCGGCTCCGCGGCGGAAGTCGGACAGGTCGTTGGCCAGGTTGGCCGCGACCTGGAGGAGCAGGGCCACGGCGAGACAGCCAAGCGCCGTGTCGACGCGGAACGACGCGCCCGACCCCACGGCGGCGCCCAGCCCGACCAGGACCGGGGCGACGGCGGCGGGCAGGGTCGCCGGCCGGATGGCCAGCCACCAGGTGCCGAGCGCCGACGGCCGCGGCCGGCCGGGCTCGGCGGGATCGACGGCGGCAGGGACCGTTCGGGGCCGGGACACGAGGGGGCGATCCGTCAGGGCCGGCGCGGGTAGCGACGGTAGTCGGGCTCGCGCTTCTCGAGGAAGGCGCGTGAGCCCTCGTGGGCCTCCTCGGTCGTGTAGTAGAGCCCGGTCGCGTTGCCGGCGAACTCCTGGAGGCCCGCCAGCCCGTCGGTGGCGACGAGGAAGGACGACTTGAGGAAGCGGATCGCCGTCGGGCTCATGGCGAGGATCTCCTCGGCCCAGGCGACGCCCTCCGCCTCGAGGTCGGCCAGCGGCACGACCTTGTTCACGAGGCCCATGTCCAGCGCCTCCTGAGCCGAGTACTGGCGGCACAGGAACCAGATCTCCTTGGCCTTCTTGTCACCGACGAGACGGGCAAGGAGGCCGATCCCGAAGCCGGCGTCGAAGCTGCCGACGCGCGGGCCGACCTGGCCGAAGATCGCGTTGTCCGAGGCGATCGACAGGTCGCAGACGACGTGGAGGACGTGGCCACCGCCGATCGCGAAGCCGTTGACCAGGGCGATGACCGGCACCGGCAGCGAGCGGATCTGGCGCTGCAGGTCGAGGACGTTGAGGCGGGCGATCCCGTCGTCCCCGACGTAGCCGCCGGCGTCGCTCTTGTAGCGCTGGTCGCCGCCGGAGCAGAAGGCCTTGTCGCCGGCGCCGGTCAGCAGGACACAGCCGATCGTCGCGTCGTCGCGGACCCGCGCGAAGGCGTCGATGAGCTCCCTGACCGTCTCGGGCCGGAAGGCGTTGCGGACCTCCGGCCGGTCGATGGTGATCCTGGCGATGCCGGTGCCCGAGTGCTCGTAGCGGATGTCGCCGTACTCCGCGGCCGGCGTCCAGGTGACGGTGGTCATGCGTCGCTCCATGTGGCGATCTGATCGATGAGGAGGTCACGGAACAGGACCGGGGACTCGCGATGCGGGGCGTGCCCATGACCGTGCAGCACGATGAGCCGGGCCTGGGTGATCGCGTCGTTCACCGCCCGGGCCCTGGCCAGACCGGTCGCGTCGGCCGAGCCTGCGAGGATGATGGTGGGGACGGCGATCGACCCGAGCCGATCGTGGAGCGGGGTCATGACGCCCTGCCCGGCCCCGAGCAGGCTCCCGATGAGGCCGTCGGGGCGATTGCGGAGCCGGCTGGCATGGATCCGGGCCCGGACGTCCGGCGGGAGGCGGCGCTCGGCGGCGAAGAGCGGGGCCGACTCCCAGGTCTCGATGAACGCCGGCACGCCGTCATCCTCGATGTGGCGGGCGAGCTCCCGCTCCGCCGTGCGCCGCTTCGCTCGCTCGCGGGCATCGGCGATCCCCGCCGAGGGGCTCTCGAGGAAGAGCATCCGGACCACGTCGGGGTGATCGATGGCGAGCTGGAGCGCGACCCGTGCCCCGAACGAGTAGCCCACCACCGCAGCCGGGGCCGCGTCGAGGCGCCGGAGGATCCCGGCCAGGTCGGCCGCCTGCCGCTCCAGGGCGTGGCGGGCGGGATCCGCGGGCGCGTCGGAGGCCCCGTGGCCCAGCAGGTCGACGACGATCGCCCGGGACGTCCTGCGGAGCGAGCGAAGGAAGGGCGCCCAGTTGGCGCCGCGACCGGTGAAGCCGTGGATGAGGAGCACGGGTGGTCCGTCGCCACCGTCGCGGACCTCGTAGCGAGCGCCGTCCACCAGCATCCTCGTCATGGCGTGCCTCCCGTCGCCGCGACCAGCTCGGTGAGCGCGGCGCTGACGGCGGCCGAGGCCGCCCGATGCAGCTCCAGGTTCCGGGACCGGTCCGTCCGCAGCTCGAGCACGGAGCAGCCGGGATGTCCCAGGGACGCCTCGATGGCCTCGCCGATCGAGGCCCCATCGACCAGACGATGGTCGAGCCCGAACGCTTCGACGATGGGCCCGGCCTCGATGCCGTGCGGCGTGCCGAACAGGCGCTCGAAGCGCGCCGGCAGGCCCACCGCCGGATCGTCCGCCCGCGCCTGAGGCAGGAAGGAGAAGATCCCACCCCCGTCGTTGGCGATGAGCACGACCGTGAGGTCGACGCCGGTCAGCCGGGCGGTGACCAGAGCTCCCAGGTCGTGGAGGAACGAGACGTCCCCGACGACCACCACGACGGGCCCACCGGCGACGGCAGCCGAGCCGAGCGCGGTCGAGACCACGCCGTCGATGCCGTTCGCGCCGCGGTTGGCCATCACCCGGATCCGCCGCGGCGACGAGGGCATCCACCCGTCCAGGTCGCGAACGGGCATCGAGTTGCCGGCCCACAGGACGGCGCCGTCGGGAAGTCCCTCGGCGAGCTCGGCGAACGGGCGGCCCTCGAAGGGCTCGTCGAGGTCGCGGAGCCAGGCCGTCATCACCCGGTCGGCCACCGTGTCGGCGGCCAGCCAGTCGCGCCGCCACTCCTCCGCCGGATCGCCGGCCCGGCCCGCGGCGGCCCGGTCCTCGCCGACGGCTGCCGCCAGGTCGCGGGCTGTCGCGGCCTCGTCGGCATGGAGGAACGTCGCCGGGACGAGGGCCGCCTCACGCCAGCCGCCGCCCTCGTCCACGACCACGAGCTCGGGCGAGACCGCCTCCAGGAGCTCGACGAGCGGCTTCGACGTGGGCATCGCCCCGAAGCGGACGACGAGCTCGGGCCGGTGGGCGTCGATCCACGGCCCGGACCGCACGAGCTGGTCGCCCCTGGCCAGGACGAGCGACCGGTCGTGCTGACCCGCCCGGAGCCCGGAGAGCGGGTCGGCGAGGACGGGGAAGCCGGTCGCGGCGGCCAGAGCGACGATCGCCTCGGACAGGTCCGGGGCGCCGTCCGGACCGGCCACGATGAGACCGCGTGCTGCCGAGGCGAGCCGCCCGCCCACGGCCGCGACGACCGCAGGATCCAGGCGCGGAGCGCCGGTCGCGACCTCCAGGAAGGGCCCGTCCAGCTCCGGCCACGCGCCGAGCGGCCCGTCGGGGATCAGCGGCTCTCGGTACGGCGCGTCCAGGTGGACCGGGCCGGCCGGCGCCGCCGTCGCCGTCGCCACGGCGCGACCGGCGATGGACCTCAGGTGGGCGACCGTGACCGGGTCGTCCTCGGGGAGCGGCAGCTCCGTCCACCACTTGGCATGGCGCCCGAAGAGGTCGAGCTGGTCGATCGTCTGGGGGGCGCCGCGGTCGCGGAGCTCGGCCGGCCGGTCCGCGGTCACGACCACGAGGGGAGCGCGGACCATGGACGCCTCGACGACGGCCGGGGCCAGGTTCACCGCTGCCGTCCCCGAGGTCGTCAGCAGCACGACGGGACGGCCGGCGGTCCGGGCCATGCCGAGGGCGAAGAAGCCGGCCGAGCGCTCGTCGAGCAGCACGGTTACCTGGAGCGCCTCGTGGGCGGCCAGGGCCAGGGCCAGCGGGGTCGACCGCGAGCCGGGGCAGACGACGGCCTCCCGGACGCCGGCCCGGACGAGCTCCTCGACGAAGGCACGGAGCGGGGCGGCGGCGGTCACGGCTCGTCCCCCGGCCGTCCCAGCGCGGAGGCGACGGCCCGGAGCTTCATCCGCGACTCCTCCCACTCGCGGTCGGCGTCGGAGTCGGCCACGATGCCGCAGCCGGCGTACAGCGTGGCCCTGGTCCGCTCGACGAGGCCGCTCCTCAGGGCCACCATCAGCTCCCCGTCCCCGTCGGCGCCGAGCCAGCCGATGGGGCCGGCATACCAGCCACGGTCGAAGCCCTCGTGCTCGTCGATCAGGGCCAGGGCCAGGTCGCGCGGCTCACCGCCCACGGCGGGCGTCGGGTGCAGGCGCTCCGCCAGGGCCAGCAGGCTCTCGCGCTCGCGCAGGACGCCCTCGATCTCGGTGACGAGGTGCTGCACGTGGCGCAGGACCATGACCCTCGGCTCAGCCTCGATGTCGAGTCGCTCGGCGATGGGCGCCAGGCGCTCGCGGATCGACGCCACGACGACAGCGTGCTCCTCGCGCTCCTTGTCCGACGCCAGCAGCTCGGCTCCCAGGACGGCGTCCTCGCCGGCGTCGGCTCCGCGGGCGGTCGAGCCGGCGATCGCCACCGTCCGGAAGGCGCGCCCGTCCGTCCGCACGAGCCGCTCGGGGGTCGCCCCAAGGAAGGTCCGGTCGCCGCGGCGGAAGGCGAAGACGGTGCTCTCGGGTGCGCTGGCGGCCAGCCGCCGGAGCGCGTTGACGACGTCGAGCTCGATGGGCGAGGCGAGGTCCACCCGCCGGGCGAGGACGACCTTGTCGAGGCGGCCCCGACCCACGGCGCCGGCGAAGAGGCCGACCGCACGTCCCCAGGCAGGCGCATCGGGTCGCTCGTCGACGATCGCGAGGGGCGCCACGACCGGCCGGGCGACCAGCCCACCCGGCGCCGGGGTGAGGTCGCGGGCCCGCGCGCCGAGCCGCTCCCAGGTCCGCACGAGCTCGGCGGGCGCCCCCGGGTCGCCGGTCGTCCCGGTCAGCCAGTGGCCGCCGCCGGCCCGGGCCGCGACCAGCTCGGGCAGGACGAGCGACGCGGCCCCGAACGGCTCCCACGGGTCGCCGGGCTCCGGTGATCGGCCGCTGAACCCCAGCCCTCCCAGCAGGACCGGGCCGACCCCGCCCGGCAGGTCCGCGCCTCCGTCGGTAGCGTCGATCGGACCCATGGACGCGATGAGGTCCCGCCAGGCCGCGTCCACGGCCCCGAAACGGCCGGGACCGTCGGCGCCCACCGACCACGCCCGGCCGATCCCGACGAGGGCGATGTCGTCGGCCGGGCGGAACCAGAGCGCCACCTCGAGGCCGAGCTCGGCGGCAGCAGCGTAGAGCCCGATCGGGTCGAACGCCGCCACCGGGATGGTGGCCGAGCCCAGCGTCGACGGCGCAGCCGCGAGCCGTCCCCGCAGGCTGGCGGCCAGCTCCCCCGGCAGCAGCGGCGCGACGGGCCGCTCGACGACGGTCATCCCGGCGGCTCCGGGAAGGTGCTCGGGCTGGTGGGAGCCGGGCGCTCGGCGATCCGTGCCTCGGGGACCCCGACGCTGCGGAGGAGCGCGGCCCGGAGCGCCGGGTAGGCGTCCTCGAGCCGCTCGGGATGCTCGGCGAGCAACCAGCGACCCACGACCTCGTTGAGGGCCCCGAACCAGGCGATGCTCGTCACGCGGGTGTCGGTGGGCGGGATGACCCCGGCCTCCACGGCCTCGTCGAGGTAGCCCTGGATGAGCCGTGCGAAGCGCTCGTGGAGCCCGTTCGCCTCGGCCTGGAAGACCCGTCCGGCACCGACGACGTCGAGGAAGAGCAGCCGGGCCATCGTGCGGTGGCCGGCGAAGGTCGCCAGCACCGTCTGGAGCGCGGTCTCGGCCCGCGCGATGGGGTCGGTCTCCAGCGCGACCGCCCGCTCCACCTTGCCCACCAGCTTGTCGGCGGTCGTCCGCATGAGCTCGCGGAAGATCGACTCCTTCGTCGGGAAGTGGAAGTAGACCCCGCCCTTCGAGGTCTCGGCCGCAGCCGCGATGTCGTCCACCGAGGCGTCGCGATAGCCCCGGCCGGCGAAGGTGGTGAAGGCGGCATCCAGGATGCGCTCCCGCCTGCCGCGGCTCTGCTCGCTGGGGTCGCTGCGCTCGCCCCTGGCCATCGGTCTCCACTCGGTCCATGCGACCGACCGACCGGTCGGTCGGTCCATCGTATCCCTGTTCGCCACGAGGGTCGCCATGGATGGCGGCATCGTCCCGGGCTGCGGGCCGGACGGCATGGCCGGACGGCCCTACCGACGTCGCGCGACCGTCGGGCAGGCTGGTCGTCCCCGGGCCGGCGTGGCCGCTCCGGGTCCTTCGAGCATCGACGCGAGGCAGGTGGATGAGCACGACCGTGGTGGCCGATCGAGGCACGAGCAGCGCCGGGGTGGTGGGGGGCGGACGGCTGGACCCCATCGTGGGCGACGGGGTCCGGATCGAGGTCCTCACCCCGGACGAGGTCGAGCGCATCCACGCGGCAACGCTCGAGGTGCTCGAGACGGTCGGCGTCCGCTTCCCGTCGGCACCGGCCCGGTCGATCCTCGCCGACCATGGCGCGTCCGTGGACGAGGCGACCGAGGTCGTCCGCATCCCGGCATCGCTGGTGGAGCGAGCCCTCGCCACGGCGCCGGCCGAGTACGTCCTGGGGGCGCGCGACCCGGCCCTCGACCTGCCCCTCGACGGGCGTCACGTCCACGTGGGGACCGACGGCTGCGGCATCGAGGTCCTCGACCCCATGACCGGCGAGGCCCACCGCTCCACCCTGGCCGACGTCTCCGCCATCGCTCGGCTCGTCGACGCCCTGGACGAGATCGCCTTCCATTGGGTCCCCGTCTCCGCGCAGGACCGCCCGGCGGCGACCCGGAGCCTCCACGAGCTGGGGGCGATCTGGCGCGCCTCGACGAAGCACGTCCAGACCGAGAGCGTGGTCACCGGCCCCGAGGCCGAGGTCGCGGTGGAGATGGCGGCGGCGATCGCGGGGGGTCGGGACGCGCTGCGGTCACGACCGCTCCTGTCGCTCATGCACTGCACGATCAGCCCCCTCGCCCACGACGGCCACGCTCTCGACGCGGCCCTGGTGGGAGCCGCCGCGGGGGTCCCGGTCGGCTTCATGACCATGGCGTCGTGCGCCTTCAGCGGCCCGGCCACCCCGGCCGGCACGCTCGTCGTGGGCAACGCCGAGGTCCTCAGCGGCCTCGTCCTGGTCCAGCTCGCCCATCCCGGGGCGCCGGTGTACTACGCCGCCGCCCAGACCGCCATGGACCTGCGATCCGGCGCCTACACCGGCGGCGGGGCCGAGGACTTCCTGTTCGGGGCCGGGACGAACGCCCTCGCCGACCGCTACGGGGTCCCGCTGTCGATGGGCGCCTTCGCGACGGGCGCCAAGACACCCGACTGGCAGGCCGGACTGGAGAACGCGATCTCGGCCCTCGCCGCGACCGCCAGCCGGGCCGACATGCTCCTGGGCGCGGGCCTGCTCGATGGCAGCCGGCGCTTCAGCTTCGAGCAGCTCATGTTCGACGCCGAGATCGTGGGGATCCTGCGGGCCATGCGCCGCGGCATCGCCACCGACGACGAGAGCCTGGCCGTCGAGGCCATCCGGCGCGTGGGGCCCGGCGGCGACTACCTGACCGATGAGCACACGCGGCGACACATGCGGGAGCTCTGGCAGCCGCGCCTGCTCGATCGACGCCCCATCAGCCAGTGGGAGGCGGACCCCGAGATGGCGCGCCGCACCGCCCGGGAGCGAGCCCTCGGCCTGCTGGAGTCCCACCGACCCGAGCCCCTGGACCCCGCCCTCGACGCGGAGCTGGGCCGGATCCTCGACGCCGCCGACCGGGCGGCCGAGACGTCCGGCAGCGCCCGCTGACCCACCGACCTCGCCACCCGGACGCCCACCGTCCCCGGACCGCCGACCAGGAGAGAACGATGCGACCCACGCTCCAGCTGCTGGATCCCGCCCTCGTCGAGCGCGTGCTCGGCGAGGCCTATGAGCTCCTCGAGGAGCCGGGCATCCGGGTCCATGACGCGGAGGCGGTCGAGCTGCTGGCCGGCGCCGGTGCCCGGGTCGACGGGACGAAGGTCCGCATCCCGGCCGCGGTCGTCCGCGACGCGCTCGCGTCGGCGCCGGGGTCGTTCGACCTCCACGACCGCTCAGGCCGTCCGGCCGTGCGCTACGGGCAGGGCGTCGTCCAGTTCGACCCAGGCTCGTCGGGCGTCCACATCCTGGATCCCGAGACCCTGGAGCACCGGGACTCCATGGCCGACGACCTGGTCCGTGTCGTCAAGGTCGCGGAAGGCCTGGCGCAGTACGAGGCGCAGTCAACGGCCATCGTCTGCCACGACGTCCCGGCCGAGATCGGCGACCTCTATCGCCTGTTCCTGGTCCAGCTCCACTCGGCCAAGCCGATCGTGACCGGCTCCTTCGCCGCCCCGACCCTGGGGACGATGATCGACCTGCTGGCGATCGACGCCGGCGGTCACGAGGCCCTGGCCCAGCGACCACGTGCCGTCTTCGACGTCTGCCCGACCCCACCGCTGACCTGGTCCGACCTGGGCGCGCGGAGCCTCATCGAGCTGGCCCGGGCCCGCGTCCCGGCCGAGCTCGTGTCGATGCCCCTGGCCGGGGCGGCCGCGCCGGTGACCCTCATCGGCTCCGTGGTCCAGCACGCCGCCGAGTGCCTCAGCGGCATCGCCATCCACCAGCTGGCCCGGCCGGGTTCGCCGGTGGTCTGGGGCGGGGCGCCGTCCATCGTCGACATGCGCAGCGGAGCGACGCCGCTGGGAGCGATCGAGACGGCGATGATCGACGCGGCCTACGTCCAGGTGGGCCGCTTCCTGGGCCTGCCGACCCATGGCTACCTCGGCGGGACCGACGCGAAGATCGTCGACGCCCAGGCCGGCCTGGAGACGGGGGCCTCCGTCGTCGTCGGTGCGCTGGCCGGGATCGACCTCATCAGCGGCGCCGGGATGCTCGACTTCCTCCGCTGCCAGAGCCCCGAGAAGCTCGTCGTGGACGCCGAGGCGATCGCCGCCGCGCAGCGGCTCGCCAGCGGCATCGGCACCCCGACCGAGACGCTGGCGACCGCGGCCTTCGCGGCAGCCGGGCCGGACGGGCGGTTCCTGGAGATCGCGGAGACCCGGAAGCTCTTCCGCTCCGAGCAGCACCTGCCGTCGGAGGTCATCGACCGGGCGTCCCTTGCCGGCTGGCGCAACGCCGGCTCCACGGACGCGTTCACGCGGGCCCGAGCCCGGGTCGACTACCTGCTGGCCGCCTACGAGCGGCCGGCGCTCGAGCCTGCCGTGGAGCGCGAGCTCATCGAGCGGGTCCGCAGGGAGGCTGCGCCGTACGGCCTGACCGAGCTGCCGGGCCTGCCGAGCGGGGCGTAGCCGACAGCGCGCGCCCTCCGGTCCGTGGCTCGCCCAGCGAGCCCTGTGACCGCAGAGCGGCTCGATCCCGGTCGATCGGCTCGCCCGGCGAGCCAGCCTACGCTTGGGCCGCCGCGATTTGGTCGCGATCCCGGTCGTACGGCTCGCCCAGCGAGCCGAGCCTCACGATGCCGGCGGATCCGGTCGGCAGCTAGCTCGCGTCGCACTCCGCGAAGGCGGCGTCGGTCGCCGATCCCAGGACCGTGAGGGAGGACTTGAGCATGGTCAGCCCTTCGGCGATCTCGCGGATGGCGCCGCCAAGGCTCCCCTCACCGACCGAGTCGATCGTGCCCTGGAGATCGGTGATGGCCGTCTCGAGCGCGTCGATCTCCGCCGAGAGCTGGTCGCCGGCCGCTGCGCGGAGGTCGCCGAGGTCGGTCCGGATCGCCTCGACGGCCGGGGGATAGGCATCGATCCCGTCGTCGAGCGGGTCGATCGCCTCGAGCGCGTCAACGGACGCGCGGAGGTCGTCGAGCGCGGCACAGACCGGTGTCGGGGTCGGGGACGGCTCGGGGGTCGGCGTCGCGGCAGCGCCGCAGGCTCCGACGACGAGGGCGAGGAGCACGGCGATCGTGGCGAGGGGGCGAAGGCGCATCAGTGGGTTCCTCGAGGAGGGTCGCACGAGCCGCCGCGGGTGGATCGCGAAGCGGGGCGCTGCCCGGCGAGTGTAGTCCAGGCCCTCCTCAGGCGGGGAAACGGGCAGCGGCCCGCTCGATGACGGCATCGATCGTCGCCCGTGCCGCCTCCTCCAGCGGGACCGGTCGCCGGGCGGCGATGAGGGCCTCCGCCCGGGCGCTCGCTCGCTCGGCCATCGTCTGGGCGCCCCGAGACTGCCAGGCGTCGAAGTTGAACCGCTCGACCAGGTCCGGATACCAGCGCTCGCGGTAGTGGGCGAGCGTGTGGTCCGCCTCGAGGAAGGAGCCGTCGATCCCTCGCTCGTCGACGAGATCCAGGGCGAGCGCCTCGTCGTCCATCCGGACGGGGGCCAGCAGCCGGCGGATCCAGGTGACGATCTCGTCGCAGATGACGAGCTGGGCCAGCGAGCCGGTCAGGCCGGACTCCAGGTACCCGCAGTCGTGGATGACGTTCCCGCGCGCGAGCGCGTCGACGAGCAGCGTCAGGGACGCCTCCATCGCCGCCTGCTGATCCACGACCTTGGCCTCGCCACCGGCGGCCAGGCTGAACATGGGCAGGCCGTAGTGGTGCGCCATCGCCTCGGCCATGCCCCGGTGATCCGGCTCTGCGTACGGATCGACCATCGTCCGCAGGTCGAGGGCGTCGCCGCCGAAGCCGGGGATGACGACCGGGGCGCCCTCGCGGCGCAGCTGGGCCAGGACCAGGCCGGCGAGGACGCCGGCCGTGTTGACGGCCACGTTGCCGGCCGAGGTGACCGGGCCGGTGGTGCCGCCGGAGGTGACCGGGATCCAGAGCGCCGGGACGCCACGGTCGACGAGCAGGAAGAGCTTGCGGATGGCGTCCGCCCCGGCCAGGAGGCCCCGGGTCACGTTGATGTAGCAGGCCAGGAAGGGGCGCTCCCGGAGCGCCTCCGGCCCGCCGGCGACCGCCTCGGCCATGTCGAGCGCGTCGACGAGACCGTCCAGCTCATAGGTGACCAGGACGATCGGCTTCGTGGTCCGCTCCAGCATGACCGCCATCTGGTAGCGGTCGGCGATCCGCTGGTCCACGTCCGACGGCAGGAACATCGACATCGCGAAGCCCATGCCGTCGAGCGCGTCCACGAGCGTGATCCCGGCCTCCACGTCGGCAAGGACGGGGCGACGGCGCTCGCCGGTCCGGTGGTCGATGACGTTCAGGCAGTCCGAGCCCGGCCCGAAGACCACCTCGTCTCCGCCCCAGGTCCAGGCCGGACGACCGAGTCGGTCGTACATCCCGAACGACGACGGCGTGACCGAGCGTGCCCACTCGACGAGCCGGGCCGGGATGCGCACGGTGGTCCCGTCCTCGGCCACGGACGCCCCGGCGCCGCGGAGCATGCTCACCGCCTCCTCGTCGAGCAGGCGGATCCCGGTGCGCTCCAGGATGGCGAGCGCGGCAGCGTCGATCAGCTCGCACTCGGCCGGGGTCAGGCGGCTCCAGCGTTGGCCGGCGACGAGCGGTTGCATGTGGGCTCCTTCTCGTGATCCACGGGACGCAGGCGCAGCATGGCCGAGCGGCCCTCGACCGAGGAGGCCGTTCCGGGCTACGGTTCGGACGACACTGCGCCTGACAGCGGCCCGCAGGCCGGAAGGGAGACGACCGATGGGATTGCGGAGGACGATCGGGCTGGCGGCACTCGGGGCGCTGTTCATCCCGCCCCTCGTGGCCGCGGTGGCGCGACGACGCCTGGTCGATGCGGGTGACGAGCTGTCGAGCGAGCTCGACCGATACGCGATCTTCGACGGCGTCCAGCTGGCCAGCCGGACTGCCGCGTTCCGGGGTGGTGAGGCGATCGCCTGGTACGGCAGTCTCGACCTCGACCTGCGGGAGGCCCATCTGGACCCCGGTGGAGCCCACCTCCGCGCCATGTCGATCTTCGGCGGGACCAGGATCGTCGTCCCCGACGACTGGGCGGTGGAGCTGCATGGGAAGACCATCGCTGGCGGGGTCATGAACGACACCGACCGATCCCTCGGCGACGGCCCCGGGCCGCGCCTGGTGGTCGAGGCGACGGCCCTCTTCGGTGCCGTCGAGGTCACGTCGAGAAGCGACCTGGAGGAGGCCATCGAGCGCGTCGTCGACCCCGGGGACCTCGCTCGAGCGGAAGCCGAGGCCGTCGTCGAGGCCGAGGTCGAGATCGAAGCCGCGACCGACGCCTCCAGCGGAGCGGACGGCGACTGACACCTGAGGCCGCGACACGGCCTGATCCCGGAACTGGCTCGGCCGGCCCTAGCGGCTGGATCACCGTGGGCCGGCTGGCCCTTCCGCCGTCCGTCGGGCCGCGCCTAGCATCGGCCGGCACGGAGGTCGCCTCGCACCGTGGAGCTCCACGTCCTGGGCCCGGTGGAGGTCGTCGACCACGATCGGGCCACGCCGATCTCGTCCCCTCGGCAGCGTGCGCTCCTCGGGCTGCTCCTCGTCAACGCCGGACGGGTCGTCTCGACCGAGCGGATCCTCGACGAGCTGTGGGGCGACGAGCCGCCGGAGAGCGGACGCCGGACGGTCGCCTTCCACGTCTCGCAGCTCCGCAAGGCCCTGGGCGACGCAGAGGAGCGGGCATCCCCGCCTCCTGCCGACGGCCCGATCGAGACCCG
>DATHYZ010000308.1:0-4250 GCA_035458865.1 Candidatus Limnocylindrales bacterium
GGCCTGGATGGCCGCCCAGACCTTGGGCGGGGTGTACGGCATGTCGAGATGGCGGATGCCGAGCGGCGAGAGCGCGTCGATGACGGCGTTCGCGACCGCCGCGGTGCTGGCGATGGTGCCGGCCTCGCCGACGCCCTTGACGCCGAGCGGGTTGACCGGCGACGGGGTGACCGTCTGGTCGAGCTCGAAGCTCGGCAGCCTGGACGCCTTCGGCAGCGCGTAGTCCAGCATCGAGCCGGTCAGCAGCTGGCCGTCCTCGCTGTAGACGGCGCCCTCCCAGAGCGCCTGGCCGACGCCCTGGGCGATGCCACCGTGGAGCTGGCCGTCGACGATCATCGGGTTGATCTTGTTGCCCACGTCGTCGACCGCCACGTAGCGGACCAGGTCCACCTGGCCGGTCTCCTCGTCGATCTCGACGAGGGCGATGTGGGTCCCGAACGGGAACGTGCAGTTGTCGGTGTCGTGGTAGGAAGTCTCGTCGAGGTACGGCTCCATGCCCTCGGGCGTCTCGAAGGCAAGGTCGAGGGCGAAGGCGATCTCCTGGATGGTCTTCTTCTTGTCCGGGCTGCCCTTGACCCGGTACTCGGCTCCCTCCACCTCGATGTCGTCGGCTGACGCCTCGAGCATGAAGGCGGCGTACTGCCTGGCCTTCTCGCGGATCTTGCCGGCGGCCTTGATGGCGGCGCCTGAGCCCACGTTCGAGGTCCGGCTGCCGTACGAGCCGTAGCCGAAGGGCGTGCCCTGGGTGTCGGAGTGCTGGACGAGGACGTCCTCCATCGGGACGCCGAGCTCGTGGGCGACGATCTGGGCGAAGGTCGTCTCGTGGCCCTGGCCCTGGGGCTGGGTGCCCATCGTGACCACGACCTTGCCGGTCAGGTGGACCTTGATGTTGCAGGACTCCCACATGGCGGCGCCCCAGCCCTCGCCGACGGCGCCGATCCACTTCGACGGCGCGACGCCGCAGACCTCGATGTAGGTGGAGAGGCCGACGCCGAGGAGCTTGCCCCGGGCCTTCGCTCCGGCCTTGCGGGCGGCGATGTCGCCGTAGCCGATCATCCCCAGCGCCTTGTCGAGCGCCGGTTCGTAGTTCCCGGAGTCGATGTAGAGCTTGGAGCCGTTGACGGCCGTCAGCAGGCCCGACGGGTTGTCGTAGGGGAAGGCGTCGGGCGGCAGGAAGTTCCGGCGGCGGATCTCGGCCGGATCGATGCCCAGCTCGTCGGCGACGAGGTCCATCGCCCGCTCGACGACGTAGGTCGCCTCCGGGCGGCCGGCGCCGCGGTAGGCGTCGACGAAGGTCGTGTTCGTGTAGACGCCGGTGACCTCGCAATGGACCGCCGGGATCTTGTACGGCCCGGACAGGATCCGCCCGTAGAGGGTGGTCGGGATGCCGGGGCCGATCGTCGAGAGCCGCCCGCCCAGGTTCGCGTACGTCTTGACGCGCAGCCCGGTCACCTCGCCGTCCCGCGTGGCGGCGACCTCGAGATAGGTGACATGGTCGCGGCCGTGGATCGTGCTCTGGTAGTTCTCGCGACGGGTCTCGACCCACTTCACCGGTCGCCCACCGATGGCCTTGCTGGCGAACATCACGAGAGCCATGTCGGCGTAGCAGAAGATCTTGCTGCCGAAGGCTCCACCGACGTCCGGGCTGATGCAGCGGACCTTGTGCTCGGGGATGCCGGTGACGAAGGCGGTGAGGAGCAGTCGCTGGATGTGGGGCGTCTGGCTCGACATCCAGATCGTGTATTCGTCGGTGCCCGGGTTGTACCAGCCGATGTCTCCCCGGACCTCCATGGCGTTCGGGATGAGGCGCTGGTTGACGAGACGCTGGCGGATGACGACCTCGCCCTCGTCGATGGCCTTGTCGGTCGCCGGCTTGTCGCCGACCGCCCACTCGAAGACGACGTTGCTCGGCGCGTTCTCGTGGAGCTGCGGAGCGCCGGGCTGGGTCGCCTTCTCGGCGTCGACCACGGCCGGCAGCGGCTCCCAGTCGACCGAGATCGCCTCGAGCGCGTCGACCGCCTGCTCGGCCGTCTCGGCGACCACGGCGGCGACGCCCTCGCCCGTCCACTTGACGCTGTCGGTGGCGAGTGCTCGCGGGGTGTTGACGTTGTTCTGGAGTCCGCTCGCGCCACCGGCGGGCCAGGCCATGGGCAGCGGGTTGTACGGGATGTCCGCGCCGATGAACACGGCGATGACTCCGGGCATGGCCTTCGCCGCGGAGACGTCGACCGAGCGGATGTTGGCGTGGGCGTACGGGCTCCGCAGGATGGCCATGTGGGTCATGCCCGGGAGCTGGATGTCGTCGAGATAGCGGCCGGACCCTGTGATGAAGCGGGCGTCCTCCACCCGCTTGACCCGGGCGCCGAGGACCTCGGTGGTCATGCTCGATCCCCTCCCCTCAGGCCGACGTGCCGGCGGGCGATCCCCGACCGGCCGCGTCGCGGATGGCGGCGACGATGTTGTGGTAGCCGGTGCAGCGGCAGACGTTGCCCTCGATCGCGTGGCGGATGGCCGCCTCGTCGGGGTCGGCCTCGCGGGCCAGCAGGTCGGCCGCCGCCATGATCATCCCCGGCGTGCAGAAGCCGCACTGGAGGCCGTGGTTGTCCCGGAAGGCCTCCTGGAGCGGGTGGAGCGTGCCGTCGGCCGCTGCCATGCCCTCGATCGTGGTGACCTGGGCGCCGTCGGCCTGGACGGCCAGCATCGTGCAGCTCTTCATGGCGTCGCCGTCCACGAGGACCGTGCAGGCGCCGCACTGGCTGGTGTCGCAGCCGACGTGGGTCCCGGTCAGGCCCAGGTCCTCCCGGAGCACCTGGACCAGGAGGCGTCTCGGCTCGACGTCCAGCTCCTTCCGTTCACCGTTCACCACGAGCGCGATGTGCTCTGCCACGGGCTGGACCTCCTTGTGGGCGGGATCGTCGGGGACGACCGTGGGTGGCGGGTCGCAGCCTGGTGCGCCGGGGGACCGTTGATGGTGGCTCGGGACCAGGTCGCGACGGGGTGCCGCCGATGATGGCCCGCCGGGCCGGCAGAATCAACCCCGGAGAGGTGGACGCCGCCCTCCGCGCCCCGTCCCCTCAGCCGCGAGCCGGGCTCTCGACCGAGGGGACGCCATCGGTGGGAGCCACCTTGCCGTCGGCCGGCCGATGGATCGCCTCGAGACGCTCCAGGAGAGTGACCGCGCCGAGGTCCTCGAGGATGGCCCGGGCCTCTCCGGCTGCCTCGACCGCGCCGGCCAGGTCGGGGGCGAAGATCGCCCGCTCCGACCGGGCCAGGGCCAACTGGAACCTTGACCCAGCGGTCCGGAGGACGTCCGCAGCGGCGTCCATCCGTTCGACGGCGGCGATCGGGTCGGCGCCGCCGACGAGGTCGAGGAGCGCCCCCTGGTGGGCGATCCGTGCCCGGACGATGGCGCCACCCGTGATCCCGTTCGACGCCGCCAGGCGGTCGAACGGCTCCTTGATCACCTCCGGACGGCGCCGCCACGCGGCCAGGCGGGCTCCCTCGAGGACCGCTCGGTCGTAGTCCCCGCTCGCCACGGCCGGCCCGAAGTCCGCGAGCTCGGCAAGGGCCCCAGCGCCGCCCTCCGGATCGCCGGTCGCCGTCCCCAGGGCGAGGCGCCCGATGAGGCGCGAGGCTCGGACCTGCAGGTCGTCGGCCTGGAGCGCTGCGAGCCCGCGGTCCATGGTCGACCTGGCTTCGACCTCGCGGCCCCGGTAGGCCGCGAGGATCGCCGCCCAGACCAGGATGACCCCGCCGAACAGGGTGTCCGTTCCCTCCAGGTCGTGGGCCCCGGCCACCGCCTCGATCCAGTCCCACTCGCCAAGGTCGAATGCGTTCTCCGAGGCGTTGCCGGCGAGCGACAGGGCCCACTCCTCGTGGCCCAGCCGCCGGGCGACCTCGTAGCCCTCGCGGGCGACCTCGAACGCCTCCCGCTGGTCCACGGACGTGAGATGGCTCGACAGGTTCATGCTGCTGCGGAGGCGGGCCCGCAGCGGCCCGTGGCGCTCCGTCTGGATGGGGTTGCCGCGCAGGATGGCGATGGCCTCCCGGACCCGGCCGGCTGCGGTCAGGCTCCAGGCCTTGGTCGCAAGGGTCTCGGCGATCACGCCATCGGCACCGATCCGCTCGGCGACCGGCAGGACCTCCTCGATCAGCGGCGCCGCCGCGGCCGGCTCCGCGTCCATCATGGCCGCCCGGGCCAGCTCCGCGCCCAGCTCCAGGGCCTCGACCGTCGGCATGCCGCGGACCCG
>DATHYZ010000309.1:0-13184 GCA_035458865.1 Candidatus Limnocylindrales bacterium
AGACGTGCGTCGAGATCGTCCAGGGATCAGAGGCGCTCGCCGGGCGCAGCAACGTGAACGCGGCGTCCGACCTTCTCGTCGCCTCGCTCCTGGCCGAGGCCGCGGCTCGGAGCGCCGCCGCCAACGTCCTGGTCAACCTGCCCTCCCTCGGCGACGACGAGCTGGTCCGTGAGCTGTCGGCCCGCGTGGACGACCGGCTGGCGGAGGTCGAGCGGCTGGCCGTCGCCACCCGTGAAGCGGTCCGCCGCGGGGACATCCGGGCGCCCGTGCCCGATCGCGGATGACGGTCCCCGACGGGACGGCCCGTCTCCTGCTGGGGGCGCCCATCGCGACCGACATCCGGGCCGGGGTGGAGGCCGACGTCGCCGGCTTCCGTGAGCGCCACGGGCGGGCTCCCTGCCTGGCCGTCGTGATCGTCGGCCGTGACGCGCCGTCGACCGTCTACCTCGAGCAGATCCTTCGTGGCTGCGCCAAGGTGGGCATCGACGGACGCTTCGTCGAGGTCGAGCTCGGAGGCGACGGCGTCGAGGCCGCCGTGGTCCGCGCCATCCGCGACCTGGGCGACGATCCGGAGGTCAACGGGATCATCGTCCAGATGCCGCTCCCGGCCGAGGTGCGGCTCCGCGCCGTCATCGAGGCCATCGACCCGGCCAAGGACATCGACGGCATCCATCCCCTCAACGCCGGGCTCCTCCGCCTCGGCTACGACGGCTTCCTGCCGGCGACGGCCCACGCCGCCATCGAGATCCTCCGACGCTCGGGCATCCCGCTCGCCGGCCGCGACGCGGTCGTCATCGGTCGCTCCCCGGTCGTCGGACAGCCGGCCGCCTTCCTGCTCGTGCGCGAGGACGCGACCGTCACCGTCTGCCACTCCAGGACGCGCGACCTGGCCGCGCACGTCGCCCGGGCCGACATCGTGGTGGTGGCGGCCGGCCGACCTGGCCTGGTCACCGGCTCCATGCTGAAGCCCGGCGCCGTCGTGGTGGACGTCGGCATCAACGTCGTGGACGACAAGCTCGTCGGCGACGTCGACTTCGACTCGGCGGTCCAGGTGGCATCGGCCATCACCCCCGTCCCCGGCGGGGTGGGGCCACTGACGAACGCCCTGCTGCTGTCCCATCTCGTCCGGGCTGCCCTCGCGCAGGTCGAGGGAAGTCGCCCGCCCATCGTGGACTCGGCCGCCGAGGTCCCGACCCTGCGAGGTACCCGATGAGCTTCCCGTCCGATCTCGAGATCGCCCGCTCCGTCACTCCCCGACCGATCGTCGAGGTGGCTGCCGAGCTCGGCCTCCGCGAGGATGAGATCGAGCTGTACGGCCCCGTGAAGGCGAAGGTGACCCTCGCCGGTGTCGAGCGGGTGGAGCGCGAGCGGCCCCGCGGCAAGTACGTCGTGGTGACCGCGATCACGCCGACGCCGCTTGGCGAGGGCAAGACGACGACGACGGTCGGCCTGGCCCAGGGGCTCGTCCGGATCGGCCGCAAGGCTGCCGTGGCCATCCGCCAGCCCAGCCTCGGTCCGGTGTTCGGCATCAAGGGCGGAGCCGCCGGGGGTGGCTACTCCCAGATCATCCCCATGGAGGACTTCAACCTCCACCTGACCGGCGACATCCACGCCATCGGGGCCGCCCACAACCTGGCCTCGGCGTTCCTGGACAACCACCTCCACCATGGCAACGCGCTTGGCATCGACCCGTTCTCCATCCGCTGGCCGCGGGTCGTCGACATCAGCGACCGGGCGATCCGCAAGGTCGTCATCGGGCTCGGCGGCAAGGAGAACGGTGTTCCGCGCGAGAGCGAGTGGGTCATCACCGTGGCGTCCGAGGTCATGGCGATCCTCGCCCTCTCGAAGGACCTGTTCGACCTGCGGGCTCGCCTGGGGCGGATCGTCCTCGCCACCGACCGTGACGGCAAGGCGGTCACGACCGAGGACCTGGGCGTCGCCGGCGCGATGACCGTCCTGCTCCGCGACGCCATCAAGCCGAACCTCCTGCAGACCCTGGAGGGCGGTCCGGCCTACGTCCACTGCGGGCCGTTCGCCAACATCGCCCATGGCAACAGCTCGATCATCGCGGACCGGGTCGCCCTGGCCACGAGCGACATCGTGGTGACCGAGGCTGGCTTCGGTGCCGACATGGGAGCCGAGAAGTTCTTCGACATCAAGTGTCGGGCGTCCGGCCTCCGCCCCGACGCGGCCGTCGTCGTGGCGACGGTCCGGGCCCTGAAGATGCACGGTGGGGTGGGCAGGATCGTCGCCGGCAAGCCGCTCGATGCCGCGCTGACGACGGAGAACGTGGAGGCGGTCCGAGACGGCGGCGCCAACCTGGCCGCCCAGGTCGAGCTCGTGCGGTCCTACGGCGTCCCGGTCGTCGTCGCCATCAACGCCTTCCCGACGGACACCCAGGCCGAGCACGCCGCGATCCGCGACGTGGCCCTCGCCGCGGGCGCCCAGGACGCGGTCGTGACGACGAACTGGGCCGACGGCGGGGCAGGCGCCGAGGCGCTCGCGGCCGCCGTCTGGGAGGCGGCCTCAGGGGACGGTGGCGACTTCCGCCTGCTGTATCCGGACGAGATGCCCCTCGGCGAGAAGATCGAGACGATCGCGACCCGGGTCTACGGCGCGGATGGCGTCGACTTCGCGCCGGCGGCCACGAAGGCGCTCGCCGAGTACGAGCGGCTCGGCTATGGGCACCTGCCGGTCTGCGTCGCCAAGACCCATCTCTCCCTGAGCCACGACCCCAGCCTCAAGGGTCGGCCGCGCGGGTTCCGCTTCCCTATCCGCGACGTCAAGCTGGCGGCCGGCGCGGGCTTCATCTACCCGCTCGCCGGAGACATGCGGACGATGCCCGGGCTCCCGTCGCATCCAGCGGGCGAGAACATCGACATCGACGCCGACGGGAACGTGGTCGGCCTCTTCTAGTGGCTTCCCCCCGGGCTGCGCGCCCGGCCGGGGATGATGGCGGGGCGGCGAGCCCCGGAGTGCCGGGGACCACCCCGCCCGGCCGGGAGCCGATCGCGCGCGCCGATGCCGCTCGGCTGTTCGTCGGCAGGACCCTCCGCATGGTGGCCTACGGTGGCCTGGCCATCGTCCTGGTCGTCTACCTCGACCGCATCGGTCTCGCCCCGGTGACGATCGGGATCCTGCTGACGCTGACCCTGCTGGGCGACACCGCCATCTCGCTCTGGCTGACGACGCACGCCGACCGGATCGGCCGTCGGCGGGTCCTCGTCGCCGGCTCGCTGCTCATGGCCGGGGCGGCCCTGGTGTTCGCCGTGACCGACCTGACGCCGCTGCTGCTGCTGGCCGCGACGATCGGCGTCATGAGCCCGTCCGGCAAGGAGGTCGGGCCGTTCCTGGCGGTCGAGCAGGCGTCCTTGACCCGCCTCGTCCCCGACGAGCGACGCACGTCGGTGTTCGCCTGGTACAACCTCGTCGGGTCGCTCGCCGTTGCCGTGGGTGCCCTCCTGGCCGGCCTGGCCGTCCAGCAGCTCCTCGGCCTGGGGTTCGCCGAGGTCGACGCCGAGCGGGCGGTCGTCGTGGCCTACGGCGTCGTGGGCCTGTTGATGGCCCTGGTGTTCCTGGGCCTCTCCGACGGGATCGAGGTACCGCGACCGGGGTCCTCCGGCGTGGCCACGCGCCTCGGCCTCCACCGGTCCCGGCGGACGGTCCTCCAGCTGTCCGGGCTCTTCGCGATCGATGCGTTCGCCGGCGGGTTCGTCATGGACAGCCTGGTCGCCTTCTGGCTGGTCACCCGCTTCGACCTCGACCCGGCGGTCGTGGGGGCGGTGTTCTTCGCCACCAACCTGCTCGCGGCCGTGTCGGCCCTGGGGGCAGCCTGGATCGCCCGTCGGGTCGGGCTCATCCGGACGATGGTCTACACGCACCTCCCGTCGAACGTGCTCCTGATCCTCGTGCCGGTCATGCCGGTCGCACCGCTGGCCGTCCTCATGCTCCTGGCCCGCGCGTCGATCAGCCAGATGGATGTCCCGACCCGCCAGTCCTACACCATGGCCGTCGTGGCCCCCGACGAACGGTCCGCGGCGGCAGGCATCACGGGGATCGCCAGGACCACCGGCCAGGCCGTGGCACCGCTGGCGGCCACCCCGCTCATCGCCTCGGCCGGCCTGGCGGGTCTGCCGTTCCTCTTGGCCGGCAGCCTGAAGATCGTCTACGACCTGGCGCTCTGGGGGCTGTTCCGGGCAAGGCCCGCGCCGGAGGAGGTCCAGGGAGGCAGGGGCGACCGGACCGGCAGTGACCGGAGCAGGAGCGACCGGGCCGGCTGAGCCGCGATCGACGGGATCAGATCAGGCCGTCGGCGATCCCCAGGGCGACGACGACCGCGGCGGCCGCGAGCACGCCGACCAGGCTGGCGGCCCAGGCCCTGACGTCGATCGGACCCAGCGCCTCACCCTCGTCGTGGCCTTCGTGCCCGCCGTGGCCCGCGTCGGCATGCGCTCCCTCGTGGCCGCCACCCGGGCCGTGGTCGCCCTCGTGGAACGCGGTGACGGCCTCGGCCTCGGCGACCTCGGTCGCCGCCTCGTCGGCCGCTTCCGCCTCGGCCTCGCTCGCGGTCATGGGTCCGGCCGGTCCCCTGGGGTCGCCTGCGTCGCTCATCGTGGCGTCATCCACCTCCGGCCGCATTCTCGCATGGTCTCGCGGGAGCCTGCGGGGTCCGGTCAGGGTGTCGGTGGGCCGTCCGGTCCGCCGGTCGAGCCCGTGCTCCGGCGGACGCGCTCCCAGCCGGGCCGCCCGAGCTGCCACCAGATGAAGCCGAGCACGCCGAGGGCGAGGATCGCCAGGACGAGGTACTCGAAGCGGCTCAGCCAGGCCCCGACGACCTCCCAGTTGTCGCCGAGCAGGTAGCCGGCGCCCACGAGCAGCGCCGTCCACGGGAGGGACCCGAGGAAGGTGAAGATCACGAACGGGAGGAGCGGCATCCGGGCGACGCCGGCGGCGAACGAGACGAGGGATCGGACCACCGGCACCATCCGGCCGAGGAAGGCTGCCGCCGACCCGTACCGCTCGAACCACGCCTCCGTCTTGGCGAGGTCCTCGGGGTCGATCAGGAGGTAGCGGCCCCAGCGCAGGAGGAGCGGTCGGCCGCCGAAGTAGCCGATGGCGTAGGCCACCATCGCCCCGACCGTCGCTCCGATCGTCCCGGCGAGGATCGTCACCCAGAGGTTCCAGGGAGAGCCGGTCAGCGGCTCGATGTTCTCGGGGAAGGCGACCAGGAAGCCGGCGAACGGCAGGACCAGCTCGGACGGGATCGGGATGATGACGCTCTCGACGGCGACCCAGAGCGCCACCCCGAGGTAGCCGACGGCGTTGTAGACGGAGGTGACGAGCTCTCGGACCGGCCCGTCGAGGAAGTCGAACACGGGCGGAGTCTACCGGCCTTCGCCGCGCCGTATGCTGGTCCCGATGTCCGAGTCGTCCAGCCAGCAGTCCCATCCGGCCGGCCCGCACCACGATCCTCGCCCTCCGGCCCCGGGGCGGAGCACCGTCGTGCTGACCGGGGCGGACCTCACCGTGGCCGACGTCGAGGCCGTCGCCCGGCAGGGCGCCCCCGTCGCCCTCGACGTCCATGCGCGGGAGCGGATGGAGGAGGCTCGCGGCGTGATCGTCCGGCTGGTCGAGGCCGGCGAGGTCGTCTACGGCGTCACCACCGGGTTCGGCTCGCTGGCCGATCGACGCATCGACCCGGCCGAGGCGTCGCTGCTCCAGGAACACCTCCTCGTCAGTCACGCGGCGGGCGTCGGCCGGCCGTTCCCCCGGGAGGTCGTCCGGGCGATGCTCGTGCTCCGGGCGAACACGCTCGCCCTGGGCCACTCGGGATGCCGGCCGCTGCTCGTGGACCGGATCTGCCGGTTCCTGGAGCTGGGCCTCCACCCCGTGGTCCCGGAGCAGGGCAGTGTCGGAGCATCGGGCGACCTGGCCCCGCTGGCGCACCTCGCGCTGCCGCTCATCGGGCGGGGCGAGGTCGAGCTGGGCGGCCAGGTCATGCCGGCCCTGCTGGCGCTGCGCGAGGTCGGCCTCGAGCCCCTCGCCCTCGAGCCCAAGGAGGGGCTGGCCCTCCTCAATGGGACCCAGCTCATGGGCGCCCTCGGGGCCCTGCTCGCCGCCGATGCCGAGCGGCTGGTCCGGACGGCCAGCGTCGCGGCGGCCATGAGCGTGGAGGCGCTCCTGGGGACCGAGGTCGCCTTCGCCGCCCCGTACCAGCTGGCGCGACCCCATCCTGGCCAGGTCGAGGTGGCGGCCGAGCTGCGGCGGCTCCTCCACGGGTCGGGGATCCAGGCCAGCCACCATGGCCGGGCCCACAAGGTCCAGGACCCGTACTCGCTGCGCTGCGTCCCCCAGGTCCACGGGGCGATCCGCGACGCCCTGGGCCACCTGGACCGCGTGCTCGAGATCGAGCTCAACAGCGCGACCGACAACCCGCTCGTGTTCCCCGCCGGCGGCGCGGCCCCCGATGGCACGGTCGCGACGGGCGGGGGCACCGTCATCAGCGGCGGCAACTTCCACGGCGAGCCGATCGCCCTGGCCCTCGACTTCGCCAAGCTGGCCGTCGCCGAGCTGGGCGCGATCTCGGAGCGGCGGACCGCCCTGCTCCTCGACCCCAACCTCAACGGCGGGCTGCCGCCCTTCCTCGCGGCGCGGTCCGGGCTCGATTCGGGGCTGATGCTCGTCCAGTACACGGCGGCGGCGCTCGTCTCCGAGGACAAGGTCCTGGCCCACCCGTCATCGGCGGACTCGATCCCGACCAGCGCCAACCAGGAGGACCACGTCTCCATGGGGGCGACGGCCGCCCGTCACGCGCGGATGGTCATGGAGAACGTCCAGCGGATCCTGGCCATCGAGCTCCTCTGCGCGGCCCAGGCCCTCGACCTCCGGATCGAGGCGCTGGTCGCGGAGGCTGCGGGTGCTCCAACGCCGGTGCCGGGCGAGGGCGTCGCCGAGGCCCATCGCCGGATCCGGGCGGTCGTCCCGCGGTTGCACGGCGACCGGGAGCCGGGACCGGACCTCGCCGCGACGACCGAGCTGGTGGTGACCGGCGCGCTCGCGGACCTCGCAGGCCCAGCGAGGCCGATCGTCCCGCGCTGACGCGGGCCCTGCCCGGGCTAGCCGAAGCCGAACCGGCGGCGGGGTTGACCCATCGAGGCTGTCTGGCGGGTGCGGAAGCCGGTCCGCCGGAGCGTCTCGTCGATCTCCTTGAGGTGGGGCCGGCCCTCGGGGCGCAGCTCCAGCCACTCGAGATAGCCGGGATCCACCCGGGCGATCTCGCCGATCGACCAGCCCTTGTGACGCCCGAAGGTCAGGACGCTGCCGCTCGGTCGACCGGGAGGCGGCCCGGCCGCCCCGACCCAGGACGGCTCGCCGCGGGTCGGTCGGCTCGATCGCGGGTCGGCTGCCTGCGCCGCGCGGGTCCGGTCCCACGCCGCCCGCCGGGTCGGATCACTGAGCACCTCCCACGCCGCGTTGATCTCGCTCATGCGGGCGTGGCCGGCGATCCCCGCGTGGTCGGGATGGAAGCGGCGGGCGAGCGCACGGTAGGCCGCGCGGATCGCCTCCTGGTTGGCGTCCGGGGTCACCCTCAGCACGTCATAGGGGTCGCGCGGCTCGATCATCCTCTCCTCCGGTCGTCCGGCGGGCCGGACCTCGGCCAAGCCTACCGACGACCCTGCCCGGTCGGGGCGGCACGTCCGTACCGTCCGCGCCCCGTACACTCGGACCATGCCAGCGATCCAAGTCGTCGACGTGACCGACGCGACCTCGTTCGGCCTGGTCCCGCCGTGCGCCGACCCCGGCTTCGACCATCGGACCTGCGACTTCTGGGAGGACGCCGAGCGGGGATCCAAGGCGGCTCGGGCCTCCTGGCTCGAGGCCCCGGCGCCCAGCCGTCCCGCCCCGGCCCCGCGGTCGCCGAACCCCTTCCTCGATGACCTGGAGGAGGCCGCCCCGAACCCGTTCGCCCCGTCGGGGGGCGGTCCGCCCGCCAACCCCTTCGCCCCGCCCGGCGACGCTCTCGAGGACAACCCGTTCGCGCCGCGGCGGCCGGCGCCGGCCTCGGTGGGCGGGGAGGCCCCGCGGAAGCTCCGCCTCCTGGCCCGCGGGCTGACCGTCTTCGGCAGCTATGCCAAGGTGCTCCTGGTCGACGGGGAGTCGGTCGCCTACGCCCAGTTCGGTCCGCTGTCCGCATACCCGCGAGCGCTCCACCTGCGCGAGCTCTACCCGCAGCTCCCCGAGGCGCCGCTGCCGGCGGTCATCACCTGCGTCGCGACCTCCGCCGAGGGTCGCCGCCAGGGACATGCGCGGCGCCTGGTCGAGGCGGTCTGCGACGACCTGGCGGGACGCGGCTTCAGCGCCGTCGAGGCCTACCCGGAGGCCGGCGCGCGACCCGATTCCACGAGTGCCGCCAGCACGGGGTTCTGGACCGGCTGCGGGTTCTCGATCGTCGTCCACGACGAGCGCTTCCCGGTCGTGCGACGGGAGCTCGCCTGAGGGGTGACGGGCGCGATGGCCCGGCGCACACTGGTGATCCCAGCCGGAGGACGACGATGACCACGACCCAGCCCGGTCCAGCCGTCCGGGCGTCGCTGCCCGGTGCCCGTCCCGTTCGGGCGCCACGTGGCCCCGAGCTGACCTGCCGGGGCTGGCAGCAGGAAGCGGCGCTCCGGATGCTGATGAACAACCTCGACCCCGAGGTCGCCGAGAACCCCGACGCCCTCGTCGTCTACGGCGGCACCGGGCGGGCGGCCCGCAGCTGGGACGCCTTCGACGCCATCGTCCGGGAGCTGCGGCGCCTCGGCGACGACGAGACGCTCCTCGTCCAGTCGGGCAAGCCGGTGGCGGTCTTCCGGACGCACCCCTGGGCACCGCGGGTCCTCATCGCCAACTCGAACCTCGTGGGTCGGTGGGCGAACTGGGACGACTTCCGGGAGCTCGAGCGGGCCGGCCTGACGATGTACGGCCAGATGACGGCCGGCTCGTGGATCTACATCGGGACCCAGGGGATCCTCCAGGGCACGTACGAGACCTTCGCCGAGCTGGCGCGCCGGCACTTCGGCGGGACGCTCCGGGGGCGGGTCGTGCTGACCGCCGGACTCGGTGGCATGGGCGGCGCCCAGCCGCTCGCCGTGACGATGAACGAGGGGGTCGCCCTCTGCGTCGAGGTCGACGAGGCCCGGGCCCGCCGACGCCTCGAGATCGGCTACGTCGACCGGCTCACCCACTCGCTCGACGAGGCGCTCGCCTGGGCCCGGTCTGCCGCCGCGGACGGCGACGCCGTCTCGATCGCCCTCGTCGCCAACGCCGCCGAGACCCATCCCGAGCTGGCCCGACGCGGTGAGCGCTTCGACGCCGTGACCGACCAGACGAGCGCCCACGACGCGCTCAACGGGTACGTGCCGGCAGGTCTCGGCCTGGACCAGGCCGTCGCGCTGCGGGCCGCCGACCCCGACGAGTACGTGCGTCGCTCGATGGCCTCGATGGCCGACCAGGTGCGGGCGATGCTCGCGCTCCAGGCCGCCGGCGCGGTGACCTTCGACTACGGCAACAACATCCGGGCCCAGGCCCAGGCCGCCGGCGTCGCGAACGCCTTCGACTTCCCGGGGTTCGTCCCCGCGTTCATCCGGCCGCTCTTCTGCGAGGGCAAGGGTCCCTTCCGGTGGGCCGCGCTGTCCGGCGACCCGGCCGACATCCTGCGCACCGACCGGGCGATCCTGGAGCTCTTCCCGGACGACCCCGCCCTGCGCCGCTGGATCGAGATGGCCGAGGCGAAGGTCCCGTTCCAGGGCCTGCCCTCGCGGATCTGCTGGCTGGGCTACGGCGAGCGGGCACGAGCCGGGCTGGCCTTCAACGAGCTGGTCCGAAGCGGCGAGGTCTCGGCGCCGATCGTCATCGGGAGGGACCACCTGGACTCGGGCTCGGTCGCCTCGCCGAACCGCGAGACGGAGGCGATGCGGGACGGCTCCGACGCGATCGCCGACTGGCCCCTGCTGAACGCCCTCGTGAACACCGCCGCGGGAGCCACCTGGGTCTCGATCCACCACGGCGGCGGCACCGGCATCGGCTTCAGCCAGCATGCCGGCATGGTCGTGGTCGCCGACGGGACGGACCTGGCCGCCCAGAAGCTGGAGCGGGTCCTCACGACGGACCCGGGCATGGGCGTGGTCCGTCACGTCGATGCCGGGTACGAGCGCGCGGTGGAGGTCGCCCGGGAGCGGGGGGTCCGCGTCCCGATGCTGGACCCGGAGGGCTGAGCCACCGCGCGTCGGGCCGGCAGTGGTGCGCCGAGGCACCACCCCGACCCGGATGACGCGTTCTCGCCTTCACTGCGGCGTACCTGGCGGTTAGGCTGGGCTTCGTCGAGCGGGCGATCCCCACCAGTGCCGCCGCCGGGATCCCCGGTGGCCGTCAGGCCCGCTCCGCGATGCGCTCCGGAGGTGCCCGCCGTGCCCACGACCGTTCCCGTGCGACGTCCCCTCGTCGCCCTCGTCGCCCTCGTCCTTGCGGCCTCGCTGCTCCCATGGGCCATCGCCCAGGGGGTCCGCGCGAACGGCGGCATCGCCGAGCTGTTCTTCTCCGAGTACATCGAGGGCTCCAGCAACAACAAGGCCCTCGAGATCTACAACGGGACGGGCGCGCCGGTCGACCTGGCCGCGGGCAGCTACAGCGTCTTCATGTCGTTCAACGGCGGCTCGTCGACCCTCACGATCGCCCTGACCGGCACCGTGGCCGCCGGGGACGTCTTCGTCCTGGCCCAGTCCGCGGCCGATCCGGCCATCCTCGCCCAGGCCGACCTGACGAACGGCTCTGGCTGGTTCAACGGCGACGACGCGGTCGTCCTCCAGAAGAACGGGACCGCCGTCGATTCCATCGGACAGATCGGCTTCGACCCCGGGTCGGAGTGGGGCACCGGCCTCGTCAGCACCCAGGACAACACGCTCCGCCGGATGGCCACGATCTGCGCCGGCGACGCGGACGCCACCGATGCCTTCGACCCGGCGGCGCAGTGGGACGGCTACGCTCAGAACACCTTCGATGGCCTGGGGGCGCACACGACGACCGGCTGCGGCGGTCCAGCCCCATCCCCATCCCCGTCCCCGTTGCCATCCCCATCCCCGTCCCCGGACCCCTGCCAGCTGACCTACACCCCGATCTACGACATCCAGGGCAGTGGCGCCTCGGCCGCCATCACCGGCACGGTGACGACCGAGGGCGTCGTCGTCGGTGACTTCGAGGGCCCGACCAGCGTCGGGCTGCAGGGCTTCTACCTGCAGGATCCGACCGGCGACGGCGACCCGGCGACGTCGGACGGCATCTTCGTCTACACCGGCAGCAACGCCTCGGTCGTCGAGGCCGGAGACGTCGTCCGGGTGACCGGCTACGCCCGGGAGCGGTTCGGCCAGACGGCCATCAACGGGAGCAACAGCAACTCGTCGCCCGTGTCCGCCATCGTGGCGTGCGGCGGCCCCGCGACGGTCACTCCGACCGACGTGACCCTCCCCTTCGCCGCTTCCGACGCGCCGGAGCGCTACGAGGGCATGCTCGTCCGCCTGCCCCAGGCGCTCGTCATCTCCGAGTACTTCAACTACGACCGCTTCGGTGAGATGGTCCTGGCCCTGCCCCTCGACGGCGAGGATCGGCCCTACACGCCGACCTCGGTCGAGGAGCCCGGAGCGCCCGCACAGGCGCGGGCACTCGCCAACGGCCTCCGGCGGATCACGCTCGATGACGGGCTCGGCGCTCAGAACCCGCCAGTCGTCCGCCATCCGAACGGTGCGCCCTTCTCCCTGACGAACCTGTTCCGGGGCGGCGACACCGTGACCGACACCGTCGGCGTGCTTGGCTACGACTTCTCGCTGTACCGGATCCAGCCGACGGCTCCGGCGACCTACACGGCCGTCAACCCGCGACCGGCCGCCCCGGCGCCCGTCGGCGGGGACCTCCGGGTCGCCTCGCTCAACACCCTCAACTACTTCCTGACGCCGGACTACCGGACCGGCGACCCGCTCGACAACGCCTGCGGCCCGCTCCAGGACATGGAGTGCCGGGGCTGGGATGCCGACCAGTCGGACGAGCTGACCCGGCAGCGGACCAAGCTGCTGGCCACCCTGGCCGGCCTCGATGCCGACGTCATCGGCCTGAACGAGCTGGAGAACACCACCGGCGTGGAGCCGTTGGCCGACCTCGTCGACGGCCTCGACTCGATCGGCGCCGGCGAGTACGCCAACGTCGACACCGGGACGATCGGGACGGACGCCATCAAGGTCGGGCTCCTCTACCGACCCGACGCGGTGACCCCGGTCGGCGACTTCGCGATCCTCGACTCCTCCGTCGACCCGCGTTTCCTCGACGACTACAACCGGCCGGTCCTGGCCCAGACCTTCGAGGAGAACGCGACCGGCGCCCGCTTCACCGTCGCCGTCAACCACCTCAAGTCGAAGGGTTCCAGCTGCAACGCGGTCGGCGATCCGGACACCGGTGACGGCCAGGGCAACTGCAACCTCACCCGGAAGGCGGCTGCCGAGGCCCTCGTCGACTGGCTGGCGACCGACCCAACGGGCAGCGGTGACCGCGACGCCCTGATCATCGGCGACCTCAACTCGTACGCGATGGAGGACCCGATCGACGCCGTCAAGGCCGGGTCGGACGACGTGCCGGGGACGGCCGACGACTACGTCAACCTGATCGCCCGCTACCAGGGCACCTACGCCTACTCGTACGTGTTCGACGGGCAGGCCGGCTACCTCGACCACGCCCTGGCCAGCTCCACGATGGCCGCCCAGGTGACGGGCGCCGCCGACTGGCACATCAACGCGGACGAGTCCGACCTCCTCGACTACGACACGAGCTTCAAGCCGCCCGAGCAGGACGCGATCTACGAGCCGAACACCTTCCGCTCGTCCGACCACGACCCGCTCGTCATCGGGCTGGACCTCACGGCCTACGCGTTCGACGGCTTCTATCCGCCGCTCGCCGCGGCACCGGCCGACTACCGGACCAAGGCCGGCTCGCGGATCCCGGTCAAGTGGTCGCTCGGTGGGGACTTCGGGCTGGACGTCCTCGACGGCGCCCCCCAGGTCTACGCCTGCGACGGCTGGCCGTTCGGACCCAGCGTCGATGCGGCCAGCAACCCGCTCGTCTACGACGCCACCGACGATCAGTACAAGCTCGAGTGGAAGACC
>DATHYZ010000310.1:0-3568 GCA_035458865.1 Candidatus Limnocylindrales bacterium
ATCAGCCTGCCGAGCGCCGCCGCCCGGCGCGCCATCCCGTCATCTGCCGTGGCGGCCCGGATCGCCGTGGCGAGCCGCTCGGCGGTGAGGCGATGCCTCGGGACCGGCGCCGGGCCGACGCCCAGGGCGCGCACCCGCCGACCCCAGTAGGGCTGGTCCGCCATGGCCGGGACGATGACGGTCGGGACCCCGGCCCGAAGGCCGGCCGCGGTCGTGCCGGCGCCCCCGTGGTGGACCACGGCCGCCATGCGCGGGAACAGCCAGTCGTGGGGGACGGACGGGAGTGCCAGGAGCTCCGGAGGGAGCTGGCGCCCGCCGAGACCCGCCCAGCCGGCCAGGAGCACGGCCCGCTGGCCGCTCGTCCCGACGGCGTCGACGATCACCCGGGTCAGGCCCTCGGGGTCGCTCCCGGTCATGCTCCCGAAGCCGATGGCGATCGGCGGCGGGCCCGCCGCGAGGAAGTCGTCCAGCTCGGGCGGCGGCACCCAGCCACCCTCCTCGTCCAGGAACCAGTACCCGGTGACGTGGAAGCTCCCCGGCCAGTCCGCGGGGAGCGGCATGACGTGGCGGCTCACCGCGTGGAGGATCGTCATCCGCCGCCGGGCGGCGACGTTCTCGCGGTTCGACTGCTCCGGCAGGTCCAGCTCGCGGCGAAGCTCGTTCGCGTACCGCCCGTACAGGCGCCACGGGAACGGCTCGATCAGGAGCCGGCCGAACCAGGCGTTGACCCGGCTCACCCGACCGGGGAGCGGAGCGCTCGTCATCGCCCGCCCGTCGCGGGTCGCGATGAGCGTCGGCTGGAGCGGCATGCTCAGGACGGGGATGTCGAGCTTCTCGCCGATCGCCACGGTGTACACGTCGGACGTGAAGCTGCCGATGACCGCATCGGCGTCACGGCTCGCATCCCAGGCCTCGCGGACGAGCCGTGGACCGATCCGCTCCAGCAGCCGCGCCATGAGCCGCTGCTGGGCCAGCTGGTCGTGGCCGCGCTCCACCCAGGCCTGGCCGCCCTCGCTGGCCATGAGCGCCTGGATGTCGATCTCCGACGGAGCCGCGTCCAGCCCGTGGGCCTCGATCCAGTCGCGGAAGCCGGTGCTGGCGAGGATCCGGACGCGGTGGCCGGTGCCGGTGAGCGCCTTGCCGAGGGCGATCGCCGGCTGGACGTCGCCCCGGGTGCCGCTGGCGATGATGGTGATCCGCTTCACGTCGGCGCCATCATGCGCCGTCCCGGCGCCCCTGGTCCCGCCCGCGCGGTCCCGGGCCGGCCGTCCGTCCGCCCTCCCGGGCTGTCACGCGACGCGGCCTCGCGCGTCATCTATCCGGCATCCTGCTCGAGTGCCTGGAGGGCCGTTGGATGGGTGAGCGTGGACCTCGGAAGACGGAGCACAACGCCGGCGCCTTCCTGGGACCGCATGGTCCCTTCCCGGCCATCATGCGGACCCTCAGCGACGAGCTCCGGGACGACCCGTCCTCCCTCGAGGCCGAGCAGCGCGGACCGGCCCCTGCGCAACGACCGCGGCGCTCGCTCCTGGACCGGATCCTCGGGGCCATCGGTCTGCCGGGACGTGGGACGGCCGTCGCGACGTCGCCCCGGCCAGCGGACCAGGTCGGTCCAGGACCGGAGATCGTCGACCTGGACACGTGATCGACCGGCACGGCTGACCCGCTCCCGCGGCGACCCGACCGCGCGGATCCCTCCTAGGCGCTGTCCTGGGCGGCCGCGGTGATGAGCAGGACGATGGCTCCGAGGGTCGCGATGACCTGGGCCAGCCGCCGCAGCGTCCGCGACCGGCGGAGCGCGTCCGCCGGAGCGTCGGCTCGGTCCGCCGCGTCCCGGGTGGCGATGACGTGGAGGGTCAGGCCCAGCCCCACCATCACCGCGACCACGACGTGCTTGAGGAGCATCAGGATCGTCCAGGTCGAGGCGGTCACGTTGCCGAGCCCGTCGTAGCGGCCGTCGCCGACCATGAGGACGAGGCCGCTGGCCGTGAAGACGGCGATCGCGACGACGATCACGGGAAGCGCCCGCCGCTCGATCGCCGCGACGGCCTCCCCGGGGTCGACCTGCGACCGGAGGCGATCCAGCACCGGGATGGCGACCCAGCCGAGGACCGCGTAGTAGCCGAGGGCGAACGTCATCGCGACGGCGTGGAGCCAGGTGGCCCCGACGTGCAGTGGATCCATGACCTCACGAGCTCCGGGCGGGCGGGACGCCAGGCTGGTATCCCACATCCGGGGCATCGAGCGGGAGTGGCCCGGGTCCCGAAGCGGTCGGGACCGAACGGGCCGGATGGGAGGGGCCGACCCGATCGCCCGCACCGTCGCCGAGATCAGGGCGCGTCGAACACCAGGGCGGCGATGACCGCCGCGTAGCCAGGGTCGTCGAGCCCGCCCGGGGAGGCGTCCACGTCGCTGATCTCGATCACGATGTTCGTGTCGCCGAGCTCCAGGATCGCGAGCCGGGTCGTCATCATCGGGATCTGGACGTGCTCCAGCTCAGCCGGGCTGCCTCCGATGGTCAGCGGCACCAAGGGGAACGGCGCATCGGGACAGGTGCCCTCCCAGCCCTCGACGAGCCGGATGTCGGCCGACAGTCCCTCCAGGCCTCCGATCGCGACCGGCTCCGGCTCGGTCACGGCGAGCCCCGGGCTGGCGGCGAGCGCCGCCAGCATCGCTTCGGGTGAGCGCCCGACCTCGGGGTCTGGCGCCGCCCTGCAGGCCTCCACGGCGACGGCGATCTCGACCCCCTGGTAGATGCCGATGTAGTCGCTCGTCCCGGCGTCCACGCCGTCGTTCGACCCGCCGGGCGGGATGAGCAGGAAGTTGCCCGGGAGGTCCTCGAAGTTGGCCCAGCCCGCCGGGACGGTGTAGGTGATCGGGGTCACGAACCGGACGGTCTCGTAGGTCCCGGGCTCGAGCGGGCCCAGGCAGGAGCCGCCGTGTGGGCTGGGGCACGTCGGTCGGGTCGGCTCGGCCACCGGAGTCGAGGTCGGCGTCGGCGATGGCGCCGCCGGTGGAGCGCTGGCGGTCGGGCTCGAGGCGGACCCCGAGCACGCCGCGACCAGGATGGCCAGGAACGCCGAACGGGCGAGCAGCCCCCCAGCTTGCACGTACGCCATGTCTTCCCCTCCGCTCTGTCCAGGACCCCTGATCGTGGTCCTGCATTCCATGGCGTCGGGAGGGCCGGAACGGTTCCATCTCGCAGCGAGTCGAACGGCCCGACTACTGCTATTGACAGTGACCATGTTGACTGCTAACTTACGCCCATGCCACCCGACTCCGGCCTCACCATGAGCGAGCTCGCCGCCCTGACCGACGTCTCGGTGCGGACGATCCGCTATTACATCGCCCAGGGGCTGCTCCCGGCCCCCGGACGGGAGGGACCCTCGACCCGCTACGACGACGCCTTCGTGGCCCGGCTGCGGCTCATCAAGCAGCTCCGGGCGGCCAACCTGCCACTGGCCGAGATCCGGTCCCGGCTTGCCGACCTGTCGGACGACGAGATCGCGGCGCTGACCGAGACGCCGACGCCCGAGCCGCCGGACAGCGCGCTCGACTACGTCCGGAC
>DATHYZ010000311.1:0-5675 GCA_035458865.1 Candidatus Limnocylindrales bacterium
AACGGCGAGAACCCGGTCTTCACCTTCCGGCTGGGCCGCATCCGGGTCGCCTCCACGGGGCTCTACTCGCTCGACCGCTCGCTCTTCCGGTTCGCGGCGACCGGCGCCACGGACCGCAAGCTCGTGCCGCTCCGGCGGACCGTCTCGGTCTGACGGTCCCGGTCGGAGCGCGGAACGCCCGGGCTGGGGCGTAGCATCACTGCAACAGTCGGAGCTGCATCGCGTCGGATCCCTGGAAGGGAGCGGGGAGGCGGAGATGATCCAGTCCGAGGCGCCGGTCGCCGGCGACGGCCGCCCGACCCAGCCGCTCCCTGCCCTCCAGCTGGTCCGCCTGTCGCTGTACTGGCTGGGGCTCACGGCGGTCTTCGCCGGGATCGGCGGGATCCTCCAGGGCCGGCTCCAGTTCGAGGGGCTGGTCCCGGCCGGGACCGAGGGCGAGGCGCTCTTCCGGATGACCGCCCTCGGCGCCGTCATCGCCATGCTCGTCCAGCCGACCGTCGGGACGATCAGCGACTACACGATGACCCGCTGGGGCCGCCGCAAGCCGTACATCCTCATCGGCACGGTCCTCGACATGGTCTTCCTCGTCGGCGTGGCCAGCTCCAACACGGTCCTGGCGATCGCCGCCTTCATCGTCCTCCTCCAGGTCAGCTCCAACTTCGCCCAGGGTCCGTTCCAGGGGTACGTCCCGGACCTCGTCCCGGCCAAGCAGGTCGGTGTCGCCTCGTCGCTGGTGGGCCTGTTCCAGGTCCTGGGCAACGTCGTCGGGTTCGGGCTCGCGGCCGGGGCGGTCGCGCTGGTGGCCCGCTTCGACGGCGCCTTCTTCTGGGCCACCCTCGCCCTGGGGGTCCTGGAGCTGGCCACCATGCTCAGCGTGGTCATCCGGGTGGACGACGGCCGGGCGGCCAAGGACCGCGGCGGGCGTTCCTGGCTCTCGATCGCCCGAGAGGCCTGGGGAGCCGACGTCCTGCGGGAGCGGAGCTTCCTCTTCCTCGTGGGCTCGCGCTTCCTCGTCCTCATGGGCGGCGGGGTCCTGATCAACCTGGCGACCTTCTACCTCGCCCAGAGCCTCCGGCTGGACAGCACCGAGACCGGGCTGGCGCTCTTCGGCGTCCTCGCGGTCGTGACCGTCGGCAATGTCGTCGCGGTCGTGCCGGCGGCACGGCTCTCCGACCGCATCGGCCGCAAGAAGGTGATCTACCTGGCCTGCGCGCTGGGTAGCTCCGGGCTGGCGGTCGTGGCGGTCGCTCCGGGCGTCCCGGTCGCGCTCGTGGGCGCCGGCCTGTTCGGGGTGGGCAGCGGCTCCTTCCTCGCCGTGGACTGGGCGCTCATGACCGACATCATCCCCAAGGCCGAGTCGGGCCGGTACATGGGCATCAGCAACGTCGCGACGGCGTCGTCCGGGATCGTCGCCATCGCGGTCGCCGGTGGGCTGGTCATGGACCGGGTCAACGACGCCCTGGGCTACGGCGCCGGACCGCGGGCGGCGCTCGTCGTCGGCGTGATCGCCTTCGCGCTCGGCGCCCTCGTCCTGACCCCGGTCGACGAGACCCGCCGCGAGGACGTCCCGGCCCCACCGGATGACGCCCCACCGCCCGACGAGGCCGTCCCGGTCCCGGTCGTCGCCTAGGCCGGCCCCTCGCGGCCGGGCGCGTCCCCTGGCCCGCCGAGTTGCCGTGAGACCGACGCCTCCAGGCCGACGAGTCGCCGGAAACCCGTCCGCAGGTCGCCCGCCGCGATCCGAAGCGCCCCGCGCGGGTCGTCCGCCAGCCGCCAGCGCCAGGTCCGGATGACCGCCGCCGCCTGGTCGCGCAGCCCCGGCCAGCGTGATGGGCGGAGCCACCAGAGCGGATCCGGATGGCGCCAGACCCAGGGCACCAGGGCCCACAGGAAGACGAGGTAGTCGAGGCGGAGCGGTCGCGGCCCGAAGCCGAAGATGGCCTGGAGCTGGAGGATCGTGAGCGGCAGCATCACCAGGCTCAGCACAGCCGCCAGGAGCAGCCAGACGAGGCCCCACCCCCGGGCCCTCGGGGCGAGGACGACCCAGAGGGGCGCCGGGACCCACTTCATCCAGGTGGCCAGCGCCCACAGCGCTCCGGCCCCGATGGGCCCCACGAACTGGGCCGCCCAGAGGGCCAGCGTCAGCTGCAGGTTGATGTTGCCCGTGTCGAGGTTGGCCATGAACGGGATGAGCAGGAGCGCCAGGACCACCGCCGTCGCCAGCGGCCGGCGACGGTACGCCCAGTCGACCGTCCAGAGGAGGGCCAGGAGCGTCCCCACCCGCCAGACGAACCAGGCGACCTCCCACGGCAGCGCCGCCCAGGGCAGGAACAGGGGCAGCATCCAGGGCGCGTAGACGTAGGGCAGGAACGGTCCCGTCGGCTCGTACGGGTCGCCCCCGCCCAGCCACAGCCGCACGCCCGCCCAGTAGGCGCGGGCGTCCGCCCCGGCCTGCTCCCCGCGGGCGTACAGGCCGGCAACGGCCACGGCGAAGACCACGATCAGGAGGATGATCGCCGTGATCCGCCGCGGGTCCCGGAGGCGCGACGCCTCGCGCTTGAGCGCGCGCCGGAAGACCTCACGGTGCCAGTGGGATCGTCTCGCGATCCGGGCGGTCATCGCCATGGGCGGCATCGTCGCACGCGACGGGGGCGGGGTGCCAGCGTCGTGGCGCCCCGGGTCAGCCCACCGCAGTCGGCCAGTGGCCCTGGGTCAGCCGGCGACCACCCTGACCGACCTCGATGGCAGGTCGGCGTAGCCGAGGCCGAACGAGGGCGCGGCGAAGAACAGCTGGTAGTAGCCCGGGTCCGGGAGGCGGAGGACGATCTCGTAGACGCCGTCGCCGACCTGGGCGGCGGGGAAGCGCTCCTTCCAACCCGTGGCCGTGCCGACGGCCAGGGCGCTCAGATCCGTGAGCCCCGGGATCGGTCGCCCGTCGGTGGTGACGAGTCGGAACCGGTAGGCGGTGGGGGAGCCTGCGGTCAGCGGACCGTCGGCCGTCAGGACCTCGATCTCGGGCCGGGCCGCGGGGTCATTCAGGGACTGCTCGGCTGCCCGAGCGGAGAACTCGAAGCAGTGGGTCAGCTTCGGCTCACTGAGCTGGAAGGCGACCACGAAGTCCTTCCCCTGCGGGATCCGGATGCTGCCGGTGTAGACACCCGGTGAGGGCTCGCGAAGGCTCCGGTCCACGACCTGGACCGCCCGCGGCTGGAGCGTGTGGCCCTGGAACCCACCGAGGGCCGTCTGCGACCCCTCGGTGTAGAAGTAGACGGTGTCGTCGGCAGGGTTCGGGAGGAGCAGGGCCGTCCCGTCCGGGGTCGCGGCCATCGAGCCGGTCGTCGTCGGGGCGCCGGTGGAGCCGGATGGCCGGTCGCCGATGGGGATGGTGAGGACGCTGGCGTCGCCCGTCGGGTCGATCTCGGCCAGGGGGATCAAGGTGACGGACGGCGAGCCGCTCGTGTGTACGTAGGCCGCGGTCTGGCTGAATGTCACGAGGTCTGGCGAGCCCTTGACCGGGAGCACGTGGGTGATCCGGTCCCGGGCGGTCTCGATGACGTAGACGGCGTCGGCCCGAGGAGCGGCGGCGATGGCCCACCGGCCGTCGGCCGACACGGCGACCTGGGCGACACCCGGGTCGGTCACGATGCGCGCCCGCTCGGTCCCGTCGGCGCCCAGGACCGAGACGAGTCCTGCATCCGGCTGGGCGACGTACGCGCTGCCGCCCGGGCCTACAGCGATGCTCGCCGGGGTCCCGGGCAGGTCGACCCGGCCGACCTCGGCCAGGGTGTCCGCGTCCAGGAGGGTCGCGCCTCCAGGTCGGCCGACCAGGGCCCGCCCGTCATCCGAGAAGGCCACGGCCGTGGTGACCGCCCCGTCGCGCCGGGCGACGGCCAGCGTCCCGGCGTCGATGACGGCCAACCCGGCGCCGCCGGCCAGGCTGACCCAGGCCCGCGCCCCATCGGGATCCATGGCGATCCGCGCCGGCGTACCGGGCAGGTCCACATGGTCCTCGACCATGAATCCCTGCAGGTCGATGACGGCGACCTTGTCGAGCGACGGCAGGGTCACGAACAACCTGCTGCCATCAGGGTCCATCGCCCAGTCGCCCGGGTCGGCCTGCAGCAGGATCACCGAGAAGAGGTTGGTCATGCCGGCCACGTCGATCGTCGGATCGAGGACCGAGATCGTGTTGTCCTTGTTCATGGCCAGGATGAAGTAGCTGTTCAGGTCGATCTTCGGGCGTTGGTCCAGGGAACCCGACCGATAGCCGGCGACGCGGGCCGAGCAATCCGCGTCGCCACCGGCCACGTCCACCCAGGCGGCCGGGGCCAGTCCGCCCAGCGGCGCACCGGTCCCCGCGTCGGTGACGTGGAACTGGAGGTTGGCGTGCTCCCCCTCGACGAGGCGAGGCGCGACCTCGCCGCCACGTCCCCCGACGCCGATGAAGTTCTCGATCGTGAACTCGACGGTGACGCCGTCGGCGGTGACCGTCTCGTAGACGCGCTCGTCCTCTTCGTAGATCGGGTTGCCGTGGTGGTCCACGCCGCTGGCGCCCTCGGCGCCCGGATCACCCTCGGTGCCGGGCTCGTGGGTGTGATCCCCGTCCTCCGTCCCGGGCTCGTGGGTGTGGTCCGCCGGGACCGAGCCCGTGAAGATGGAGCAGCCGGCAAGCAGCAGCGAGAGGGCGACCAGGGCCGGCAGCAGCCAGCCTGGGTCCCGTCGTCCTCCCGTTGCCCGCATGCGTGCTCCCACTCGTTCCTCGCTCCTTGAGGCAGCGACGTGGGCCGGTCTCTCGACGCGGCCCACGTCCGTCCGCCTAGGTTCGCACAATCGCTAGCGTCTGACCGAGATCTCGAACGGTGGTGCGGAGACGCCGCCGCCCGACGACCGGGCCACCACCGCATCTCCCAAGGCTCCCGACACGGCGCCCGTGCCACTGAGGCTCCAGGTGCCATCGATCGCGCTCACGCTCGCCGGTCCGATGAGGTCCTCCACGCCGTCGCGGACCCGGTAGACGTCGACCCGGCTGGTGGTGTTCGAGACGGTGCCCTGGACCTGCCAGCGGCCCTGGCGCTGCCGGTAGCTCGCGCTGGTCACCGTGACGACGTCCTTCACGGCGATCGTGACCGTGGCCGTGTTCGAGAGGGCGGGGGCCAGGGCGCCGGCCGGGACGTCGCTGGCGACGTACGTGAAGCGATCCGTGCCGACGAAGTTGAAGCGCGGGACGTAGGCGAACGACCCGTTCGCCTGCACCGTGACGGTGCTGCCCGAGGGCAGGGTGACCGCCGCACCGACGTTGGCGGCGGCGCCGTTGACCCTGGCGACCACGAGGGCGTCGCCGTCCGGGTCGGTGTCGTTGCCGAGGATGCCGTCGACGCCGGGTCCGGGCACGTTGAGGGTCGTGTTCTGGGTCGTCGTGTAGTCCGGGTCGTCGTTCGCCGTGGGGGCGCTGTTGACCCCGACGGCGATGGTGATGGTGGCCGTGCCGCAGAGCTCGTTCGGACCACCCAGGTCCTCGCAGATGCGGTACTGGAAGCTCGCGATGCCGCTGAACGCCTCCGCCGCGAGGACCGAAGGCGGCGTGTAGGTGAACCCACCAAGTCCGTCGGGGTCGAACTCGATGCTGCCGGCCGCGGCGGCCGGCCCGACGGGCGGTACCGGTGTGGGGTCGAGCG
>DATHYZ010000312.1:0-3445 GCA_035458865.1 Candidatus Limnocylindrales bacterium
CCCGGAGCTATCCAGGATTCGGTCGCCACACGGGATTGATCGAGGTCGCAGGGGCGGGGGTGACGGTCACGCGTCGGAGGTTCGTACCGTCCGCGCCGATGACATACACCTCCCAATGATCAGTCCCGTTGCTGTCGGAGCCGAAGGCGATCGTCGAGCCGTCGGGTGACCACTCGATCCGGTAGGCATTGGTGAAGGGCCCGCCGGCCAGGCGCTGGTCCGTGCCGTCCGCCTGGGCGATCCAGAGCTCGTCGCTGCGGGTGCTCCCGGTCGCCTCGCCGACCTGGCGGAGGAACGCGAACCGGGTCCCGTCGAGCGAGAAGCCGACGGCCAGGTCCTGCGTCTCGGGGCCGCCGATCAGCAGGACCGGCTCGGCCGTCGGCGTTTCGCGGACGTAGACGTCGCCGAGCCAGGAGTAGAGGACCTGCCCGTTGCCGGCCAGGCCGAATGGCGCCGGCAGCCGCTGCTGCAACTGTCCGGCGACGAGCACCGCGCCGGCGAGCAGGCCGACGATGAGGAGTGCCGCGGCGACCACCATCCGCCACCGGATGGTCGGCGCTGCCGCGACCGGGGTCGTGACGACGTCCATGGGGAGCCACCTCTCGGGGAAGGCCCAGCTCGGCCGCTGCCGCGTACGGGCGGTCCGTGCCAGGAGGGAGTCGACGTAGTCGGGCGCCGAACCGGTTCCGAGATCCGCCAGGATCGCGGGCAGGTTGCGCTCGAGCCGGGGATCGGCGGTCATGCCAGCCTCCCTTCGGGGACGCTCGATGCCGCGGGTTCGTCGAGCGCGACGGTCGTGCGCATGTCGCGCAGGGCCCGGTTGAGCCTCGACTTGACCGTGCCGACGGGGATGCCCAGGGTCGCCGCCACCTCGGTCAGCGGCATGCCCATGAAGTAGTGCAGGACGACGATCGCCCGACCACGCTCGTCGAGCCGCCGCAGGACGCTGTCGACCAGCGCCCGGTCGGCGACCCAGCTCGTGTGATCCGGCATCGATGGACTGAAGAGCGGGGTGATCTCGACCTCGATCGGTCGTCGCTTCCGGCGACGGGCGAGATCGAGGCAGGCGTTGACGGTCAACCGGTGGATCCAGGCGTCGAAGCGATCGGGATCGCGGAGGCTCCGCAGGTCCCGCCACGCCCGGAACAGACCGTCCTGGACCGCGTCGCGCGCGAGCTCCGGGTCCCGGAGGATCAGGCGGGCTGCCGTGTCCAGCCGCGCGACGGCGCCCCGAACGAGCATCGCGAAGGCGTCATGATCGCCGTCTCGTGCGCGCTCGACGAGCTGTCGCTGGTCCACGGTCCCTTCCACCAGTGGGCGCGACACCGACGGCCGCGCTCACACTCTATGGCGTCGGGCAAGCGGATCCGGTTCGCGGCAGCCCGGGTTCGAGGGGTCCCCGTCGGCCCGCACCTCGATGGGGCCGCTCGCCCCTAGGCGTCGCGGGCGGAGGCGTGGTCTGGTTGTGAGGATTCGTCCGCGCCCCGCGTCAGACAGGTAGAGGCACCGAACGCGTGCCTGGGGTGGAGCGAAGCCATGGGTGGCTTCCAGGGGCAATTGCAGGACTTCGGAGCGTTCTACGAGTCGACCTACCCGCTCGCCTACCGGGTCGCCTACGGCGTGGTGGGCGATCGTGCCCTGGCCGAGGACGCCACCCAGGAGGCCTACGTCACCGCCTACCGGAAGCGCTCCTCGTACCGTGCGGACGGTCCCGCCGAGGCCTGGCTGTACCGGATCGTCGTGAACACCGCGATCTCGATGCTGCGTCGACGGCGGGTGCGACCGATCGAGCCGCTGGATCCGGCGGGCGGCCAGCAGCCATCTGCCCCCGACGGAGCACCGGCTGCCGTCGACCGCGTCGCCCTCATCGAGGCGCTCGGGCACTTGGATCCCGTGGCGAGGAGCGCCGTCGTGCTCCGCTACTACCTGGACCTCGACTACCAGACGATCGGCTCGATCCTGGACAAGTCCCCGGGGAACGTCGGGATGATCCTCAGCCGGTCGCTCGATCGCCTCCAGCAGCTCGTCGCCCCGGAGCATCCGGGTCGGCGGATGGCGGCCGCCTGGTCGCCGGGAGCGGGTCGTCATGGATGAGCGGTTCGCCCGCGAGGTTCGGCTGAACCTCGCGGAGCACTTGGACCCGGTTCGCGGGGAGCATGCCGCGTGGGCGTCGTCGCCGGCCGCGGCCGCAGTGGCCTCGCCCGCCCGTCATCAGGCCGGTCCCGGGCGGTACTGGCTCCTGGTCGCCGCGGCGATCGCCGCCGTGACGCTCGCCACCACGATCCTGCTCGCGGGCGGGTTCCGGCTGCCGGACCTCCCAACGCCGCCGTGGCTCCTCTCCGAGTCGCCGACGCCGACGACGGATCCGAACGTCTTCTCGTGGGCCCGGGACGACCTGCTCGACTGGGTGACCGACGACGAGATGACCCAGGCGCTCGTGGCCCTTTCGATGCGGCGGCCATTCGGCGCGGAACTTGTCGGTGACGTCGTATCGGATTGCGACCTTCAGGGCAACCTGAAGACGGGCCTGAAGGAGCCGGAGTGCGAGTGGCGCTTCCGACTTGCCGGCGATGCCGAGAGCTGGAGGCTGGGCGTCCACAACGGGGACCACGACGGCGACGGGGTCCCGGACGGGGGTCCGTGGAGGACGCATTCGTGGCTCCCCGAGGGGGCGACCCACGCGGAGGGCGAGGGGTTCGCGTACGGGTCCTTCCTGTTCTCGGGCCCCGGCTCCGAGGAGTCGATCTGTATCACCCTGGGGCCGCCCGGTGTGGACTGGGGCGACCTGGACCCGAACGAGTTCGGCTTCAAGGCCAGGGTCTTCGCCCTCGCCTCGATGATGCTGCGAGAGCTGGGGTGGGCCGACTGACCCTGGCAGAGGCGCGCGGAAGGCGTCCACTCGACCCACCACCGCATGGCGAAGCCGACGGCGTCCCGGGAGGAACAGGCGATGCGACGCTTGCTGGGACTGCTGGGGATGGCCGTCGTGGTCGGCGCCGCGTGCGGCGGGACCTCCGGGGCGACCCCGACCGCTGAGACCACCGCGTCCGCAGAGGCGACCCCGACCCCCGAGGCAACGCCGTCCGCTGCTGCCAGCCCCAGCGGAGCGGTCGCGACCCAGCCGTCGCTCTCCCAGAGCGACCTCGTGTATGCGACCCGCATCAGGGATGGCGCGACACTGACGCTCGACCTGTTCGTTCCTGCCGAGCCTCTGGGCGCACCGATCGTCCTCGACGCGCATCCCTGGACGGTCGGGGCGCTTCTCAGGGCGGGAGCGATCGTCGCCACCTTCGACCAGGACGACCACATCCCCGAGACGTTCGCGCCCGAAGAGCTCGACTTCCCGGCGGACGAGGCCCACGCGGGGGCCGTCCTGTACAGCAGGCACGGTGCTCCCATCCGGGCCATCGCCGAACGGTTCGCCTGCGCGATCAAGCTCATCCGG
>DATHYZ010000313.1:0-2893 GCA_035458865.1 Candidatus Limnocylindrales bacterium
GGTAGAGGACGAGCAGGAGCAGCCCGGCGACGCCGACGAGGGCGAGGGTGTAGATGGCGGCCAGGCGGAAGCGGATCGAGCGGACCCAGCCCGGCACGAGATCGCCCAACGACCAGGGCCGGCCCGGAGCCGGGGACGGGGTCACGGGGCCACCCGCAGGCGATAGCCGACGCCGACGACCGTCTCGATGGGCTGGCCGTCGCCGGTGCCCGCCTCCGCCAGCTTGCGGCGCAGGTTGCTGATCGTGACCCGGACCGTGTTGGAGAACGGGTCGGCGTGCTCGTCCCAGACGTGCTCGAGCAGCCGCTCGGGGGTCAGCACCTGGTCGGGGTGGAGCATCAGGTAGCGCAGGAGGGCGAACTCCTTGGGCGTGAGGTCGAGGCGCCGGTCGCCCCGCCGCGCCTGGAACCGGGCCGCGTCGAGCTCGAGGTCGCCGAGGGCGATGCGGGCGCCGGGGTTGACGCTGTCGCGCCGGAGGAGTGCCCGGACCCTGGCCGAGAGCTCGACGAAGCTGAACGGCTTGACGAGGTAGTCGTCGGCGCCGTCGTCGAGCCCGCCCACCCGATCGTCGAGCCCGTCGCGGGCCGTCAGCATCAGCACCCGTGCCGGCGGGGCGTCGGGGACCGTCAGCTCGCCGCCGCGGATCGCCCGACAGACGGCCCGGCCGTCGCCGTCGGGCAGCCCCAGGTCGAGGCAGACGAGGTCGTAGGGGTGCTCGGTCAGGTGCTCGCTCGCCTCGGCCACCGATCCGGCGGTGTCAACGGCGTAGCCCTCGCGCCGGAGGCCGGTCGCGAGCGCGGCGAGGAGATCGGGCTCGTCGTCGACGAGAAGGAGTCGCATCTGGGGTTCGGTCCGGACGTGCAGGGCTGAGGGTGTTCGCGGGCAGGCTACCCGGTCCGGGCTAAACGACGCGTCAACGTCCGGCGCCGTTACGGACGCCTCACCGGGCCCCGCGAGCCGTGCGGCCCGCTGCTACGATCGGCGACGATGACCGAGAGCCCCACCGCCACTACCGCCACCGTCTTCCGCCGCTCGATGCTGGCCGAGCCGCCGGTCGCCGCGCGCGCCGAGGGCTCGACGATCTGGGATGTCGACGGCAAGGCGTATCTGGATGCGGCCGGGGGCGCGGTGGTCGTCAACGTCGGCCACGGCCGGCGGGGCGTCGCCGAGGTCATGGCCGATCAGGCGAGCCGGCTCGCCTACGCCCATGGCAGCTTCTTCACCAACGAGCCGCTCGAGCGCTACGCCGCCGAGCTCGGCCCGCTCCTGCCGCTCAACGAGCCCGCCGTGTACCCGGTCTCCGGCGGCTCGGAGGCGATCGAGACGGCCCTCAAGCAGGCCCGTGCCTACCACCTGGCGCGCCGCGAGCCGGACCGCCTCGTCGTCATCGCCCGCTGGAGCAGCTACCACGGCAACACCCTCGGAGCGCTGGACCTCTCCGGCCGGCGGCCGCTGCGGCGGCCCTACGAGCCGTGGCTGGGCCGCTTCCGGCATGTCAGCGCGGCCTACCCGTACCGGGCGGGGGAGCCCGGGGCCAACGCCCTGGGCACGGCCGAGGAGCTCGCTCTCGAGCTGGAGCGGACGATCGTCCATGCCGGACCCCGGAACGTGGCCGCGTTCATCGCCGAGCCGGTGGTGGGCGCGAGCATCGCCGCCGCCGTCCCGCCCGACGGCTACTGGCAGGCGATCGCCGAGGTCTGCCGCCGTCATGGGGTCCTGCTCGTCGCCGACGAGGTCATGACCGGGTTCGGGCGGACCGGTCGCTGGTTCGCGGTCGACAACTGGGACGTCCGACCCGACATCCTCGTCGCAGCCAAGGGAGCGACCTCGGGCTACTGGCCCTTCGGGTTCGCCGCCGTCTCGGGCGAGGTCCGCGAGGCGATCCGCGAGGGCGGCTTCGTCCACGGCTTCACCTACAGCCACCACGTCGTGGGCGCGGCGGTGGCGGGCGAGGTCCTTCGGCTCCTCCGTGACGAGGACCTGGTCGTGGCCTCGCGCGACAAGGGCGAGCGACTCCAGGGGCTCCTCCACGAGCGGCTGGGCGAGCATCCCAACATCGGGGAGATCCGTGGCCTGGGGCTCATGGTGGGGGTCGAGCTGGTCGCCGACCGCGAGACGCGCGCGCCGTTCCCCCGCGCTCGCCGGCTGACCGAGACGATCGTCCGGGTCGCCCAGTCGGACGGCCTGCTCCTCTACAGCGGCACCGGCCAGGCGAACGGAACGGATGGCGACCAGATCCTGCTGGGTCCGCCCTACGTCATCACCGACGAGGAGCTGGTGCGCGTCGCGGACGGCCTGGCGACGGCGATCGACCGGGGCCTCGCCGAGAGCGAGGCCTGACCGTCCTCCGAGCCCAGGGAACCTCGCGACCCGGGCCCGTCACCCGGCGCGGCGACCGGTCGCCCGGAGGATCAGCAGCGCTCCGACGGCGATGACCGCGGCGGGGAAGACCCAGCCCCCGCCGACCTCGTCGAGGATCGTCTGCGAGGCACCGATGAGCGTGAGCAGGCCACCGATCCAGACCTGCCACGGGATCCCGCCGGTCCGTCGCACGATGCCGATGACGAGCAGCGTGATCCCCACGAACAGCGTGCTCCAGCCGGACCCGGAGATGAGCCCCGCGGCCTCGAGCGGCGAGGCGATGCCGGCGGCGACCAAGACCAGGCCGACCTGGAGCATCCCGGTCCTGCGGCGGTCGAAGAGCCAGACCGCGACCCCTGCGCCGCCGAGCGCGAGCGCCGCCCAGGACCAGAAGCTGGTGCCCGGCACCAGCTGCTGGAGCAGGAACAGGAGCCCGAGGATGACCAGGACGATGCCCAGGACCGGGATACCCACCCGGCCATCGGTCTCGGTGGTCCACGACCAGGTCTCGACCCGCGGGGCGCCGTCGCGC
>DATHYZ010000314.1:0-17304 GCA_035458865.1 Candidatus Limnocylindrales bacterium
GACGCGACCTCGTTCATGCGGCCGGCTCCTGGCCGAGCCGCACGGCCAGACCGGCAGCGGCCATGGCTGCCTTGACGTCGGCGATCGAGTGGAGCCGCCGGTGGAAGATGGAAGCTGCCAGGACGGCGTCGGCGCCCCCCGATCGGATGGCCTCGACGAAATCGGGGGGACCGGCTGCGCCACCCGAGGCGATGACGGGGACGATGACCCGCGACGTGATCGCCCGAAGGAGCTCGGTGTCGAAGCCCGAGCGGGTACCGTCGCGGTCCATCGAGGTCACCAGGAGCTCCCCGGCGCCGAGGGCCACCGCACGTTCGGCCCACTCCACGACGTCGATCCCCGTCGCCTCGCGGCCGCCCCTGACCACGACCTCCCAGCCGGGCTCGAGGGCGCTCTCGTGGCGCCTCCGGGCATCGATCGCGACGACGACCGCCTGGCTCCCGAACCGTCGGGCGCAGCGCCGGATCAGATCCGGATCGGCAACGGCCGCCGTGTTGAGGCTGACCTTGTCCGCTCCGGCCCGCAGCACGTCGCGCATCTCGATGACGCTCCGGACACCGCCGCCCACGGTGAGCGGGACGAAGACCCGCCGAGCCGTGCGTTCGACGATGTCGAGCAGCGTGGCGCGGCCGCCGGGAGCCGCGGCGATGTCGAGGAAGACGATCTCGTCGGCCCCCTCGCGGGCATAGCGCTCGGCGAGCTCGGGCGGGTCACCCTCGTCGACGAGGTCGACGAAGCGCACGCCCTTGACGACCCGACCCTCGGCGACGTCGAGACAGGGGATGACGCGGCGTCGGAGCATCAGCCGGGGCTCGCCGGTCCGGCGGTGCCGACGGGCCGCATCGACGCCCCAGTCGCGAAGGTCGCGAAGTTGGCGAGGATCCGAAGGCCGTCGACCCCACTCCGCTCGGGGTGGAACTGGACGCCGAGCACCGAGCCCGCGGCGACCGCACTGACGAACCGACCTCCGTGGTCGGTCGTCGCCAGGACGGCAGCTTCGGCCGCGGACCCCTCGGGCACCCCGGCATACGAGTGGACGAAGTAGAGGTCCGATCCGTCCTCGATGCCATCGAACAGCACGTGCGGGCGGGCGAGCCGGACCTGGTTCCAGCCGATGTGCGGCAGCGTCGGTGCAGCGTCGAGGCGCCGCACGACCCCCGGGATGACGCCGAGCATCGCGGCGCCATCTTCCTCGCTGGACTCGAAGAGGAGCTGGAGCCCCAGGCAGATCCCGAGGTACGGGCGCCCCGCCTCGATCCACCCCCGGAGCACCGGGACGAACCCGCGTCGATCCAGGCGCCGCATCGCCGGGGCCGCGGCCCCCACCCCCGGGACCACGACGGCCTCGACATCCTCCAGGTCGTCCGGCGTCCGCGCCAGCGTGACCGCGGCGCCGGCCGCGCGCAGGCCCTGCTCGATGCTGACGAGGTTGCCCGCGCCGTAGTCCACGACGGCGATCCGCGCTGGTCGGTCGGCGGCCCGGGTCACCCCAGCGAGCCCTTGGTGGACGCCGTCCCGGCGCGGCGAGGATCGACGGCCACGGCCGCTCGCAGCGCGCGCCCGAGCGCCTTGAAGGCCGCCTCGGCCAGGTGATGGTCGTTGGCGCCGCTGCCCCGCAGATGAAGCGTCAGGCCGCCGGTCCGTGACAGCGCCTCCAGGGCGTGCGGCACCAGCTGGAGCGGCAGCCCGCCCATGCGCTCGCCCCGGAAGGGCAGGTCGATGACCGCGTAGGGCCGTCCGCCCACGTCCACGACGGCGGTCGCGAGGGATTCGTCCATGGGCACCGAGGCGTCGCCGAACCGGACGATGCCCGCCCGATCCCCGAGCGCGGCCGCCAGGGCCGACCCGAGGACGAGGGCCACGTCCTCGACGGTGTGGTGCTCGTCGACGTGAAGATCCCCGGTCGCTCGGACCCGCAGGTCGAGGAGCCCGTGATGCGCCATCGATCCGAGCAGGTGGTCGTACGCGCCGACGCCGGTCTGGACGTCGGCCTCTCCCGCGCCGTCGAGTCGGAGGACGACATCGACGTCGGTCTCGCGGGTCGTGCGATGCGCCCGCACCGCCCGGGCATCCTGGGTCTCGATGACGATGCGGCCATCCGGTGTGGTCATGCTGGTTCCTCGATGAGCGCGGCGGCAACCGCCAGGAGCCTGTCGTCGTCGGCCGGGGTCCGGACCGTGAGTCGCAGGTAGCCGGCCAGGGGATGGTCCGCCGCGAAGGTCCTGGGGACGAGTCCCTCGCGGAGCAGCCCCTCGGCGACCCGACCGGCCTCCGCGGGGCTCCCGAGGTCGACGAGGACGAAGTTCGTGGCCGACGGGACGACGGTCCAGCCCAACGCCCCCAGCCTCGTTTCGAAGCGAGCGCGCTCGGCGATCACCCGGCTCCGGCTCCGAGTGGGGATGGTCGGGTCGGCGAGCAGCTGGCTGACGACGGTGACGGAGACGGTCGAGACCGAGCCGGGAGGGCGATACGGCTCGATCCGCTCGAGGACCGGGCGCCCGGCGACCCCGAAGCCCACCCGCAGGCCGGCCACCCCGAAGGCCTTGGAGGCGGTGCGGACGACCAGCAGGTCGGGGTAGTCCGCGGGGAGCACGACCCGGTCGCGGCCCACGAACTCCGCGTACGCCTCGTCGATGACCACCAGCGGCGCCGCGCGGCCGGCCAGCCGGGCATCTTCGGCCAGGCCGCCCAGGAGCGACTCGATCGTCCCAGCCGGCTCCATCGTCCCGGTCGGGTTGTTGGGATCGCAGAGCCAGACCAGATCGGCGCCGGATGCGGCCCGGCGGGTCGCGGGGACGTCGAGGGCGAACCCCTCGGCGGCCGGCCGCCGAGGGACCGGCACGACGGTGGCGCCACGCTGCTCGGTGAGCACCCGGTACATCGCGTAGGTCGGTACGGGGAGGACGGCGCTCCGGCCAGGGCCCAGGTAGGCCTTGGTGACGAGGTCGAGGATCTCGTCGGCCCCGGCTCCCACGAGGACCAGCTCGGGAGCCACCCCGTACCGATCAGCAGCGGCCTCGGTGAGGTGCCGGTAGTCGGAGGGCGGGTACTCGCAGAGCGGCGTGTGCCACCCACCGGCTGCCAGCAGTCCGTCCAGCCCGGGAGGTGGCGCCGGGGAGGTGTTCAGGTCGAACCGCAGGACTGCTGCCGGGTCGAGGCCGTAGCGCGAGGCCACCGCCTCGGACGTGGCCTCCCACGCGTAGGCGGAAGGGGTCGTCGGGTCCTGGTAGGAGACAGGAGTGGGACTCATCGCGGTCCTCCCTCGCCGTCGATGTCGACGAACCGCACCTCGACGGCTTCGCGGTGGGCCAGCAGCCCCTCGGCCGTCGCCAACGTCCCGATGGCGGCGCGGAGGCGTCCCAGGCCCTCGCGGTCGATCCTCTGGACCTGGACGAACTTGCCGTACGCGGCGAGGTCGAGCGCACCGCAGCTCCGGGCAAGCCCGCCGGTGGGAAGCACGTGGTTGGCGCCGGACACGTAGTCGCCGGCCGACTCGGGCGCCCACGGGCCCACGAAGACGGAGCCGGCGTTCCGGATCCGGGCAACCGTCGCCTCGAGATCGGCTGTCTCGATCGAGAGGTGCTCGGGGCCATAGTCGTTGACGAACGCGATCGCCGCGTCGAGGTCGGGCGCCAGCACCAGGACGCCGTGGTCGGCCAGGGAGCGCTCCAGGATGGAGCGCCGCGGCAGGCGCTCGAGCTGGCGGAGGACCTCGGTCTCCACCCTGTCGACAAGGGAGGCATCCGTCGACACCAGCAGGGCAGGGGAGTCCGGCCCGTGCTCGGCCTGGGTGATGAGGTCCGCGGCGACGATGCGCGCGTCGGCCGTCCGGTCGGCCAGGACCATGCCTTCCGATGGGCCGGCCGGGAGGTCGATCCCGACGTCGCCATAGGCCTCGAGCTTGGCGGCGGTGACCCACGCGTTGCCCGGGCCGACGATCCGGTCGACCGGGGCGACACCGGCCGTCGGCAGGCCGTAGGCCAGCGCGCCGACCGCCTGCGCCCCACCGGCGACGACGTACGCATCGACCCCGAGGAGGCCGGCGGCTCCGGCCAGCACCGGATCGACGCGCCCGCTCGCATCGGCGGGGGAGGCCACGACGACCTCGCCCACGCCAGCCACCTTCGCTGGCGCGACCGTCATCACGAGGGAGGATGGATAGGGCGCCGTCCCCCCAGGCACATAGGCGCCGACCCGGGCGAGCGGGACCCACCGGCGCTCGAGCTCGACGCCTGGTTCCACCGTCGTGAGCGTCGTCAAGGGGCGCTGCGCCTCGGCGAACCGGCTGACGTTGGCGATCGCCTGCTCCAGGGCGGCCCGGACCGGTGGCTCGAGTGCGTCGCGGGCCATGGCCAGCTCGCCCGGCTCGAGGACCAACCGGCCGTCGGAGTGGCCGCCCCCGAACCGCCGGTTGGCCGCCCGCACGGCCTCGTCGCCGCCGGCGCGGACGTCGGCCAGGATCGCCCGCGCCGCATCCCTGACCGCCGGGTCTGGCACGGCGCCGCGACCGACGAGGGCCTGCCGTCGAGCCCCCGTCGCAGCGTCGTCGGGGAGCCGGCCGAGATCGAGCCGCGAGATCCGCAGCCGGGGGGGCGTGCCGGGTGCCGCTGGTGTCGTCACGGCACGAGCTTCTCGATGGGGAGGACGAGGATCCCGGAGGCACCGCTCGCCTTCAGCCGGGGCAGGAGTCCCCAGACATCGTCGGCGCCGACCACCGAGTGCACGGCCACCATCCCATCGTGGCTCAGGGGGATGACCGTCGGCGACTCCAGCGCGGGAAGGACCGCCGTCACCTCATCGAGCCGGGCGGTCGGGGCGTTCATCATCAGGTACTTGCGGCCGCGGGCCGCGATGACGGAGCTCAACATCGTGTCGATGGCCGCCAGCTCGTCGGCGCGCTGCTCTCGGGCATCGACGTTGGCCACCAGGACCGCCTCGGAAGCGAGGACCTCGGCGATCGGCCGCAGGCCGTTCATCACCAGGGTGGACCCGGTCGAGACGAGGTCGACGATCGCCTCGGCCAGGCCGAGCCTCGGGGCCACCTCGACGGCACCCGAGATCGGGATGACCTCCACGGGCACGTTCCGCGATCCGAAGAACGCGCGCGTCGTGCGCGGGTGGGCGGTCGCCACCCGAAGGCCGGCGAGATCCTCGACGGCGCGGTACCCGGTGTCGTTCGGGACCGCGGCCTCGAGACGGCAGTGGCCGTAGCCCAGCGCCCGGAGCCGAGGCAGGTCGACCCCGGACTCGGACAGGAGGTCGATGCCGGTCACCCCGAGGTCGGCGACCCCGTCGCCGACGAACTCGATGACATCGTTCGTCCGGACGAAGAGGATGTCGAGATCGTAGTTCTGGACCCGCGCGACGAGGCTGCGATCGTGCTCCTCGAAGACGAGCCCGGCGTCGTGGAGCAGCCCGAGCGTGGGCTCGACCAGCCGACCCTTGTTCGGGACGGCGAGCCGCAGGCGCTCGCGCATCAGCCGTCCTCGCCGGCCGAGGCCGGGGAGGCGTTCCGGTCGAGAACCAAGCGGTAGCCGCCCTCACCGTGACGGAGCCAGGCGGCGATCCGGGTGATCGTCGCGGTGCTGGCCCCGGTGAGTCGCGAGATCTCCGCGTAGTGCAGGCCGTCATCGAGCATCCGGGCGACCGACCATCGCTGGGCCATCGCCTGCAGCTCACCGACGGTGCACAGATCGCGGAGGAAGATGGCGGCCTCGTCCGTCGACCGAAGGCTCACCATCGCCCCGAGGAGCGATTCCATCGCCGGGGTCCGCCAGTCGTCGTCGGAAGGGAGCATCGTCGACCTCGCTGCGGTTCGGATCGCGGTAGCGTTCGTTGTGATAGCGTAGTAGCGTGCTAAAACGCTAGCAGTGCCAGGGACAAGTGTCAAACCTGCCATCCGCCGCCCCCGAACCATTCGAGCTGCTCCCGGCCATCGACCTGCATGGAGGTCGTGTCGTCCGGCTCCGACGAGGGGACCTGACGGATCCGACCGTCTACGGCGATGACCCGGTCGCCGTGGCCCTCGGCTTCGTGGAAGCCGGCGCCCGATGGATCCACGTCGTCGACCTCGACGGCGCATCGAGCGGCGCGTCCCAGGGATCGGTCGTCAGCCGGATCGTCGCCGAGGTCGGGGCACGTGCGTCCTGCCAGGTTGCGGGCGGCCTGCGCGATGCCGATGCGGTGGCGAGGATGCTCGACCTCGGGGCCGCACGGGTCGTGATCGGCACGGCCGCCCTGCGCGATCCGGCGCTCGCCGGCCGGCTCGTCGACCGGTTCGGAGCACGTCGGCTCGTCGCCGCGATCGACGTCCGCGATGGCCACGCCCTGGGCGACGGCTGGCGACCGGGCGCGGCCGGGTTCCCGATGGCTCAGGCCATGCAGGACCTCGGGGCCGCGGGCGTCGCGCGGTTCGCCGTCACGGCCATCGACCGCGACGGACTCCTGGGGGGCCCGGACCTCGACCTACTGCGTTCCGCGGTCGACCTGGACCTCGGCCCGATCATCGCCTCCGGCGGGATCAGCTCCATCTCCGACCTGACGGCCGTCCGGGACGCGGGAGCCTCCGGAGCGATCGTCGGACGCGCGCTCTACGAGGGCCGACTGCGCCTCGCAGATGCGCTCGACGCGGTGGCCCAGCGACGATGACACCTCCTGGCGGGCCGCCCCCAGGGGCACAGGGCCGGTAGGCTGCTCGCCCGGGGCCGGATCCCGCTGCGTCGGAGGGCCGCGCCCGGTGATCAGTGGGCGGCGTCGGCGTCCTTGCGGCCCGCTTCGACGATCTTCTCGGCCAGGTGCGACGGGACCTCCTCGTAGTGGTCCAGCTCGGCCCGGAAGGAGCCACGGCCGCCGGTGAGGGACCGGAGCTCGGTCGCGTAGCTGAAGAGCTCGGCCTGCGGCACGTGGGCCGTGATGACCTGCATCCCGTCGCCGGTCGCGTCGAGCCCGAGGACTCGTCCGCGACGGCCGTTGAGGTCGCGGTTGACGTCGCCCATGAAGGCCTCGGGGACCCGGACCGTCACCGACATGATCGGCTCGAGCAGCACCGGCTTGGCCTGCTGGACCCCGTCCTTCAGGGCCATGGAGGCGGCGATCTTGAACGACAGCTCGTTCGAGTCGACCGTGTGGAACGACCCGTCGTACAGGGTCGCCCTGAAGTCGCTGAGCGGGAACCCCGCGACGACGCCCTCGGCGGCCGTCTCGCGGATGCCCTTCTCGACGCCGGGGAAGAACTGCCGGGGCACGGACCCGCCCACGACCCGCTCGGTGAACTCGACGCCGCCGCCGGGGTTCGGCTCGAGCTCGATCCAGACGTCGCCGAACATCCCGTGGCCCCCGGTCTGCTTCTTGTACCGGCCGTGCGCCTGGGCCTTGCCACGGATGGTCTCGCGGTAGGGGACCTTCGGGGTGTGGGTCACGACCGCCGCGCCGAACTTGCGCTTGAGGCGCTCGAGGATGACGGCGCTGTGGGCCTCGCCCATGGTGACGAGGAGCTGCTCCCCGACCTCGCTACGCTCGACCCGCGCCGCGGGCTCCTCCTCCTGCATCCGCTGGAGGGCCGCCCCCATCTTGTCCAGGTCCGCCTTCGTCTGCGGTTCGATGGCCTGGACGAGGGTCGGCTCAGGGAACTCGATCGCCGGCAGGGTGATGGGCAGCTCCTTGGACGCCAGGGTGTCCCCGGTGTGGGTCACCCCGAGCTTGGCCACGGCCCCGATCTCGCCGGCCTTGAGCTCGCCGACCGGCTCCTGCTCCTTGCCATGAAGGAGAAGCAGCTGGCCGATCCGCTCATCCTGGGCCTGGTTGACGTTGAAGACCGACCCCTGGCCATGGAGGGTCCCCGACAGGACGCGGAGGTAGCTCAGCTTGCCCACGTACGGGTCGGCTGCCGTCTTGAAGACTCGTACGACGAGCGGTCCCGCCGCGTCGGGCTTGACCTCCACGGCTGTCCCGGCTCGATCCGACGCGCGGGCGGCCGCCTCCTCGTCCGGAGAGGGCAGGTAGCGGGTGATCGCGTCGGAGAGACCTCGCATGCCGATGCCCTTGGCTGCGCTCGCGACCAGGACGGGGGCCAGGACGGCGTCGCGGACGCCGCGGTGGAGGCAGCTCTCGAGCTCGGCGTCGGAGATCTCCTCGCCCTCGAGGTACTTCGTGAGGACGTCATCATCCGCCTCAGCGGCGGCCTCGAGCAGCTGGTCGCGGCGCGCGGCGACCTCGGCGGCGAGGTCGTCAGGGACCGGGATCTCGACTTCCTGCTTGCCGTCCCAGCGGTAGGCCTTGCCGTGGACGAGGTCGACGTAGCCATCGAACGTGTCCCCGGCGCCGATGGCGATCTGCAGCGGCGCGATCTTGTTCCCGAACGAGGCCCTTAGCGCATCGAGCGCCGCGCTCGGGTCCGCGTTCTCCCGGTCGCACTTGTTGATGACGAAGCAGGCCGCACGGCCGAGGCTGCGGGCGAGACCCACGGCGGTCTCGAGGCCCGCCTCGACACCGCCGCTGGCGTCCATGACCAGGAGCGCTGCGTCCGCCGCATGCATGCCGGACACGACCTCGGCGGCGAAGTCGAGGTAGCCGGGGGTGTCGACGAGGGTGATCCGGTACCCGTCGTGCTCGAAGGTGGCGACCGCGACGCCGAGCGACTCCTTCCGCTTCTGCTCCTCGGGCTCGAAGTCCAGGCTCGCCGTGCCATCGTCGACCCGACCGAGCCGGGAGATGGCGCCGGCTCGGAAGAGGAGCTGCTCCGCGAGCGTCGTCTTGCCGGCCCCGGCATGACCGGCCAGGACGACGCTTCGGATGTGGGGGAGGTCTACGCTCTTGGTGGCCATCGGCTCGTCGATCCTCACGTACGGTGGGTCGGGGGGGCGCACACGAAGTGCGGGCGCGCAGGGGCGTCCGCGGGTCAGGCCATGATAGTCCGGTATACTCCCGCGCGATGTCCGGACACTCCAAATGGTCGACGATCAAACGCCAGAAGGGCGCCAATGACGCGAAGCGCGGCGCGCTCTTCACGAAGATCGCCCGCGAGATCTCGGTCGCCGCGCGGCAGGGTGGCGGCGACCCCGACGCTAACTACCGGCTCCGCCTCGCGGTCGACAAGGCCCGCTCGGTCAACATGCCGACCGACAACATCAAGCGGGCCATCGATCGGGCCACCGGCGGTGGCGACGCCGCCGAGTACGAGGAGATCGTCTACGAGGGCTACGGCCCCGGCGGCGTCGCCATCCTCGTAGAAGCCCAGACCGACAATCGGAACCGGACCGCCGCCGAGGTGCGCGCCATCTTCAGCAAGGCCGGCGGACAGCTTGCCGGCTCCGGAGCGGTGGCCTGGCAGTTCGAGCCTCGAGGGGTCGTGACCATCCCGGCCGGCGGCGCCGACCCGGACGAGATCGCGCTCGCCGCGATCGACGCCGGGGCGGACGACGTGGACCTCGACGACCCCGAGCGCATCTATGCCTACACCGCGCCGGGAGAGCTCGAGACCGTGCGATCGTCCCTCGAGGCCGCCGCGATCGGCGTCGAGTCCGCGGAGTCGACCATGATCGCCAAGCAGACGGTCGACCTTGACTCCGACCACGCCCGCAAGGCGCTCCGGCTCGTCGAGAACCTCGAGGACCTCGACGACGTGCAGCGGGTCACGGCCAACTTCGACATCCCCGAGGACCTCTTCGCCGAGGTCGCCGGGTGATCGTCCTGGGCATCGACCCAGGGACCGCCTCGCTCGGCTACGGCATCGTCGAACGGAACGGCCGGCTGCGCGCCGTCGACTACGGCTGCCTGGAGACGACCGCCCGGACCCCGCTCCCGGACCGCCTGGTGGCGATCCACCGCCAGGTCGCGGAGCTGATCGAGCTGCACCAGCCGGACCTCGTCGCCGTCGAGCGGATCTTCTACTCGCGGAACGCCCAGACCGCATTCGCCGTGGGGCAGGCCCGCGGGGTGATCCTGCTCGCCGCGGCCCAGCGCGGCCTGCCGGTCCGCGAGGCGACGCCATCCGAGGTCAAGGTCGCGGTCACCGGTCATGGTCGCTCCGCCAAGGAGGAAGTGGCCCGCATGGTGCGCCTCGTCCTGGCCATGGAGGTCACCCCGACGCCGGACGACGCCGCCGACGCGCTGGCCATCGCCATCTGGGCGGTCCACCGCGAGCGCTCCGGCGACCGGCCGACGGCCGCGGTCCTCGACCGGGCTGCGGTCGCGCCCCTGGCGGAGGGCGGCTCGGCCTACGACCGGGCCGTGCGCGAGGCCCTGGCCCGGGAGGGCGCCCGACCGCGGAGCAGCGGACGCCGATGATCGCCTCCGTCGACGGAGTCGTCACTGCCATCGGCACCGACGCCCTCGTGATCGAGGTCGGGGGCATCGGCTACCGGATCAACGCCGCGCCGGCCGTGCTGGCGACCGCCCGGATCGGGGAGCGGCTGCGCCTGCGCACTCACCACCTCGTCCGCGAGGACCAGCAGGCCCTCTACGGTTTCCGGACCCCGGAGGAGCTGGGCTTCTTCGAGCTGCTCCTGACGGTCAACGGCGTCGGGCCGCGGATCGCGCTGCCGATCGTGGGTAGTCGCCCGACCGCAGATCTCCAGCTCGCCATCCTCCAGCAGGACCAGGCCGTGCTCACCGCCATCCCCGGCATCGGCCGCAAGCTCGCGGAACGGATCATCTTCGAACTCAAGGAGAAGGTCGCGGCGGCCGGGGCGGCCGTGGGCCCGCTCACCGGATCGGCCGGCGAGGACGACGTGGTCGCCGCCCTCCAGGCGCTCGGCTACTCTGCCGCCGAGGCGCGCGATGCTTCCCGTGCCGCCGTCGGCGACCCGGCGACCGGACCGGGACTGGAGGACCGAGTCAAGGCCGCGCTCCGGACGCTGGTCCCGGGCTGAGCCCATCGTCCTCGGCCGTCGCCAGGGACGCGAACTCGGCGGCGACCCGCTCGTAGACCGGGCGCTTGAAGGCCACCCCCAGCGTCGGCAGCTGGGCCAGGGGGACCCACATCCAATCCGAGAACTCGGGGTGCTCGGTCTCGAGATCGATCTCTGCCTCGCTGCCCTCGAAGCGGAAGGCGACCCAACGCTGTCGCTGACCCCGGAAGCGGGCCGCCCAGCGCGGCGGGTCGGACAGGCCAGCCGGGAGCTCGTAGGTGTACCAGCCCGCGCTCTCGCCGAGGGGCTCCACGGAGACGATCCCGGTCTCCTCCCGGAGCTCGCGGCGGGCGGCCTCGAGGGGGGTCTCGCCCGGGTCGATCCCGCCCTGGGGCGGCTGCCACGTGCCGACCGCACCGCGCAGCCGGCGGCCGACAAGGACCCGCCCATCCGGCGCGACGACGAGGATGCCCACGGACGGGCGATAGGGGATCTCGGTCGGCTCCCCGGACGAGCTGGCCGGCTCGTCGACCGGATCCGGGCGAGTCACGGACGACGGCCGGCGAGCGCGTCCTCGTGGAGCCCACGCGGGTCGATCGACGGCTGCCCCCGCCGGGCGGCGAGGTCGGCGAGCGTCTCCCGGTCGAGGATGTCGAGCATCGAGTCGCGGACGTCGATCATGAGGTCCCGCAGCTGGCAGGAGGCCTCGTCGGGACAGGTGCAGGGCTCGTAGTAGCGGAGGCTCACGCACCCGATCGGAGCAAGGGCTCCGTCGAGCAGGCGGATGACCCTACCGACCGACACGCTGGCCGGCTCGACGGCCATCGCATAGCCGCCATGCGCACCAAGGGTCGTACGGACGATCCCCGCGCGCTTGAGCGAGGCCAGGATCTGCTCGAGGAACTTGCCCGGGAGGTGGTTCCGGTCGGCGAGGGTGGCAAGCGGGACAGGGCCTCGACCGACATGGTCCGCGAGGTCGATCAGGGCACGAAGGCCGTACTCCGAGCGCCGCGAGAGCCTCATGCCGGCATTCTGCCAGAACCCCTACCTGCGGCGTCGTACTTCCGTCCTCGACGGCCACCCGGGCGCCGTGCCGCGGCATCGAACATCTGTACGAAACCGGCGGTCGCATGCTAGACTCCCGGCCATGTCGGACGACCCCCGGTTCCTCGCGGCGGACCTGCTCGACGAGGCCGACCTCGGCGTCGAGAGCACCCTCCGGCCGCACACGCTCGACGAGTACGTCGGACAGCGGGAGGTCAAGGCGAGCCTGTCCGTGCTGCTGCGCGCCGCCCGGGGCAGGGGAGAAGCCGCCGATCACGTCCTGCTCTACGGCCCGCCCGGGCTCGGCAAGACGACCCTGGCCTCCATCGTCGCCCGCGAGCTCGGGGTCAACATCCGGTTCACGTCCGGGCCGGCGGTCGAACGGCCGGGCGATCTCGCCGCCATCCTGACCTCGCTGGAGGAGCATGACGTCCTCTTCATCGACGAGATCCACCGGCTGTCGAGGACCGTCGAGGAGATCCTCTATCCGGCCATGGAGGACTTCGCCCTCGACGTCATGATCGGGAAGGGGCCGTCGGCGCGCTCGCTCCGTCTCAGCCTCAAGCCCTTCACCGTCGTCGGCGCCACGACCCGCGCCGGCCGCATCAGCAGCCCGTTGCGCGATCGCTTCGGCGCCACCTATCGGCTCGACTTCTACGATGAGGCGGACCTGACTGCCATCGTCGAGCGGTCCGCCGGGATCCTCGGGGTCGAGGTCGTCGGTGATGCGGCGATGTCCATCGCCCGGCGGGGGCGGGGCACGCCCCGGATCGTCAATCGGCTCCTCAAGCGGGTCCGGGACCATGCGGAGGTCCACTTCGACGGCCGGGTCGACGATCGGGCGGTCCAGGAGGCCATGGCCACGCTGGAGATCGACGATCTCGGCCTCGACTCCACCGACCGCAAGCTCCTCGCGGCGATCGTCCAGAAGTTCGGCTCAGGTCCGGTGGGCGTCGCGGCGCTGGCTGCGGTCCTCGCCGAAGAGGTCGAGACCATCGAGGACGTCTACGAGCCGTACCTGCTCCGCCTCGGGTTCCTGGACCGGACCCCCCAGGGCCGGGTGGCCACCGACAACGCCCGGGCGCATCTCGCCGCTCTGGGCTACGAGGTCCCGCCTCCCCGACGAGCGGAGCCGGACATGGCCGCCCTCTGGGAGTCGACCCTGGGCGCCGGCCCGGCTTCCTGACGGGCGAGGGTTCGTTCACCCGTGCCAGGGGCCGCTCGCTTCGAGGTCCTCGTCGGGCCGCCGGCCGATGGTTCGACCCGTGCACGAGCGGGCCGGCTGCACCTCCCCCACGGGACGGTCGAGACGCCGCAGTTCATGCCCGTGGGAACGAACGCGACCGTCAAGGCCCTGGACCCCGACGACCTTGACGCGGCCGGAGCATCGATCGTTCTCGCGAACACCTACCACCTGTACCTCCGCCCGGGCCACGAGCGGATCGCCCGCCTGGGCGGCCTGCACCGGTTCATGGCCTGGGATCGCCCGATCCTCACCGACTCGGGCGGCTTCCAGGTCGTCTCACTCGACGACCTGCGGCGGGTCGACGATGACGGGGTCACCTTCCGCAGCCACCATGACGGGTCGCTGCACCGGTTCGATCCCGAGCACGCCGTCGCCGTCCAGGAGGCCCTCGGGGCCGACGTCGCGGTCGCCTTCGATCACCCGGTCCCGCCCGGCAGCTCGGACCGGCGAACCGTCGCCGAGGCCACGTCTCGCACCCATCGCTGGGCCGAACGGTCGTTGGCGGCCCACCGCCGCGCCGACCAGGCTCTCTTCGGGATCATCCAGGGGGGCCTCGAGGCCGATCTGCGGACCTCCTCGGCGAGGTTCATCGCCGGCCTGCCGTTCGACGGCATCTGCATCGGGGGGCTCGCCGGGGACGAGACGCCGGAGGAGCGAGCGGCGGTGCTCGACGTCGTGATGCCGCTCCTCGACGGCGATCCCCGGGTCCGCTACCTCATGGGGCTCGGCACGCCAGCGGATCTCCTGATGGCGGTCCACCAGGGCGTCGACCTCTTCGACTCGGTCCTCCCGGCGCGCGTCGCCCGGAACGGCCAGCTCTGGGTTCCCGGCGGCCGGCTGAACCTCCGCAACGCTCGGTTCCTGGACGATCCGGAGCCGGTGCAGGAGGACTGCCCATGTCGTCTCTGCACGCGATTCTCGCGAGCCTATCTGGCCCATCTCTTCCGCGCCCGGGAGCTCCTGGCGTACCGCCTGGCGACTTGTCACAACCTGACCTTCACCCTAGACTTCATGGCCAGGATCCGCTCGGCGCTGCGGGCCGGCACCTTCCCTCATAGCCTCCCGGACCTCCTCGCGCGCGCAGGTGCTCGTACCGGTGCAGTCGCGGTGACGTCGCCGTGAAGGCCCCAGACCTATCCTCTCGCTCAAGCCGGAGGCCACGACATGGGTTCTCGAGATCGACCACACCGCGAGCCCAAGAAGAAGGCCAAGGACAAGGCCGGACAGCCCAAGCTGCAACCTCTCACCGAGCCGCCGATGCAGGTCGAGGTGATCCGCAAGCCGCGGAAGCCGAAGCCCGAGCCGGTCGAAGAGGAGACCGACGAGACCTGACCGGGCGGGACGAGCGCCAGCGGCGCTCGCTCCTGGTGACCGGTCGCTGAGCGACGAACAGGAGCGGACATCGATGGCGATCACCGGAGAGCGGACCACGGACGTGCGGGACGGCGAGCGGACCAAGGCCGTCGACCAGGCCATCCTGGCGATCGAGAAGCAGTTCGGACGCGGCGCGATCATGAAGCTCGGCTCCGCCGAGCACCAGCAGGTCGACGCCATCCCGAGCGGCTCCATCGCCCTCGACCTCGCCCTCGGCGTCGGCGGCATCCCTCGCGGTCGCATCACCGAGATCTTCGGGCCGGAGTCCTCCGGCAAGACGACCCTCTGCCAGCACATCATCGCCGAGGCCCAGCAGCGCGGCGGCGTGGCCGCGTTCATCGACGTCGAGCATGCCCTCGATCCGACCTATGCCAGGGCCTGCGGCGTCGACCTGGACGAGCTCCTCGTCTCCCAGCCCGATACCGGCGAGCAGGCTCTCGAGATCACCGAGACGCTCATCCGGTCCGGTGGCGTCGACTGCGTCATCGTCGACTCGGTCGCCGCCCTCGTGCCTCGCGCCGAGATCGAGGGCGAGATGGGGGACAGCTTCGTCGGCATCCAGGCTCGCCTCATGAGCCAGGCCCTGCGCAAGCTGACCGGCGCCGTCAGCCGCTCGAACACGGCCCTCATCTTCACGAACCAGCTGCGCGAGAAGATCGGGGTGATGTTCGGCAACCCTGAGACCACCCCGGGCGGTCGAGCCCTGAAGTTCTACGCGTCCGTCCGCCTGGACATCCGGCGGATCGAGACGATCAAGAGCGGGACGGAGTCGAGCGGCTCACGGGTCCGGGTCAAGGTCGTCAAGAACAAGGTCGCTTCGCCCTTCCGGGTGGCGGAGTTCGACGTCATGTACGGCGAGGGCGTGAGCCGCGAAGGCGGGCTGCTCGATGTCGGCGTCGCCATGGACGTCGTCACGAAGACCGGCGCCTGGTTCACCTTCGGGGAGACGCGTCTCGGCCAGGGTCGCGAGGCCGCCAAGGAGTTCCTCCGCGGGAATGACGACGTCGCGGCCGCCATCGAGGGACAGATCCGCGGCCGGGTCGAAGAGGTCGCGGTACCCGTCGAGGGCATCGAGGAGGCCGACTGACGGCGACGAGCCGACGCCGGGCCACCCCGGCAGAGCGCCGTGAACGCGCCGCAGAGGTCGACGACCCCCAGGTCGTCCTCGAGGCTGCGGCTCGCTTCCTCGAGGCCCGCCCGCGCGCCATCGCAGAGGTGCGTCGGCGCCTTGTCGGCACCGGCTACCGCCCTGAGCTCGTCGAGGGCGCCATCGAGCGCCTGATCGCCCTCGGCTATCTCGACGACGCCGAGTTCGCGCGGGCATGGGTCGAGTCCAGGGACCGCGCCCACCCGAGAGGAGCCTCGGCCCTTCGGCGAGAGCTCCGCCAGAAGGGCGTCGCCGAGGATCTCATCGCCGAGGTGCTCACGGACCGTGCCGCCCCGGCCCGGCCCGACGCGACCGGGGTCTCGGTCGATGCCGCCGCAGCGGCCCGCTTGCTCGATCGAAGACGCTCCGCGCTCCTCCGGGAGCCCGATCCCCGCCGCCGCCGCCAGCGGGCCTATGGCCTGCTTGCCCGCAGCGGCTTCGACCCCGGGACCTGCGCCGCGGTGTCGCTCGCCTGGATCCGCGACCATGATCCCGGCGCCGTCGAGAGCGACGACAGCGGGGTCGAGGAGCCCTCCGACCCCTGACCGGCGGCCGTAGTAGGCTACGGGGACGCGTCCCCTCGGGGACGCCGTGATGCAGAGCAATCCGGCGAGGGTCACTCCCGCGCAGCCCAGCGCGCCTGGACCGCCGCTCCCTCGCCCGACCTCCGACCATGGCCGGAGGGGAGGACGACGAACTTGATCGAGCCCATCATCGCCCTCGTGGCGGCGCTCGTCGCTGCCGTCGTAGGGGCCGTCATCGGTTTCGTGGTGGCCGGCAGGATCTGGTCGCCACAGATCATCAAGAACGCCCAGTCCGAGGCACAGCGGATCGTCGCCGACGCCCGGACCCGCCGGAAGGACCTGATCCTCGAGGCGAAGGACGAGAAGCTCAAGCTCCAGCGTGAGGCCGAGGACGAGGCGCGCCGGAAGCGGTCCGAGCTCTCCGCCCTCGAGATGCGCCTTCTGCAGCGGGACGAGCAGCTCGACGAGCGCACCGACCTGCTCGAGCAGCGTGACCGTCGACTGATGGACCGCGAGCGAGAGCTCGAGCGGAGTCGCGAGGAGCTGGGCCGCCTCCACGGCGAGCAGGTCGCGGCGCTCGAGCGCGTCTCCGGTCTGTCCGCAGAGGACGCCCGGGCGATGCTCGTCGAGGCCGTCCGCGAGGAAGCGGAGCACGACGCCGTCAAGCTGGCCCGGTCCATCGAGCGTCGCGCCAGGGACGAGGCCCAGGAGCGGGCCCGCGAGGTCATCGTGACCGCGATGCAGCGGGTGGCAGCCGATCACACTGCCGAGCACACCGTGACCGCCGTCCACCTCCCGTCCGACGAGATGAAGGGCCGGATCATCGGCCGCGAAGGGCGCAACATCCGAGCTCTCGAGCAGGCGACCGGCGTCGATCTGATCATCGACGACACGCCCGAGACGGTCGTCATCTCCGGGTTCGACCCGGTCCGCCGCGAGATCGCCCGGATCGCCCTCACCAAGCTCATCGCCGACGGCCGGATCCACCCCGGCCGCATCGAGGAGGTGGTCGGCAAGGCGAGCGCCGAGGTCGAGCTCGTGATCCGCCAAGCCGGTGACCAAGCCGCCTACGACGCCGGCGTGCCGGGGCTGCCGGCCGAGGTCGTCCGGCTCCTGGGACGG
>DATHYZ010000315.1:0-5089 GCA_035458865.1 Candidatus Limnocylindrales bacterium
ACGACGGCCGGCTGCGCCTCCAGGAACCAGCGTCCGTCCCGGTCCAGGGCGCGGGCGCGAAGGGCCGCCAGCAGCCGTTCGTCCTTGGGGCTTCCCTCGGCGACCCAGGTCTGGCGGCGCACGAATCCAGCCAGGTCGTCGAAGGAGTCGAAGCCCCGCGGCGGACGCTCCACCTCGCGGATCCCGGGGACACGGCCGCGGGTCTCGAGGAGCGCGACGAGCTCGCGCAGCGCAGGCAGACGGATCCGCTCCTCGCCGTGGACCTCGGGCCAGAGAGGGTCGGCGATGGACGACGGCTGGCGGTCCATCAGGACGGCCACGCAGCGGCGGCGGGCGGCCGCCTCCATCGCCTCGAGGAACGGCCCGATCGCCTCGACGTCGTAGCCCAGGTGGGCGATCAGGGCGACGTCCGCCGAACCGGGCCCCACCCCGGCCGCCCCCGCGGCGTCCGGCTCCAGCGGCCAGCGGCCCTCGACGATCCGCACGTTGGCGATGTCGCTCTCGTCGGCGAGCTCGCGGAGCGCCGCGAGCATCCCGGCCGACGGGTCGACCGCGACCACCTCGCGGACGCTGAGGGCGAGCGGCAGGGCGAAGCGACCGGCCCCGGCGCCGATGTCGAGCCAGACGTCCTCCGGCCGGGCGAGCGCAAGGAGCCCGTCGAGCGTCTCGTCGTCCGTTCGGCGGGGGTCCGCCCGGAAGAGCCCGCTGACGGGACCGTAGAAGTCCTTGCTGTCCGGGACCTCGCGGAAACGGTCCACCTGCGCGCGGTCTGCCCGGACGCGAAGGGCCCAGGCCGCGAGCGCGAGGTCGGCCGGGGTATCCACGTCCGGATTGACGCCGGTCACGGCGACCTCGGCCACCAGCTCCGGTCGAGCGGCCAGCACCGGGCCCAGGCCCCGGTCGCCGCTGGCGTCCGCGGCCAGGCCCCAGGCGTCCCGCCGCAACAGGACAGGGTTCGCCCCGCCGCCGCCCTGGTAGCGGGGCACGACGACGGGCCGTCCGTGGACGGATCCGGCGCCCAGGAGCGCCATCGCCACCTCGGGCCGGAGCAGGGGCTGGTCGCCGAGGACCACGAGCGCGGCCGCCGTCTCGGGAAGGTGGCGAGCGGCCGCCTCGAGGCCCAGCCGCACCGACCTGGCCATCCCCTCCTCCGGGACCTCGTTCCGGACGATCGTCACCGGGACCGGCCCGAGGGCCGCCAGGAGCCCCGGGGCAGCCACGACCTGGTCCGCCTCGCGGCCCAGGACGAGCACGACCCCCGCCGGCCGGATCGTCCCGACGACGTCGAGGACCCGGGCCAGGACCGGGCGGCCATCGAGATCGGCGAGGAGCTTGGGAGCGCCGAAACGCGACGAAGTCCCGGCGGCGAGGACCACCACGACGATGGCCCGCGGATCGGTCATCGGCGATCGCCCGACGAGCCGGCGATCGGAGGGCGACTCACGCGAAGCGCGCCGCGGTGAGCTCGTGCATGGGCGTGCCCGTCCCGCCGCGTCGCTCGGCCACGATCTCGGCAAGGATGGCGAGGGCGGTCTCGGGGGGCTCGCGCCCACCGAGGTCGAGCCCGATCGGGCCCCGCAGACGGGCCAGCTCCTCGTCGGTCAGCCCGGCCTCGCGGAGTCGCTCCCGGCGGTCCGCCTGGGTCTTGCGCGACCCGACGGCCCCGACGTAGCGGCAGCCGCGGCGGAGGGCCTCGACGATGGCCGGCTCGTCGAACTTCACGTCGTGGGTGAGGACCGCCACCGCGTCGTTCGGCCCGAGCCCGATCTCCTCGGCCACCTCGTCCGGCCAGCCGACCACGAGCCGGTCCACGCCGGGGAACCGCTCCGGCGTGGCGAAGGCGGCCCGGCCGTCCACGACCACCGTCTGGAAGCCGACCTCCGCGGCCAGGCGGACGAGCGCGCGAGCCACCTCCACGGCACCGACGACGACCAGCCGAGGTCGGACCGGGAACGCCTCGAGGAAGACCTGCCGGCCCCCGACGACGACCGTCCGGGACCGACCCCGGTCGAGCGCCTCGAGCGCGGCCGCGACGAGCGCCCCGTCCAGGGCCTGGTCGCCGAGGGATCCATGGACCTCCCCGCCCTCGTCGACGACGATCGGGTCGGGCGGCGCGGCCCCGGCTCCGGGCTCGTGCGGGACGAACTCGGGCGGCGGCGCGTCGTCCGGCAGGACCGTCGCCACGACCCGGCCGCCCCGGCCGTCGCCGGGAGCCCGGGCAGCGTCGACCAGCGGCTCCCCGAGCGACGGCTGCACCAGGACGTCGATCGTGCCGCCGCAGGCCAGGCCCACGTCCCAGGCCTCCTCGTCGCTGATCCCGTAGCGGATGACGCGGGCCCGACCGGTGGCCCGGGCCTGCTCGATCTCCTCGAACGCAGCCCCCTCGACGCAGCCGCCGCTGACCGAGCCGGCCAGTCGTCCGTCGGGCGCCGCGAGCAGGACGGCACCCTCGGGACGAGGGGCCGAGCCGAAGGTCCGCACGACGACCGCCCGACCCGGGGCGATGCCCTCGGCCCGCCACGCCTCCAGCGTCTCGAGCAGCTCACGCATGGCTCTCTCCTCCTCGGGCTCAGCGCAGTGGGCGCGCTGCGGATGGGTCGTCCGGCTCGAGTGGACGCGGCGGCGCGGTCCCGGCCGACACGCCATGGGCGTGCGCCGCCGCCACGATGGCGAGGTCGCCCCCACCGGTGACGGCCCCGGCCCGGCGGTGCCTGGCCCGGTCGGCGGCACCCATCCGGGCACCGGCCAGGAGCTCGCCAAGCCGTTCGAGGCTCGCCACGGTGCCGGCCGCAAGGAAGTCGTCGACGAACGGATAGGCCGCCGCCATGCCGGCCGCCAGGGGGCGGTAGCCCGCGGCCGAAGCCAGGGGGTTCAGCCAGATCAGGCGGTGGCAGTTGCGTCGGAGGCGAGCGGTCTCGGCCGCGACGATCGCCGGATCGCCGCGGTCCCAGCCGTCGGAGATGACGATGACGACACCGCTGGTCCGCAGCGTCCGTCGCGCCCAGCGCTGGTTGAAGTCCCGGAAGCTCTCCCCGATGCGGGTCCCGCCGGCCCAGTCGGTGACCTCGTCCGAGACGCGCTCGAGGGCGCGGTCCCGCTGGCGGTCGCGGAGCAGCCGGGTGACCCGGGTGAGCCGGGTGCCGAAGACGAACGACTCCGTCTTCACGACGTTGGCCGCCGTCAGGGCCATGATGAACCGCAGGAGCAACCGGCTGTGGCGCTCCATGGAGCCGCTGATGTCGCACAGGACGACGATCGGTCGAGGGTGCCGGACCGGGCGCCGCCACTCCCAGTCGAGGAGCTGACCGCCCGTCGCGAGGTTTCGCCGGAACATCGCCCGGGGCGCCAGGTAGCGCCCGTGCTGATGGAGCTCGTAGCGCCGCGTCCGCCGGGTCTCGAGGCGGGGCGCGAGCAGGTCGATGAGCCGCTCGGCGTCGCGGAGCTCGGCTCCGGTCATCCGGTCGAAGGACTTGTGCTGGAGGACCTCGCCCCGGCTGTAGGCCTCCGGCGCGATCGTCAGCCCCTCGAGCTCCTCGCCCTCTGGCTCGGCGTCCTCGTCGCTGGGCGCCGCGGGCAGGGCCTGGCGCTGCTCCCGGGTGGGGCGGTCCTGGGCGTCCTCGCCCTCGTCGCCGTCCTCCGCCTCCGCCGCCTCGGCCTCCGGGACGGCAGACCGGAGCGTGGGTCCCTCCATGTCCCGCGGACGGCGACGGCGCCACCAGCGGTCGAAGGCCCGCCCGTACGGCTCGAGGTCGTCGCGGCGCCGGACGAAGATCGCCGCACCCGCCGCCCGCACCTGACCCCGGTCGCCCACGTCCACCGCCGTGAGCGCCCGCGCGAAGTCCACGGCCGACGCCAGGTCGGCGCCCAGCCCCACGCGCCTGAGCTCCCGGCCGAAGCCGACGGCCTGGGCAAGCAGGCGAGCCCCGTCGACCGTCTGGTCGGAGAACGGGACGGTGGCGAAGCGCCGCTCGGATGCGAGCCCTGCCGGGAGGCGATCGCCCATCGTCAGACCCCCGAGGTCACTTCCGCCAGGTAGGCGCGACCCACGTCGCCCTGGACCTGGCGGACATCCTCCTCGTACTTCAGGACGACGCCGAGCGTCTCGTCGACGACCCCGGGATCGAGCTCGGGGCGGCCCAGGGCGATGAGGGCAGCCGCCCAGTCGATCGTCTCGGCCACGCCGGGGACCTTGGTGAGGTCGGCCTCCCGGAGCCGCTGGACGAAGCCCACGACCTGTCGGGCCAGCATCTCCGGGGCGCCGGGCACCCGGGCGAGGACGATCTCGAACTCGCGCTGGGCGCTCGGGTAGTCGATCCAGTGGTAGAGGCACCGGCGCTTGAGGGCGTCGTGGACCTCGCGGGTCCGGTTGCTCGTCAGGACGACCCTCGGTGGCCGGGCTGCCCGGATCGTGCCGATCTCCGGCACCGTGACCTGGAAGTCGGAGAGGATCTCGAGGAGGTACGCCTCGAACTCCTCGTCGGCCCGGTCGATCTCGTCGATGAGCAGGACCGGCGGCTCGGCGTCGGCGTCGGCCTCGAGGGCCTGGAGGAGGGGCCGCTTGATGAGGAAGTCCTCGCCGAAGATGTCGTGGGCGGCCGCGCGGTCGATCTCGCCGCGTGCCTCGAGCAACCGGATCTCCAGCATCTGGCGCGGGTAGTTCCACTCGTAGACGGCGGTGTTGACGTCGAGGCCCTCGTAGCACTGCAGCCGGATCAGGCGGGTGCCGAGCGCCATCGCGAGGGTCTTGGCCAGCTCGGTCTTGCCGACCCCGGCCTCGCCCTCGAGCAGCAGCGGACGATCGAGCCGCATCGACAAGAACACGGCGGTCGCCAGCGACCGGTCGCAGATGTAGTCGCAGTCGCGGAAGGCTGTCTGGACCGCCTCGATGGTGTCCAGGCGGGAGGTCGTCTCGTCCATCGGGGGAATCTACACGCCTGCGGGCCGCGGCCCAACGGCGCGGTCGTGGGCCGGGTCAGCCATCGGGAGCGTCGAGCTCTCGCGCGTATGGCGGGAACCGGAAGCGCATCGAGCGGGTGAGGATCCCGCCATGCCCCAGCCGGGCGACGGTCGCCCGGGTCACCGGCTCGCC
>DATHYZ010000316.1:0-5963 GCA_035458865.1 Candidatus Limnocylindrales bacterium
CGCCGAGGCGCCGGTGAGCTGGTCCGAGCGACCGGCCCTCAATCCGGGCCCGTTCCAGTTCCACCCCGACCCGTCCCACGTCCGGGCATGGCTCCGCAGGCGCGACATCCTGTTCTGCCGGCGCGGCCAGGTCCGGGAGATCATGCGCCCGGTCGTCATCCCCGGCGATCCCCCACGCTGGGGCGCCTGCGACGGGATGCACCGCGACGCCCACGAGTTCATCCCGGCCTGAGCCGGTCGGCCGGATCCGGCCGAGGTCCGAACCTTGACGATCGACGTCCTGCTGCCCGGTCTGACCGCCCTCGTGGCGTTCGTCCTGGCGCTCGCGCTCCTCGACCAGTGGCTGGAGCGCCGCCGCCCCTACCAGCTCGTCTGGACGGCCGGCATCGCCTTCTACGGGATCGCCTCGGTCTGCTCCGCCATCGGCTACGCCGTCGGCTGGACCGAGCCCGTCTTCCGGGTGTGGTACCTCGCCGGGGCGCTCTGGACGGCGGCCTGGCTTGGCCTCGGGACCGCCTTCCTGCTGGGGCGGACCCGCTTTGGCTACACGGTGGCTGCGACCCTGGTCATCGCCGCCGTGGCCACCATCGGGTACCAGCGGCGGAACGAGTTCGAGGGCGTCGGATCGCTGCCGCTCCTGTACTTCATCGCCGCCGCGGTCCTGGCCCTGGCCGTCGCCGTGGAGACGTACTTCCAGAACGAGCGCTGGCCCCGGATCGCGGCGGTGGCGGTCGGCGGCGCCACGGTGCTCTCCATCGTCCTCATGGCGACCACGCCGCTGCTGGGCCCGGTCACGACCGACGCGGCCGGCCTCCCCGATCTGGTCGTCGTGCCAGGATCCATCCGCCTGCTGTCGCCGTTCCTCAACATCACCGGTGGCCTGACCCTTGCCTTCGGCGCCGTCTTCTCGGCCTATGTCTTCATGCCCAAACGCCGGGTCCTCGACTACTCCCTGGACCCGACCCAGCCTGGTGACCAGTTCCTCTTCAACCTGGCCATCTCGCCGGTCGCCATCGTCGTCAACTTCGTCGCGTCCCTTCCGGCCGCCCTTCGGGCGCTCGTCGCCGGCCAGCTGAACAGTCGCGTGCCGGCCACGCTCCTGATCGCCGCCGGCGGTTTCCTGGCGAGCGGCATCGATGCGTTCATCAAGCTCGGATACACGAGCCTCTTCGAGCTCTCGAAGCTGGTCGCCCTGCTCCTCATCTTCGCCGGCTTCCTCGTCTCGATCGAGGTCTTCCGCGAGATCCGGGTCCCCTTCACCCGGATCCGCATCGCCACCGGTCGGCGGGAGCATCCGGCGGCGCTGGCCGAGGAGTCGGCTCCGCCCCGCGGCTGAGCCCGCGCCTGCCGCTCGGCGACCCGCGAAGCCATCCGCCCCTACCATGGCGCGGTGGCCCGCGACCGCGATCTCCTGATCGGCACCGGTGCCGCCCTGGTGGCGGCGTCGTGCTTCGCCACGCTCGGACCACTGTCGAGGTTCGCGGCGGACGCCGGTCTCGGGGCGATCGCCTTCGTCGCCTGGCGAGCCGCCGCGGGGGCCCTTGCCCTCTGGGCCGTCGTCGCCGCACGAGGGCATGCGCGCGCGGCCGCGACCTCGTTCCGCGCCCTGGAGCGACGCGGCCGGCTCAGCCTGTCGATCGCCGTCCTGATGGGGTTCACCCTGAACGTGTCGATCTTCCTGGCGTTCGCCCGGATCCCGATCTCGCTCGCCCTCATGCTCTTCTACACGTACCCGGTCATGGTCGCCCTCGTCGGGGTGATCACCGGCCACGACCGCCTGAGCCCGGCCAAGCTCGTCGCGCTCCTGTCGGCCTCCACGGGCGTCCTCCTGGTCCTCATCGGCGGCATCGAGGTCGCCGGTGCCACGATCGATCCGCTGGGCGTGCTCTTCGGCCTGGGCGCCGCGGCCAGCCAGACCGTGTTCATCGCGGTGAGCCGCGCCGGGCACCGGTCGATCCGGTCCGACGCCGCGACCCTGGCGATCCTCGGCGGGTCGGTGGTCATGGGGACCGGCGTGGCGCTGGTCGCCGGCCAGCTGCCGGAGCTGCTGGGGCCACTCGGGTCCCTCCAGAGCTGGCCCTTCGTCCTGGCGGCCGGGATCATCGGCGCCGGCTTCCCGATGCTGCTGTTCCTGGGCTCGATCCGCCGGATCGGCGGCACGCGGACCGCGATCCTGATGCTCTGGGAACCGGTCATGGGTGCCCTCCTCGCTGCCGCCCTGCTCGCCGAGCCCCTGGGGCCGATCCAGGTCGTCGGCGGCGCCCTCGTGCTCGTGGCCGCGGCGATCCTGCAGGTCTTCGGCCGCCGTGGCGAGTCGCCGTCGGGGGCGCCTCCCGGGGAGGCCGCCGCGGAGCACCAGACCCCGGAGACCTCGACCGCCTGAGGCGGCCGGCCGGGCCGGGATCGGCGGTTCGGCCGGATGTGGTCGAGGAGCGCCCTGGCCGTCCAGGTCGGTCCGTCGTCCGCGGCGCGATTCGGGGGGCTATCCTGTCCTCGTGACGGACCTCGATACTTCCGAGCCCATCCGCGTCCTCCTCGTCGACGACCACGCCGTGGTCCGCCGCGGGCTCAAGGGCTTCCTGGAGCTGCTCGACGACATCCAGGTCGTCGGCGAGGCCGAGGACGGGCGCGCCGCCGTCGGTGCCGCGGCCAGCCTGCAGCCCGACGTCATCCTGATGGACCTCGTGATGCCCCATCTCGACGGGATCGGGGCCATCTCGGCGATCAAGGCCGACCACCCGGAGATCGAGATCGTCGCCCTGACGAGCTTCATCGAGGAGTCGAAGGTGACGGCCGCCCTCGAGGCGGGTGCCGCCGGGTACCTCCTCAAGGACGCCGAGGCGGATGCCGTGGCCGCGGCCGTGCGGGCCGCCCATGCCGGCGAGGTCCACCTGGACCCGGCCGTCGCCCGGCTCCTGGCCCAGCGGATGCGCGAACGGCGGGACCGCGACGAGCCGGTCGAGCCGCTGACCGAGCGCGAGCGCGAGGTCCTCGCCCTCGTCGGACGGGGGCTGGCCAACAAGGAGATCGCCTACGAGCTGGGGATCACCGAGCGGACGGCCCGGACCCACGTCAGCAACATCCTCGGCAAGCTCGGTCTCCAGAGCCGGACCCAGGCGGCGCTCTGGGCCGTCGAGCACGGGATCGTCGGCCCGGCCTGACGGTCGAGGCCAGGAGTCGTCGGCGAGCCGGTCGGGCCGGTCCCGGTATACTCCTTGGGTTCCCTGACGCACCGCGAGGTCCGATGCGCGTTCGAAAGGCCGTCCTCCCCGCCGCCGGCTGGGGCACCCGCTTCCTCCCTGCGACCAAGGCGCAGCCGAAGGAGATGCTGCCGCTGGTCGACAAGCCCGTCATCCAGTACGCGGTGGAGGAGGCCGTCGCCGCCGGGATCGACCAGATCATCATCGTCACGTCGAGCCAGAAGCGGGCCATCGAGGACCACTTCGACCTCAACTACGAGCTCGAGCACCTCCTCGAGGAGCGCGGCGACGTCGAGATGCTCCGCCGCATCCGCCACATCAGCGACCTGGCCCAGGTCGCCTACGTGCGCCAGAAGGAGCAGCTGGGCCTGGGCCATGCCGTCCTGATGGCCAAGGAGCTCATCGGCCACGAGCCCTTCGCGGTGATCCTGTCCGACGATGTCGTCGTGAGCGAGCGGCCCTGCATCGGCCAGCTCATCCACGCCTACCACCAGACCCATGGATCGGTCGTGGCGACCATGCCGGTGCCGATGGACGAGACCCGCCGTTACGGGATCATCGGCGTCGACGAGGACGAGGAGGCCCGAGACGGGGGTCGCCTGCGCCGCGTCAGCCGCCTGGTCGAGAAGCCCGACCCCGCGGACGCCCCGTCGAACCTGGCGATCATCGGGCGCTACGTGCTGACGCCCAAGATCTTCGACAAGCTCGAGCAGACGCAGCGCGGCTCCGGGGGCGAGATCCAGCTGACCGACGCCATCGAGGCGCTCATGGAGGATCAGCACGTCTACGGCTACGAGTTCGAGGGCGTGCGCTACGACGCGGGCACGACGATGGGCTGGCTCCAGGCGTCCGTGGAGCTCGCCCTGCAGCGCCCGGAGCTCGCGGCCGACTTCCGCGCCTACCTGCGGGAGCTGCCGCTCTAGTGGGAAAGCGGGGGAGGCATCCCTCCCCTGCGGTACGATGCGCGACGGTGCCGCTGCAGCGGCACCGCTGGCGCTGACGAGGAGGACGAGTCCGGTGGCCGAGATCGGCACGGTGCTGGGCGGTCGGTACCGCCTCATGGAGCTGCTCGCCCAGGGCGGGATGGCCTCCATCTTCCGAGCCCGCGACACGCAGCTCGAGCGCGACGTCGCTGTGAAGGTGCTTCGGCCGGAGTACGGGCGCGACCCCGACTTCCTGGCCCGCTTCAAGCAGGAGGCACAGGCCGCGGCCGGGCTCAACCACCCCAACGTCGTCGCCGTCTACGACTTCGGCCAGGACCCCGCCGGCCCCTACCTGGTCATGGAGCTCGTTGACGGGCAGGACCTGGCCACGATCCTCCGCCAGAACGGGGCGCTCTCGGCGCGCCAGGCGGCACGGATCACCTCGGCCACCGCCCGCGCCCTCCAGGCCGCCCACGACCGCGGTGTCGTCCACCGCGACGTGAAGCCCGGGAACATCATGGTCTCGCGAGATGGCCGAGTCCGGGTGACCGACTTCGGCATCGCACGGGCGGTCGCCGAGTCCCAGCTCACCCTGCCGGGCACGACTCTCGGGTCGGTCCACTACTTCAGCCCCGAGCAGGCTCGCGGAGAGCCGACCACGCCTGCCTCCGACGTCTACGCCCTGGGCATCGTGCTCTTCGAGACGCTGACGGGCCGGCGGCCGTGGGAGGGTGACAGCGCCGCGGTCATCGCCGTGGCCAGGCTGTCGGGCCCGGTCCCGATGCCCTCGGCGTACCACGCCGGGATCCCGTCGGCCGTCGAGGCCATCGACCGCAAGGCACTCGCCCCGGAGCCCCAGGATCGCTTCTCCAGCGCGGCCGCCATGGCCGACGCTCTCGACGTCTACCTGGGCGAGGCTGCCGGGGCCGACGAGACGACCGGGCCCATCCCCGTGGCCGGGCTTGCCGCCGGCGCAGCCGCAGGCGCGGTCGCGGCGGGGGCCGTCTCCGGCGTCGCCTCGCCGAGCCGTTCGTCCGGCATCCCGTACAGTCCCGACTCCTACGTCGGGGGCGACCAGGCCGGTGGCGGCGCGGCTCCGCCGGCGGGCGCGTACCCGCCGGACGACGACGACCGCGACGGTGGGACCAGCGTCTGGACCTGGATCGCCGGCCTGCTCGGCATCGGCATCCTCATCGTCATCGGCTTCCTGGCCTTCCAGCTGCTGGCCGGGGGAGGCAGCCCCGGGGAGTCGCCGGCACCGGGCGAGGTCGAGGTCCCCGATCTCGTCGGGCTGACCGTGCAGCAGGCGACGACCGTGGCCGTGGCCGCCGGACTGGAGGTCCTTCCGGACTCGACGATCCAGAGCAGCGACCTGCCCGATGGCAGCGACCTGGCCGAGGGCGAGATCGCCGAACAGGATCCCGAGTCCGGTGCCGTCGCCGAGGAGGGCTCGACCATCCGGGTGACGATCGTCGTCGGCCCTGGCGTCGTCGAGGTCCCCGACGTCCGCAACCAGCAGGAGGCCCAGGCGACCAACACGCTGTTCATCGCTGGGTTCACCATCGGGACCCGAACCGAGGAGTTCGACGAGATCGTCCCGGTCGGGGCCGTCATCTCCACGGACCCGCGGCCCGGGATCGAGGTGGCCAAGGGGACCCAGATCGACTACGGCGTCAGCACGGGCCCCGAGCCGAGCCCCAGCCCGTCGCCGAGCCCGAGCCCGACGCCGACGCCCACCCCGACCCCGACGCCGACGCCCACCCCGACCCCGACGCCGCCACCGAGCCCGAGTCCGACGCCCACGCCGCCACCAAGCCCCAGCCCGTCGCCGTAGCGCCCG
>DATHYZ010000317.1:0-2759 GCA_035458865.1 Candidatus Limnocylindrales bacterium
GGTGAACCGCCCGCTCGTCAACTCCTCGACGGCCTCGCCGTCCGGGGAGATTCGCATGAGGTACGGAACCGTGAGCGTGAAGGTCCTAGGGGCACCCGACTGGCCTGGCCATCGACCGCGCTCGAGCTTCGTCCGGATGAAGTAGATCCACTCGCCATCGGGCGACCAGGCCGGGTCGGAGTCGTCCTCGCCCGCGGTCAGCTGACGGGCCGTCGAGCCGCTCTGGATCCAGAGGCTGCCCTGCTTGACGTACACGATCGAGCCGGGCACCTCGGCGCGCGGATCCTCGGGGACCACGACCACGTTCGATGGGGCCGGGGTGGCATCCGGACCGCCACCCCCTCCGCCCCCGCCGCCCGAGCCTCCGACGAAGGGGAGGTTCCCGTTCAACAGGCCGAGGGTCAGGATGGCCACGACGGCGAGGCCGCCGAGCGCCAGCAGCGGCGCGATCGTCGTCCCGGACGGGATGAGGCCGTAGGGATCGCGGGGAGCGCGACGCCTGGGCGCGGGGGACGAGCGGCGGGTCACCGCTCGTCTCCGGGGAACCCGCCCGCGGCGGCCGCGCCCGCTGCGGAAGGTGCCGCCATGGGACCGGTCGTCAGGCCCGTCCCACCCGCGGGACCGACGTCGCGGACCTCGAGCTGGAGGGACTCGTAGCCCCCGAAGGAGCGGCTGGCCAGTCGGGCGACCACGTCGATCCGTTCGCCCTCCGCGAGCGACTCGGCGAGGTCCGGACGCCCGAAGGCGATCCCGTCGATGACGTCGGGGTCACGGCGCAGGACGAGCTGCGTGTGGCCGCCGTTGGCCGGCCGGACCCGTGACACCTCCAGGCCCAGCACCGCCACGAGCGGCTCGGGGTTGCCGGGCCCGAACGGGCCGAGATTGCGGAGGTCTCGGACGAGTGGGTAGTCGACCTCGCGCGCGGGAAGAGCCAGGTCCACGGCCAGGGTCGCCGGCGTGGGACCGGCCGGGGTCGCCCCGGCGAGAGCCAGGAAGCGCTCCCGGAACTCGTCCCAGCGATCGGCCGCGACCTCGAAGCCGGCCGCACCGGCGTGGCCCCCGTGGCGGACGAGGATGTCATCCAGGCTCGCAAGGCTGGCTGCCAGGTCGAACCCCGGCCCGCTTCGACAGGAGGCGCGGACCACCTCACCGTGATCGCTGCCGACCACGGCGGGCCGACCCGAATCCTCCGCCAACCGCGACGCGACGAGGCCGACGATGCCAAGCGCCCACGGTCCCCGCACGACGACTGCGGGCTCGTCCGTCTCGGGTGACAGGGCCCTGGCCTCGTCGATCGACCGGCGGGTCAGGTCGCGCCGGTTCGCGTTGGCGGACTCGAGCGCCTCCGCGTGCGGCGCTGCCTCCTCGGGCGATCTGGCGAGCAGGAGCCGGGCCGCGTCGATGGCATCGCCGACCCGGCCGGCAGCGTTGAGGCGGGGAGCGATGACGAAGCCCACCGCCTCGAGGTCCACCCGCTCCGCGGGCGTTCGAGCCCGCTCGAGCAGGGCCGCCAGGCCCGGCCTGGGCGCCGTCCGGATCCGCTCCAGCCCGAGGCGGGCGATCGACCGGTTCTCGCCGACCAGCGGAGCCATGTCGGAGACCGTCCCGATGGTGGCCAGGTCGGCGAGGTCGAGTGCCGCCTGAGGGCCGCCGGGCTCGTCGGCGAGGAGCAGCTGGGCGACCTTGAAGGCCACCCCGCTGCCGGTCAGTCGCCGGTCCGGGTACGCCGAGTCAGCCCGGTGGGGGTTGACGATCGCGACCGCGGGCGGCCGTGTCTCGGGCATGCGGTGGTGGTCTGTGACGAGGACGTCGATCCCGCGGGCCGCGGCCGCCGCGATCTCCGGCCCGCTGGTGCTGCCGCAGTCGACCGTGACGATGAGGCCGGCCCCGTCGCCGGCGGCGACCTCGACGGCTGCCGTCGACAGGCCGTGGCCCTCCTCCGCGCGATCTGGCACGTACGGGATCGCCTCGATGCCGAGCCGCTCGAGGGCGAGGACAAGGATCGCGAGGCCGGTGAGGCCATCGGCGTCGAAGTCGCCGACGACAAGCACCCGTTCTCGCGCCTGGCGGGCCCGGAGGACCCGATCGACGACGACCGCCGCGTCCGGAAGAGCGCGGGGATCGTGGAGGCCATCGCCCGGGTCCGCGAAGAAGGAGGCCAGCTCCTCCGGGGCGGCGATCCCTCGCCCGGCCAGGACGGCCACCGCGGGGGCGCCGAGGCCGAGCTCCGCGCCGGCCCGAAGGAGCGCCGGCGACGGCGTCGCTCCCGAGAGGACCCAGCGGAAGCGCGGTTCGATCACGCGGTCAGCATCCCACGAGAGCCTTCACGGCGCCTTCGCCGTGCCGTGAGCATCAGGCGGTCGTGGGTCGGACCGGGCGCGAGCGCGTCACCCGGCCGTGACGCCGGTCCTCCCAGTCCTCCCACTCCACGAGGATCGGGCTGGCCACGAAGATGGACGAGTAGGTTCCCGAGACGATGCCGATCAGGAGGGCCAGCACGAAGTAGGTGATCGAGGGGCCCGCGAAGAGGAGCAGCGACAGGAGCGTCAGGACCACGGTGAAGCTCGTCATGATCGAGCGACCGAGGGTCTGCAGGACCGAGTGGTTGACGATCTGGTCGAAGGGCTCGCCGGCGTGGCGGGCGCGGTTCTCGCGGACCCGGTCGAAGACGACGATCGTGTCGTGGACGCTGAACCCGATCACCGTCAGCATCGCCGTCACGAAGAGGGCATCGATCTCGAGACCGGCGAAGGTGCCCA
>DATHYZ010000318.1:0-3705 GCA_035458865.1 Candidatus Limnocylindrales bacterium
CCGGTACAGGAATGGCACACCGGCCATCGCGATGACGTGGTAGAAGCCGTCGCCGGAGAGGGGCTCGAGCGCGTCCACCTCGAGGACCTGGACGACCGTCGCCACCAGCACCACGACGATGCCGATCACCATCGACCACGAGCCGATCCCGTCGCGCAGCCCGCGAGGCCCGCGCCCGGCGAACGGCCAAGGGCCAAGGCTTCCGACTGAACCGATCGCGCTGGCGCCTCGGCGAGGTCGACAACCTCGGCGGCTAGCAGATCATCGAGGACAACATGATCGTCGCTGGGGCGAGGTGGGACCTCGACCTTGACGAGGTCGAGGAGTGGCTGGGCATAGGGCCGGGGTAGGCGTCCCGGCCCAGCATCCGACTGCGGCCCCCGGCTCCGGTCCGGCGCGGGCGATTTCGGGGAGCCCGCGGGGGGAACCCGACCAGCCCACAGCCGGGCGACGGGGCCGTTCGGCCGATGCCCCCAACCCGAGCGGCGTCAACGCCGCAGCCTGTCCTCGCGTGCGGGGAGGTGCCGAGCCAGCCCAATGCCCGCGGCCACCGAGCGACCGCGCCGAGCCACTGGCGAGATCGACCCGCATCGGAGCCGGAGTGGCCGGATCAAGGCCCCGGAGACCTACGCTCGGAGTCGCCCGGAGAGGGCATCTCACGAGGGAAGACTGGCTCCGGCGGTAGGATTCGAACCTACGACCAAGCGGTCAACAGCCGTCGGGCTGGACGGGCTTCCTGAGCACGAACCTGGCCCTCCTGAGCGGTCTGGACAGTCACCGTGACAGTCACGGGAGGCCCGGATCAGACTCGAGCGCCGCGACCAGTCGTTCAGGCCCTCGGCCTCTGGACCCGTACGTTCCACGACCGGCACCCTGACCGCCACAGCGCGGGGCACGGTGACACTGGAACCTACGCCACGGCCGGGACCGCTACCCCTGGGTGGCGACGTACTGCTCGAGGCTGTCGACGAGCGTGTCGCACTCGTCGGCGAGGGCGCGGACGTTGTCCGAGCCACGCAACCGCTCGATGAACGACCAGAAGTAGTCGTCGATCGCGGTGTCGATGTCGGCCGGCAGCTCGTCCGGGCGCGCCTGCTCCCACGCGTCGAGCCCTTCCGTCAGGACCGAGGCCTCGGCGTGCCAGTCGTCCCATTCACCGCCCGCCTGCCACTCCTCGTAGGCGTCCCGGTAGCTGCCGACCTCGGCGCAGAAGGACCGGGTCTCGTCGAGGAACGCCTCGGCCGGGGTCAGGGATGACGCCGCGCAGGTCGAGGCCAGGAACACGGCGGCCGAGGCCGCCACGAGCCCGCCGCGGATCGATCCGTTCATGCCCAGCCGCCCCATTTCGACCTTTCGACGCCGCACCAACCGTCGTGTTGCGCCGGACCAGCCCGCGATCGGCGGGCGGGTCCGCAGCGACCGTCGAGTTCCGGCGTCTTCACCTCGTGATGCTGGACCGACGCGCTGGTCCCGGTGATGGCCGGCCTGGCGCTGGTCCTGTGGGTCGGTGGCCCCGGGTTCCCGTCCCGATCGACCCTCGGGCGCTGGTCTGACGGCTGGCTGCCGTCGCCTTGATCCTGGCCGGCCCCCGGGTGATCCACTTCATCGTCGAACTCGACACGAGCGCCTGGCGCTTCATCACCGTCCCCTGGGGGGCTCCGCTGGGAGCCCTGCTCATCAGCGCCGGGACGATCGTCCTCATCATCCTGCGACCCCGCGCCACGGCGTAGGCCTGGCTCCCGGCTCCGGGCCGGTCGGGGCGATCTCGCCAACCCAGGGGGGAAGGCGACCAGCCCGCGGCCGGGCGACCGGGGGCCGTTCAGGCCCTCAGCCCCTAGACCCATACGTTCCGTGGCCGGCACCCTGTCCGCCATAGCGCGGGGGGCGCTGCTCGGACGTCGTCGGGATCGCTGAGCGGGCTCGGCGGGCGGCTCGCCGGGCCTCATCGATGAGGTGACGTCAACCCAAGGCGGCCGGGCAGTCGGCGCTCAGACAGGGCGCAACACTGGGCCGGGCCCGGCGTCTGGTACCCACGGGTGACCGATGGATCGGGATAGGCGTCAGGTAGGCCAGCGGTTCGGAACGGTGGCACTGTGCGCCCTGCTGGCCGGCTGCACGGTCGGATCTGCATCGCCCGACCCGAGCCCACGCCAGACGCCTCCGATCCCCACCTCGAGTGACTCCTCGCCTTCGTCGAGCGCGACGCGTGTGCCCCTGACCGTATGGTTCAGCTTGGGGGTCGGCGACTACAGGGAGGCGTCCGACGGCGACCGACGCGGCTGCGAAGGCCAGGGGGACTTCGGCGACCTGGTGGCGGGTGCCGAGGTGACGGTCCGTGACGGCGATGGGACCACCGTCGGCAGCGCCGACCTGCCAACGGGCGAGGTGCTGATCCAGGACGGTGCGGAACTGTGCCAGTTCGTGACTGTCGTCGTGGTGGAGGAGGCGGACGGCTACGACATCCGCGTGGCCGGTCGGGACGGCGATGCCTTCACCCGAACCGAGCTCGAGGCCGCCGGCTGGGAGGTCGGCCTGACGCTCGGCCTGGTCTCGCCCGATGAGCGGCCGACAGTCACGCCGACACCGCCACCCGTCGAGGTTCCAGGTCAACTCTCGATCCTCGTCGACGAAGCCGGCGTCGAGCTCTCCGGCGCGGCTCTCTGCCGGACCGAGCCCGGCGCTCGCCGGGTCGCGGGCCTCACCGCCAACGAGATGGGCCTCGTGGGTGGCCATCGCATCTTCATGATGCTGGAGCTCGAACCGCTTCCCGGGGGCCGGGTGCAGGTCGAGCTCGGCCAGGGCGGCGAGAGCATGCCCGCCGGGCCCATCCGGTCCTATATCGGCGAGGCCCCAGCGAGTGACGTCGACGTCCGGGACGACCTGGCGCAGGGGTCGCTGCGGTTCATCGGCCTGACCGCGGCCGAGCCGTTCCTGGGGGTCGACTGGCCGAGCTCGATCGGCGGCAGGATCGAGTGGCGGTGTGACGAGATCCCGGATGTGGTCCCGCCCGATCCGTATCCCGGTCAGGACGATGAACCCGTGACGACGGGCAGCGCTGCACTCACTGGCGGGATCAGCGGGACCTTCGAGATCGACGGCTCGGATTGTCCGACCCCGAGCTCGCCGGGCGGCTTCCTGAGCGGCCTCGGGTCGGTCGATGGTCGGGCGGCGATCCTGGAGATCTCGTTCTTCCCGGAGGCCGTACCCGAGGTCGGTTTCGTCCTCTATCGCACGCCTGGCGACAAGTACGACATGGTCCGAGGTCTTCCGGTCCCGGTCCTCATCGAGCCGGCCGATGACCGGGGCTATGGGTGGCGCGCTGGGGCGGTGATCGCGGCCGGGTCAGCTGGGACGGTCGTGCTCGAGCTGGAGTGGCAGTGCGGGCCGTAGCCATGCCTGCCCGGCGATGATCGCCCGCATCCCGTGCGGCGACCGGCGAGAGGGGTTCGAGCGGTGAAGGCCCCGATCATCCTGCGGTTCGCGAGCGCTATCGACCGGAACGCCGCGACCACCGTTCAGGCCCTCGGCCTCTAGACCCGTACGTCCACGACCGGCACCCTGACCGCCGTAGCGCGGGGGGCAATGACGCACGGTCCTGGGCCACGGCCGCCTCAGCGGACCGTATCGAGCCACTGGCGAGACCGACCCGCGTCGCCAGGTGTCCCAAGGAGCTTCGCCGATGCGACGCATCGTCGCTTCTCTCTG
>DATHYZ010000319.1:0-35546 GCA_035458865.1 Candidatus Limnocylindrales bacterium
ATCACGCTCGGGACGATCCTCGGCTGGATCTACACGGCGATCCTCTTCGAGCCCATGCCGGCGCTCGGGTGGGTGGGGCTCGCGGTCCTGGCCTGGCTCGCCCTGATGGCCTGGGGCTCGATCACCTTCCTGGCCTCCACGATGACGGGCTCCGCCATGGCGGCGGCCGGGGTCGGGGTGGGGGCGCTGCTGGGGCTCTCGCTCCTGGCCGCGATCCCGCCGGTCGGGCGGTGGCTCCCGTCCGGCCTGGATCCGTCGTCGCTCGCGCTCGCCACCGGGCTCCCGGTCGTGACCGAGGACCTGGTCTCGGCCGTCATCGGCACGATCGCCCTCATCGCCGTGGGCGCGGTCGGCGCCCTCCTGGCCTTCCGGCGGCAGGAGATCTAGGCCGCCCGGACCTCGGGCGCGGTCGGCGTCCCGGGCGGGCGCGCGCCCGCCCGCCGGCCCAGGGTGACGATGACCAGCACGCCGGCGACGATCAGGCCGGCCCCGGCCAGGAAGGCGAGATCGAGCGTCTCCCCGAGGAACCCCACGCCAAGGGTCGCCCCGACCAGCGGCTGGGTGAAGAACGCGGCCGCGGCGATCGTCGCCGGGGTCGAGGCGTAGCCGCGGTACCAGAGCGACCAGCCGATCGAGGTCGCGCCGATGCCGAGGTAGAGGACGGCGAGGACCGTGGTCGCGTCGACGGAGCCGATCGGGCTTCGCGCCAGCTCGAGCGGGACGAGCGGCAGGAGGATCACCAGCCCCACCAGACTCGCCTGCACGATCGCCCGGAAGGCACCGACCCGGGCCACCAGGGGCCGACCGACCGACGAGAAGAGCGCCCACGAGGCGGCGGCACCGATCAGCAGGAGATCCCCGACGAGCGACGACGGGATGCCAAGGATCGCCCCGTCGGCCGCGTCCCCGCCTCCCCGGCGGATGGCGATGAGGGCCACGCCGGCCAGGGCCACCGCCACCCCGAGCCAGGCCGCGGGGCGGACCCGCTGCCCTTCCAGGGCCACCCCGAACAGCAGGACGAAGGCTGGCGTGGTCGTCGTCAGCAGGGCCGCCTCGGCGGCACCGGTCAGGGCCGTGCCGGTGAACTGGCAGGCCATCGTGATCGCGACCACGACCCCGGCGAGGAGGACCCGTCGCGGCGCCGTCCGCCGGAAGCCCAGGTCGCCCCGGAAGACGAGCAGCAGCACGGCGACACCGACCGCAAGACGGAGGGCGTTGAGGGTGATCGGCGGGATCGTCGAGAAGGTGGCGCTGGAGATCGCGTAGAGGCCGCCCCAGAGCCCGGCCGCGATGGCCAGGTCGATCGCCCCGGCGGCGACCGACCCGGGTCCGTCCCCGCTGGTCGGGTCGGGAGCTCCGGCCGCCACGCCGGGCCTCAGACGACGCCGACGGCGCGCATGGCCGCGATCGAGGCCGCGTCGTAGCCGAGCTCCGCGAGGATCTCGTCGGTCTGCTCGCCCAGGAGCGGCGGCGCGGTCCGGATCGACGCCGGCGTGGCCGACAGCTCGTACGGCAGGCCGACCTGCCGGATGGTGCCCAGCACCGGGTGCTCGACCTCGACCGTCATCCCACGGGCCCGGGCCTGGGGGTGATCGAAGGCGGCGAGCAGGTCGTTGATCGGCGCGACCGGCACCTCTGCTGCGTCAAGGGCTGCCAGCCACGCGGCCGTGGTGCGCTCGGCCAGGCGGGCGGCGAGGATGGGGCGGAGCTCGTCGCGGTGCTCGACACGCAGCCCGTTCGTCCGGAACCGCGGGTCGCCGGCCAGCTCCCCCAGTCCAAGGGCGGCGCAGAAGCGCGGCCACTGGCGCTCGCTCCCGACGGCGACCGCGATCTCCCCGTCGGCCGTGGCGAACGTCTCGTAGGGGACGATGTTCGGGTGGGCGTTGCCGCGGCGTACCGGCGCTCGGCCCGTCACGAAGGCGTTCTGGGCCTGGTTGACGAGCACGGCGAGCGTCGATTCGAGCAGGGACACGTCGATCCGCTGGCCACGCCCTGCCGCCGGGGAGCCGGAGCGCTCGCGACCGGCCAGGGCGGCCAGGGCGGACACCGCCCCGAGCAGGCCGGTCACGACGTCGGCGATCGCCACCCCGACCTTGGTCGGGCCGCCGCCGGCATCGTCGGGGAAGCCGGTGATCGACATCAGGCCCGCCTCGGCCTGGAGGATGAAGTCGTAGCCGGGCCGGTCGTGGTCGGGGCCGTCCGGCCCGTAGCCGCTGATCGCCAGGTGGACCAGTCCGGGGTTGATCTGCTCCAGCGCGGCGTCGTCGAACCCGAGTCGGTCGAGCCCGCCGACCCGGAAGTTCTCGACGAGCAGGTCGGCCCGGGCCAGCAGGCGGCGGAGCACCTCTGCGCCCTCGGGCCGCTTGAGATCGAGCCGGATGGAGCGCTTGTTGCGGTTCACGGCCAGGTAGTAGGCCGCCGTCCCCGGGTCGTCGGGCCCGGCGAGTCCCGCGCCGACCCACGGCGGACCCCAGCCGCGAGTCCCGTCGCCGTCGGGCGGCTCGACCTTGACGACGTCCGCGCCGAGGTCGGCGAGGAGCATCGTGCAGTACGGCCCGGCCAGGACCGTCGAGCAGTCGGCCACGACGAGGCCGGCCAGGGGGCCAGGGGCGGGGGCTGCGGATCGGGGCGCCGTCGGTTCCGGCATGGCGCCGATGGTAGCCCTCGCGGGTCCGGGTCCGTGGCCTCCTCCGCACGGCCGGGGCGGGCCGCGCCGGCCAAACCGGACCGTCCCGTCAGCCCGCCGGCGCCTCCGGCTGGGTGACGTCGACGACGGCGGCGCCCGTGGCGGTCACGAGGTCGGCGGGAGCGAGATGCAGGTTGACGCCCCGCTTGCCGCCGCCGATCGCGACCCGCTCCAGGTCCATGATCGAAGCGTCCGCCACCACCGGCCAGGATCGCTCCGACCCGAACGGGGTGATCGCTCCCCGCTCGTAGCCGGTGACCGCCCTGGCCTCCTCGGCGTCGGGCAGCGACAGCCGGTTGGTGCCCAGGTGGGCTCGCAGCTTCGGCCAGTCGAAGCGCCGGCCGCCCGGGACCAGGACGAAGACGTAGTCGTCCTCGGCCCGCCGGACGACGATCGTCCGGAGCAGGGCGCCAAGGTCGATGCCCTGCCATTCGGCGCTCTCCTCGGCGCTCCGGGCAGGCTCGGTGACGACGACCCGGTGGGGCACGCCGGCGGCGGCGACGGCCAGGAGGGCGGGGGTGTCGGGCGAGTCGGTCATCCCGGCTCCGCGCTCGCCCCCACCTCCGCGTCCCGCGCCGACCCTGTCGCGGTCGGGCGAGAGCGGCCCGCAGGCACGTCCGCTGTGCCGCGCCGGCCCTCGAGGGCATCGAGCTGGACGAGCTGCGCCACGGCCCCCGCCCGCTCCAGGATCGCGCGGGCCTCCCGTGCGGCTTCCGTCGCCAGCGGATCGCCGTCCGGGGCCAGCGCCAGGCAGTCGAGCATGCTCGCGGCGAGCGCGATGTCCATGCCGAGGTCCCGGTACCGGCGCCAGGCATCACGGAAGGCGGTCGACGACTCCGGGCCCCACGACTCCAGGCCGACGACCGCGGCTCGGATCGCCTCCGAGTCCGCCGCCACGGCCGGCCCTCGGTTCGGGAGGGCGACGAGGCGATCGAGGATCGCTCGTGCCTGGAGGAGGTCGCCGAGGCGGATGGCCGAGCGGGCCGCGATCACGAGCGCCTGGCGGGCATTGAGCGGATCGTCGACCACCGCGAGGCTGTGGCGAAGGGCTTCCTCGTGACGCCCCTCCGTGGCTCGGACGATGGCCGCGGCCAGATCCACCGCGGCCTTGAGGCCAGGATCGTCGCTGGCGGCAACGAAGTCCGTGACCTCGACCTCGAGCGGCGCCGACTCGCGACCGAGCATGGCAGCCAGCTCCATCCGCCCGAGCTGCACGCCCGCGCGATCGGATGGCTCGAGCTCGTCGAGCGGCACGGCCTCGAGCTCCTCGTCGAGCCAGGCCCAGTCGCCGACGCGCAGCGCGGCCTCGACGGCGTTCATCAGGGTCGCGAGGCGCAGGGGACCCATCCCGTACCGACGGGTCAGGTCGACGGCCTGGCGCGATGCCGCGACGGAGGCCCGCGGGTCGGGATCGATCAGGATCAGCGCGAGCTGGAAGGCCGCGCGGGCCGACTCCGCCGCCAGGCCGGCGTCGGTCGCCATGCGCAGCGAGGCCTCCAGGAGCGCCCGCGCCTCGAGCGGCCGCCCGATCAGCGAAAGCGCGATCCCCTTCTGGCCAAGGCCCTCGACGACGCTCTGCACGAGCCCGAGCGCCTCGGCATCCGCCAGGGCCCGGTCGGCCCAGCGGAGCCGGGCCTCCTGGTCGGTCCCCGCCAGGTGCGCCAGGGCGATCCAGAGATCGACGACGACGGGGTCCGGGGCAAGGTGGGCCACCTCAGGCTCGGCCGCCTCGAGCAGCGCGATCGGTTCGGCGAACCGGCCGACCGCGTACTGGGCGATCGCAAGCCCGGTCGTGGCCCTCGCGGCCGACCGCAGGTCGCCCAGCGCCCGGTGGCGCCCGACGGCCTCGGTGAACGACTTGATCGCCGCCTCGTGCCGGCCGGCTTGGCGAGCCTCCGTCCCGAGCGACTCCAGGAGGGCGGCCTCCTCGGAGGGGTCGGAGGTGACGGCTCGAGCCCGTTCGAGATACGCGAGCGCGCTCTCGTGCGAGCCGAGCGCCGTTGCCCGGTCCGCCGCGCCCCGAAGCGCGATCCTGGCCTGGGCCGCGACCGCCTCGCCCTCGGCGCCTTCCGGGGCCGCCTCGTAAGCGTCGACGTAGTGCATGGCCAGGACGCCCGCGGCCGCTTCGTCGCCGAGGGATTCGTAGTACCGGGCCGCCGCCAGGTGGCGGGTCCGGCGATCGCGCTTGGCGAGGGTCGAGTAGGCGACCTCGCGGACGAGCGCCTGGGTGAAGCCGTACTGGCCTCGCTCGGGCGACCTGGGATCGGTGTCGAGCTGGAGGATCTCCCGGTGGACGAGCGCCCGGAGGCGCGGCTCGAGTGCTGCCTCGGGCTCCCCGGTCAACGCGGCGAGGGCTGCCACACTGAAGGTCTGGCCGAGCACGGCACCGTCCTGGAGGAGCGCCCGGTCAGAAGGGTCGACGGCGTCGAGCCGGGCCGCGATCAGGGCATGGAGCGTGTCGGGGATCTGCAGCTCACCGAGGTCGCCGGTCACCTCGTAGATGCCATCGGCCTCCGCGAGCTTGCCGTCCTCGACGAGCATCCGGATCGTTTCGACGGCGTAGAGCGGCATGCCGTCGGCCCGCTGGAGGATCGTCCGGACCGCGCTGGACGGGAGACCCGGGACGAGGCCGTCGAGGAGCTCCCGCATCGCGTCGTCCGAGAGCGGCTGCAGGGCCAGCGCCACGAAGTTCCGCCGCCCGGCGCCCCAGTCCGGCCGGCGCTCGATGAGATCGGGTCGGGCCAGGGTGATGACGAGGATCGGGTAGCCGATGGACCACTCCAGGACATGGTCGATGAAGTCGAGCAACCCGGCATCGGCCCACTGGAGGTCCTCGAAGACGAGGACGGTCGTGCCCTGGAGCGAGATCCGCTCGAAGAACGTCCGCCACGCCGCGAACAGCTCCTCGCGGCCGCCGGGCGGGGCGTCGCCGAGGCCGAGCAGGCTCCGCAGGGCCGGCTCGATGCGACGTCGCTCACCCTCATCCGGAACGAACTCGGCGACGGTGGCGGCGATCCGCTCGAGCGTCGTCGCGTCATCGTCGGTCTCGGCCAGGCCGGCTCGCCGCCGGACCATCTCACCCAGGGCCCAGAACGTGACGCCCTCGCCGAACGACGGGGAGCGGCCCTGGTGCCAGAAGATGTCCTCCTCGACCCCGTCGATGTACTTCAGGAACTCCCACGCGAGGCGGCTCTTGCCGATCCCGCCCTGGCCGGTGACCGACAGCAGGCGGACGCGCCGTTCCCGCGAGGTCGCGTGGAGGAAGTCCTTGATGAGCCGGAGCTCGTCGTCGCGACCGACGAAGGGGGCCTCGATCCCCTCGGATCGACCCGTCCCACCTCGCTCCGCGACGACCCGGAGCGCCCGGAACGCCTCGACCGGCGCCGGCTTGCCCTTGAGGATCTGCTCACCGGCCGCCTCGAAGGCGATCGCGCCGGAGGCGACCCGACGGGTCGCTTCGCCCACGAGCACGGTGCCGGGCGGAGCGACCGACTGGAGCCGAGAGGCGGTATTGACGAGGTCGCCCGCCACCATGCCCTGGTTCGTGGCCCCGATCGCGACGGCCGCCTCGCCGGTCAGCACGCCGGCCCGCACCTGGAGGGTCTCGTCGCCCTCGCGCTTACCGAGGTGGCGGACCGCATCGACCAGCTCGAGCGCCGCCCGGACGGCTCGCTCGGCGTCGTCCTCCCGGGCGACCGGAGCGCCCCAGAGGGCCATCACAGCGTCGCCGATGAACTTCTCGACCGTCCCGCCGTACCGCTCGACGGTCTCCTGGCAGAGCTCGAAATAGCGCGACAGGAACTCGCGGACCTGCTCCGGGTCGGCGCTGTCGGCCCGGGTCGTGAAGCCGACCAGGTCCGCGAAGAGCACGGTCACGAGTCGGCGCTCGGTCTGGGGCTCGACGGGCTGGAAGGGGCCGGGTTCGCCGAGGGTCACCGGGGCCGGGGCGGAGGCCCCCGCCGGACCGGCGGGGGAGACGCTCCCGACCGCCGCCGACCCACCATCGAGCCGCGTCCCGCACTCGGCGCAGAAGCGGGCGCCGGGCGGATTGGTGGTCGCCCCGCAGGACGGACAGGCCGCAGCCAGCCGGGTCCCGCACTCGACGCAGAACTTGGCGCCCGCGGGGTTGGCGGCGGAGCAGGTCGGACAGGTCACGCGCTCGACTCCCATCCCGGTGGAGTCGGCAGCGTAGCGGATTGGACCCGCGTCGGCAGCAGCGGATCCGTGCGGTCGGCGCGGGTCAGATCCCGAAGGTGACCCGGAGGTTCTCCCAGTTGACGGCGAGATCCCAGACGCCGACGCCGACGAGGAGGACGCCGCCGACCGCCTCGATCGCCCGGTGATGGCGGGTGATCGTGCCGACGACCAGCCGCTGGTTCGCGCCCGCGAGGAGCGACAGCAGGACCAGCGGCAGCCCGAACCCCAGCCCGTAGACGAAGAAGGTGAGCAGGCGGGGCGCCGCGTCGGTGACGCCGACGCTGAGGCCCAGGAGAGCCACGATGAACGCCCCGGCGCAGGGCAGGGCAAGTGGGCCCAGCATGAGCCCGTACAGGTAGGCCTGGCCGTAGGGGTTCGCGACGATGGGGACCGACGCTCCGGGCAGGCGAGCGAAGGGATTGCGCCCTGCCAGCAGGAGGATCCCGAGCAGGATGAGCACGCCGTCCACGAGCGGGATGAGGTAGCCGAGCAGCGAGCCCATCGGCACGGCCAGGGCGACCAGGACGATGCCGATGGCGACCATCGTCGTCAGGACGCCGAGCAGGATGATCAGCCCCAGCCAGCCCGTGGCCCCGCGCCCCGAGAGCCGGGACGCGTTCGCCGAGAGGTAGGCGAGGAAGCTCGGGTAGAGCGGCAGGAGGCAGGGGCTCGCGGCGCTGCCGAGGCCGAGTGTGAAGGCGAGGACGAAGGTGTCCATCGGCGGTCGCGAGCGAGCCGGGCTCGTGTCGATCGGGGTCTCGGCCGACGCGGCCCGCCCCCGCCGACTAGGCCCGGTGCTCCTCCACGAGGGCGACGATGCGGTCGCCGCTCTTCTGGCCGAACTCGGTCAGGGTGGCCCGGCCGTCCGGGCTGGTGACGATCATCGGCGTGCCGGGCGGGTTCAGGACCAGGTCGCCGAACTCGTCGGCAAGAGCACGGCTGGCGTCGGTGCCGGCCACGGCGTAGATGCCGGTGAAGCCGTTGTCCTCGCGGTAGCGCGCCAGGGCGGCCGCGTCCTCGCTGGGATCGACCGTCAGGACGACGTAGGCCACGCCGTCCACGCCCTCCAGGGCCGCATCCGTGATCCGCTGTTGAGCCCGACAGTTGGAGCACCAGATGGCCATCGGCTCGACGATCACGACCTGCGTCGCGGCCAGGTCGGCGATCCGGAACGTCTGCCCGGTCGAGACGTCGGTCAGGCTCGCGGTGGCCCAGGGCTGGTCGAACGCCGGCGCAGGCGGAGCCTCGCTCGCGGGCGGCTCGCTCGCCGGGGCCTGGCTGCCGGGCGCCATGCTCGCGGGGGCCTGGCTGGCCGGCGGCGCCGAGACGGGTGCCTCGGTCGACGACATGGGCGACCCGTCCGGGCTCGAGGCGGCACCACTGCAGGCGGCGACCGCGACGGCGGCGACGAGGCCGAGGGCGGCGATCCGTGGGAGGGTGGTCATCGGGGTCCTCATGGCGGCTTCCGGCGGGCGCCCGCCGGTCGCCCGTGAACGTGGTTCGGCGGCGTGGTCCGCAAGGATGCCCCAGGGTCCATGACGGCTCGGTGACGGAGATCGCGCACCCGGCCTAGGATTCCCCGTCATGAGCGACCCCCGCCCCCTCACCCTGATGACCGTCCACGCCCACCCGGACGACGAGTCGATCGGCACCGGCGCCACGATGGCGAAGGCTGTCGCCGATGGTCGGCGCGTGGTGCTGGTGACGTGTACCCGGGGCGAGCTGGGCGAGATCGTCGTCCCCGAGCTTGACACGCCCGAGAACCACCGGCGCCTCGGCGAGCTCCGAGCGGCCGAGCTGGAAGCGGCCATGGCCGAGCTCGGGGTGACCGAGTGGGAGAACCTCGGCTACCGCGACTCCGACATGATGGGCCGCGTCGGCAACGTCGATCCCCGGTGCTTCTGGCAGGCCGACCTCGACGAGGCCGTCGGCCGGCTCGTCTGGCTGGTCCGTCGCCACCGGCCGGACGTCATGACGACCTACAACGACTTCGGCGGCTACGGGCACCCGGACCACATCCGGACCCACGAGGTGGCCGTGGGCGCGTTCGAGCGGGCGGGCGATCCGGCCTGGTACCCGGGACAGCTCGCGCCCGAGCACGGCGGCAGCGGACCGAGCGTCGCCGACGGTGGCCTTGCGCCATGGAGCCCCTCCAAGCTCTACGAGCAGGCGATCCCGGCGTCCGTCAGGATGGCCATGGCCGAGGCGCTCGAGGAGCTTGGTCGCGACCACCCCTGGCGCCCACCGGACGGGGCCTCCCCCGAGGAGCTGGCCGCGTTCGAGTCGCAGATGGCCCGGATGCTCGTCCCCGACGAGGCCATCACGACCTGGATCGACGTCTCGGGCGGCCCGCTGGAGGCGAAGTGGCGAGCGGTCGGCCGTCACGTCACCCAGATGTCGCCCGACAGCTTCTTCCTGGCACCGGGCCTCGACGCCTGGGAGCGCTGGTGGGGTCGCGAGGCGTTCGTCCTCCGCGAGAGTCGGGTCGCGACGAGCATCCCCGAAGCGGATCTCTTCGCCGGGCTGGGCTGAGCCGCCCGACGATCAAGGGTCGGGGCCCCGACCGCTGGATAGGCTGACGCCCCGTCCGGGCGGGAGGACGGGGCGTCGGGATATGCGGGGAGCGATGGCGGACCCGACCGGATTCGAACCGGCGATCTCCAGCGTGACAGGCTGGCATGTTGGGCCGCTACACCACGGGTCCGCGACCGGCTGCGAAGGATAGCAGAGGCCGCTCGGACCGTCACGCGTCGCCTCTCGACCGCCGGCGCCCGCCGTGCGACCCCGATCACGCCCCCGCCACGCCCCCCGCACCGGAGCGGCGCTATGCTCGACCCGTGAGCCTCATCGACCTGCGATCCGACACCGTCACCAAGCCGACGCCCGAGATGCGCCGGGCCATGGCGGAGGCCGAGGTCGGCGACGACGTCCTCGGCGACGACCCGACCGTCATCGCCCTCGAGGAGCGGGCCGCCGAGCTCCTGGGAAAGGAGGCTGGCCTCTTCGTCGCCTCGGGCACGATGGGCAACCTCGTCGCCCAGCTGGCCCACCTGGCTCGAGGCCAGGAGACGATCACCGGCCGCCAGGGTCATGTCGTCCTCGACGAGGCCGCCGGCCACGCGGTCGTGGTCGGGACCAGCGTCCGCGCCCTCGAGGAGCGGCCCGACGGCACGATCGACCCGGCCGCCGTCGCGGCGGCCTTTCGCGACCCGACCGACCCGCACGAGCCGATCACCGGCCTCGTCGTCCTCGAGAACACCCACGCCCACTCGGGTGGTCAGCCCCTGTCGCCGGAGTACGAGGCGTCGGTCGCGGCGGTCGCCCACGAACGGGGCGTCCCGCTCCACGTCGACGGGGCCAGGCTCTTCAATGCCGCGGTCGCCCTCGGGGTCGAGCCGCGCGACCTGGCCGCGGCGGCGGACAGCGTCACCTTCTGCCTCTCGAAGGGTCTCGCCTGCCCGGTCGGCTCCGTCGTCGTCGGGCCACGCGACCTCATCTGGCGGGCACGTCGAGGGCGCAAGCTGCTGGGTGGCGGCATGCGCCAGGCCGGCGTCCTTGCCGCGCCGGGGCTGATCGCCCTCCGCGACGGCCCCGCCGGCATGATCGAGCGCCTGGCCGAGGACCACGCCAACGCCCGCCGCCTGGCCGAGGCGCTCGCTGCCCTGGCGGGCATCGAGTCGCCCGGGGACATCGCCCAGCCCGAGCCCGGCCGGCTCGACCCGGCGCGCGTGCGCACGAACTTCGTGCTCTTCCGCGTGGCAGCCGACCGCGATGCCTTCCTGGAGAACCTCCGGACGCGGGGGATCCTGATGGAGCGGTATCCTCACGGCCAGATCCGCGTCGCCACGCACTACGGCATCGAGGCGGCGGACATCGAGACCACGATCGCGGCAGTGCGCGCGGCCCTGGCGGAGACCAGCCGGCGCAGTGACGCGACGAGCGGCGCCCGGGCCTGACCCGCTCCGTCGCCCAGCCGAGGAGACCCGTGGCCCACCCCGCGACCGTTCCCCTGCCACGCCCCGAAGCGCCCGAGGGCGCCGGGCCGCTTGACGATCGCTTCTACGGCCTCGTGGAGGACCGCTTCCGGCGCCTCCTCCAGGACGAGCCGGTCTACGCCACGATGGTCGGGCTCCACGACCTCGACGATCGCTGGGGCGACGGGACCCGGGACGCGCTCCTGGGCCGGATCGAAGCCGACCGGCGCCACCTCGCGGAGGTCGAGGCCATCGACGCTGCCGGGCTGTCGTCCAGCGCCCGCTTCGAGCGAGACCTCGAGATCCACAACCTCCGGCGCGAGCTGTTCGACGCCGAGGAGGTGCGCCTCTGGGAGCGTCGATCCACCGCGCTCGACCTCGTCGGCGATGCGCTCTTCCTGGGCTTCGCCCGGGACTTCGCGCCATTGCCGGAGCGGCTCGAGCGGCTGGGTGACCGGATGACCGGCATCCCGGCGTTCCTCGAGCAGCACCGCACCCGCGCGGTCGTCCCGCAGGTCCGTGTCTGGCAGCGGATCGAGATCGAGGCCGCCGAGGACCTGCCGTCCTTCCTGGATGAGATCGTCGCCGCCGGACGTGACGTCCTCGACGAGCCCGGGCAGCGCCGGTTGGAAGGCGCCGCCGACACGGCTCGCGGGGCGATCGCGCGGTACGCGGACGAGCTCCGGGCGACCCTGGCCGAGGGGGTGGATGACTGGGCCCTGGGTCGCGAGCGCTACGACGAGCTCGTCCGGCGACGCGCCTTCGACGGGCTCGACGCCGACGACATCCTCGAGATCGGCCACCGCCAGCTCGCCGAGCAGAAGGCCGCCCGGGTCGCGGTGGCCCGCGAGATCGATCCCACGGTCGACGAGCCCACCGTCGTCGACCGCATCAAGCGCGACCAGCCGGCCTCGTTCGAGGAGGCGCTCGACGCCTACCGGGACGCGATGCGGCGCGCCCGCTCCCACCTGGTCGTGCGGGACCTGGTGACGGTCCCGGACGACGAGCGGATCGAGGTCGTCGAGACCCCCGCCTACCTGCGGAACGTCATCCCGTTCGCCGCCTACTTCGACCCGCCCCGCTTCGACGAGCAGCCGACCGGGATCTACATCGTGACTCGCTCGGTCGGCGACGACCCCGGTGCCATGCGGGAGCACAACCTGAGCTCGATCAGCAACACCAGCATCCACGAGGCATATCCGGGCCACCACCTCCAGCTGACGGTCGCCGTGCGACACCCGTCCCTCACCCGCTTCATGACGGACGCGCCCGAGTTCGTCGAGGGCTGGGGGATGTACTCGGAGCAGATGATGCGCGAGGAGGGCTTCGACGATTCGGCGCCCTTCCGGCTCACGATGCACACCGACGCGATCTGGCGAGCCTGCCGGATCATCCTCGACATCGGGATGCACCGGGGTGAGTTCACGATCGACGAGGCGACCGCCTTCCTCGTCGAGCACACCTCGTTCCAGGAATCCAATGCCCGGGCCGAGGTCCTTCGGTACACCTACACCCCGACCTACAACTTCTCCTACCTGCTGGGCAAGGTGCTGATCCTCCAGCTCCGGGAGGACGAGCGCCGCCGGCTCGGACCCGACTTCACGATGCGGGGCTTCCACGACGCCCTGCTGCGCGCCGGCAGCCTCCCCATCAGCTTCCACCGCCGGCTCCTCGCCGACGCGACAGCCCCGGGATCCGAGGGCCGCGCGTGATCGTCATCCCTTCGATCGACCTGACCGGTGGTCGGTCGCGCCTGGTGTGGTGGCCGGGCGCCTCGTCGGGCAGCGGCGCGCCGACCGACCGACCGGAGCTCATCGCAGCCCGGCTCGTCGACGCCGGCGCCCGCCAGCTCCACCTCGTCGACTTCGACGGCGCCCGCGCCGGGCAGCCCGGGAACCTGGAGGCCATCGCCCGCGTCGCCGAGCGCGTGGCGGTGCCGCTCCAGGTCGCCGGAGGGCTGGAGTCCGCGGACGCGATCCGGCTCGCCTTCGCGGCCGGGGCCACCCGGGCCGTGCTGTCGCTGGCCATCGCCGACCGCCCCGACGAGCTCCGCGAGTGCCTCGCGGTCGCCGGGGACTGGCTCGCCGTCGGGCTCGACCCGCGACCCGAGCGCCTCGCCGCCTTCCCGTGGCGCCGCGCCGAGGTGCCCACGCCCCAGGCGCTGCTCGGCGAGCTCATGACGGCCGGCGTGCGCCGCTTCGTCCTGTCCCATGGCGGCGGCGGGGATGTCACCCGCCTGGCCGCCCTCGCCGGCACCTACGACGCCGAGTTCCTCGTTGCCGGCGGCGTCGCCGGCGTCGCCGATCTGGCCCCGCTCCGGGAAGCCGGGGTCGCCGGGGTCATCCTCGGCGAGCCGCTGTTCTCGGGAGCCATCGACCTACCGACCGCGCTGGAGACCGCTGCATGACCCCGTCCCGTCGACCATCGCTCACCGCTCGGCCGCGCCTGACGCGGTTCCGCGCATCCGTCGTCGGCCTGGCCGCCGTGGCCCTGCTCGTCGCCGCCTGCACCGGCGGCGACCTGCCGCCGATCCCGGACGCCACCCCGACGCCCTCGGCCACGCCGGAGCCGTCCACGCATCCGTCGATCGATCCATCGCCGGTCGTGGAGGGCTGCCCCACCAGCCAGCCCGACCCGCTGCCCGCCGGCGAGGTCCGCGACGTGACCATCGCCACGAGCCAGGGCACGATCGTCATCCGGGTCGAGGGCGAGCTGTCGCCGATCGCGGCCGGGAACTTCGTGGCCCTCGCGGAGTGCGGCTACTACGACGGGGTCGTCTTCCACCGGCTCGTGCCGGGGTTCGTCATCCAGGGCGGCGACGGCATGAACGGTCGCTCGCCGAACGTCGATCCCGACCTGGTCGGCACCGGCGGTCCCGGGTACACGATCGAGGACGAGCCGGTCACGGCCACCTACGGGCGCGGGGTCGTCGCCATGGCCCGGACGCCCGCGCCGAACAGCCAGGGCTCGCAGTTCTTCATCGTCCTGGACGATCGAGCCGAGGATGCCCTCGCCTCCTACAACACCTACGCCATCTTCGGGACCGTGGTCGAGGGCATGGACACCGTCGACGCGATCGCGGCGATGCCGAACAGCGGCCCGCCGAGCAACGCGGCCCTCGAGCCGGTCGCGATGGACGAGGTCACCGTCAGCACCCCCTAGACCCGAGCAGCACCCAGAGAGGAGCGCACCATGGCCAAGGCCACCATCGCGACCACCAAGGGCGACATCGAGGTCGAGATCTTCACCGAGGGCGCCCCGAAGGCGGCCAGCAACTTCCTGGACCTGGCCGAGAAGGGCTTCTACGACGGGGTGATCTTCCATCGCGTCGTGCCCGGGTTCGTGATCCAGGGCGGCGATCCCACCGGGACCGGCCGGGGCGGGCCCGGCTACCAGTTCGAGGACGAGCCGTTCGCGGGCGACTACGTCCGTGGCGCGGTGGCGATGGCCAACGCGGGCCCCAACACGAACGGCAGCCAGTTCTTCATCTGCCTCGAGGACCTGAGCGGGCGGCTCCCGAAGAACTACACCCTCTTCGGCCAGGTCATGAAGGGGATGGACGTCGTCGACGCCATCGCCGCCGATCCGACGGGCCCGGGCGACCGGCCCACCGCCCCGGTCGCCATGACCAAGGTGAACGTGATCGAGCGGTAGCAGCCGCTCCGACGGACACCAGGAGCGCCACGCTGGGGGGCGTCCAGCCGATTGGTTAAGGGATATTCACATAACCTGCGTCGAAATCCCTTGGCGAATGACCCTGCGGCAGGTAGAGTATCCCGCGGCGGATGCCAAAAGTGTCCACCAAAGCGCTGCCCCAGCACCATGTGGCATGGGTAGGTAGGGTTAGGGTAGTCGGTGCAGCCGACGTGATAGATGCCCTTGGGGCGTGGCAGAAGGCCCGTCGCAGGACGGACGCACTTCACCGGGACAGCAACGGAGCGGCTCCTTCGGGAGCCGCTCCGTCGATTCTCGGCGGTCGCCTGGTGGCGCGTCCCCCCTGGTGCGACCGCGGGCAACCCTTTCCCCTCGAGCAGCGTCGGACGGGTATGAAGCGAGCCGTCGCCGCCCTGATGTGCCTGTCCATGGTCCTGGGCGCCTGCGCATCGCCCGGTCCGTCGACCGATGGCTCGACGCCCGGTCGGCCCGACCCGGCAGGGATCGAGCTGGCAGCCCTCGAGGTCCCCCGGATCGCCGGCGCCGCCATGGATGCCCAGAGCGCCGGCGCCGCCATCGACGCGTTCGGCCTCGATCTCTACCGGCTCGTGGCCGCTCCCGAGAAGAACGCCGTCATCTCGCCGGCCAGCATCGCCATCGCCCTCGCGATGGCCCGGGCCGGTGCCCGCGGCACCACGGCCGAGCAGATGGACGCCGTGCTCCGCGACCTCGGCAGCGACGAGCACGCCGCCTGGGTCAGCGCCCTCGACCAGGCCCTGGCCGAGCGGTCGGGCACGTTCAAGGATGCCGAGGGCAGCGACCTCGACGTCGCCCTGCGGATCGCCAACGCGCCCTTCGCCCAGCGCGACTTCGCGCTCGAGCAGGCCTTCCTCGAGGCGCTTGGCGGACGCTTCGGGGCCGGCCTGCGACTCGTCGACTACAAGGCCGACCCGGAGGCGGCGCGCCGGGCCATCAATGCCTGGGTCGATGCGCAGACCGAGGAGCGCATCCCCGAGCTGCTCGCCGCCGGCGACGTCGACCTGCTGACGCGCCTCGTTCTCGTCAACGCCGTATACCTCAAGGCCGCCTGGCTGACGCCCTTCGCCGAGGAGGCGACCGAGGACGGACCCTTCACCCGACCCGACGGCTCGACGGTCGACGTGCCGCTCATGTCGACCGGTTTCGAGGCCCCCTATGCAGCCGGCGATGGCTGGCAGGCCGTCGAGCTGCCCTACGTCGGCGGCTCGCTGGCGATGACGATCATCGTCCCCGACGACCTGGCGGCCTTCGTCGAGGCCCTGGACGCGGACGGGCTCGCCGCCATCACCGACGAGCTGGCCCCGGCCCACGTCGACCTCGTCATGCCGCGGTTCAGCATCGAGACCCGGACCGAGCTGGGACCGGTCCTGACGGCGCTCGGGATGACCGACGCGTTCGACCCCGACCGTGCCGACTTCTCCGGCATGACGTCCGAGGAGCAGCTCTACATCTCCGCGGTCGTCCACCAGGCGAACATCGACGTCGACGAGGATGGCACCGAGGCGGCCGCCGCCACGGCGGTCGTCATGCGGACGACGAGCCTGCCCGCCAAGCAGGTCGAGCTGCGCGTCGATCGGCCGTTCCTGTTCGCCCTCCGCGACGTCCCGACCGGGACGATCCTGTTCATGGGCCAGGTGGTCGATCCGTCGTCCGACTAGCGCTCGGGGCCGGCTGGCCCCCAGGCCCCCCTGCAGACCTCCGGGACAGAGCAGTGGACGACCGTCCCACCGACGATCGTCGCGACGACCGTCATCGCCCGGATCTCGTCGGGCGAGGCCGTGGTGACGTCGCCGCTCAAGATCGTCACGTCGCCTAACGTGTCCGGCGCCAGGTGCCCGCGCCGCGCCTCGTCGCCGAGGGCGTAGGCCGCATCGAGCGTCACGGCCCGCAGGCCCTGCTCGGCGGTCAGCAGCTGGTCGCGCAGCCACGCCGGTGTCTCCGGCTGGGTTCGGGCCTGGCCGTCCATGCCGGCCGCGATCTGGTCGACGGGTCGGCCCTGATCCGCCGCCAGCACGAAGTCCATGAACGTCCACGGCGCGTCGGTCGCCGAGGCCACGTGCAGCCCGGCGTCGACGAAGTCGCGCCAGCGGGCGACCCAGTCGATCCGGGCGTCGGGCTCGTCCCGCTCGAACCGGTCACGCGCGGCGTCGCCCAGGATCCAGTCCCTGGCACCGTCGAGGTGGATCACCGTGACGAGGTCCATCGCGACCAGGCGGGCCAGCTGCTCGGCCGTCACCTGGATGGCGTGCTCGATCCGGTGGTGGAGCGGGTTCGGCCCGGTCGGACCCAGCGCCGCCTCGAACGCGTCGAGCACCAGGTCAATGGCCGGTGCCCTCGTGCTGTGGACCGAGACCTGCCAGCCGGCCTCATCCGCCCGGCCGATCGCATCGATGAGGTCCGCCCGCTCCCAGTTGATGGGCCCGAGGAGGCCATGGTCGAGATGGATCTTCACGCCGCGGACGCGAAGATGGTCATCGATGCTGCCGGGCTCGCGCTCGAGGTACCAGTCGCCGAGGAACTTCTTCTCGAAGTTGAGGGCGAGATACGCGTCGACCCGCAGCGGCAGGGCATCGTCCGCGGCGAGGCGGGTCAGTTCCTCGAGCTTCTCGGGGTTCACCCACTGCTCGGAGATCGAGGTCCAGCCGCGGGTCGCGGCCAGGTCCATCGCCTCTGCTGCCGAGTCGACCCCGTAGTAGTCGCGGTCGCCGATCCAGTGGGCGTGGGCATCGACTAACCCGGGGTAGGCGACGCCCTCACCGAGGTCGATGATCGGCGTGTCGTCGCATGCCCGCGCCAGCACGTCGTCGCGGGTGCCGACGGCGACCACGGTCCCGTCCTCGATGAACAGGGCCTCGGCGATCGGCGGCTCGTCCATCGTGACGATCCGACCGATGAGGACGAGATCCCCGGCCTCGAGGTTCGTGGCGCTCGAGGTCGCACCGGCGGCCTTGCGGTCACACGCCGACAGCGGCGACGACGTCGAGGGGTCCGTGCCGGCCTGGCCGCACCCGGCGACGAAGGCAAGCAGGATCGCCACAGCCGACTGCCGCACCCTCGTCATCGCACCGCGCCTCCCTCCCATCACCGACATGGCCCCTCGCCGACCCTTGATGCAGTGATGACGCATGCGGACCGCCGGTTCGTTCAGATTCCGCGGTCGCGAACACTGCTCGAGGACGAATGGACGGGTCCTCCGGGCTGGGGAAGGTCGCAGGCGGCCCGGCCGGGCCGCCTGCGACCTTCCCCAGCCCGGAGGACCCGTCCATTCGTCCTCGAGCAGTGTTCGCGACCGCGGAATCTGAACGAACCGGCGGTCCGCATGCGTCATCACTGCATCAAGGGTCGGCGAGGGGCCATGTCGGTGATGGGAGGGAGGCGCGGTGCGATGACGAGGGTGCGGCAGTCGGCTGTGGCGATCCTGCTTGCCTTCGTCGCCGGGTGCGGCCAGGCCGGCACGGACCCCTCGACGTCGTCGCCGCTGTCGGCGTGTGACCGCAAGGCCGCCGGTGCGACCTCGAGCGCCACGAACCTCGAGGCCGGGGATCTCGTCCTCATCGGTCGGATCGTCACGATGGACGAGCCGCCGATCGCCGAGGCCCTGTTCATCGAGGACGGGACCGTGGTCGCCGTCGGCACCCGCGACGACGTGCTGGCGCGGGCATGCGACGACACGCCGATCATCGACCTCGGTGAGGGCGTCGCCTACCCCGGGTTAGTCGATGCCCACGCCCACTGGATCGGCGACCGCGACTACTACGGGGTCGACTCGGCAGCAGAGGCGATGGACCTGGCCGCGACCCGCGGCTGGACCTCGATCTCCGAGCAGTGGGTGAACCCCGAGAAGCTCGAGGAACTGACCCGCCTCGCCGCGGACGATGCCCTGCCGCTGCGGGTCGACGCGTATCTCGCCCTCAACTTCGAGAAGAAGTTCCTCGGCGACTGGTACCTCGAGCGCGAGCCCGGCAGCATCGATGACCATCTTCGCGTCCGCGGCGTGAAGATCCATCTCGACCATGGCCTCCTCGGGCCCATCAACTGGGAGCGGGCGGACCTCATCGATGCGATCGGCCGGGCGGATGAGGCCGGCTGGCAGGTCTCGGTCCACAGCACGAGGGCACCGGCCATTGACCTGGTGCTCGACGCGTTCGAGGCGGCGCTGGGTCCGACCGGGCCGAACCCGCTCCACCACCGGATCGAGCACGCCATCCAGGTGACGGCCGAGCAGCTGGCCCGCCTGGTCGCGATGGACCTCGTCACGGTGATCCACCTCGACGGTGCCAGGGACTGGATCCTGGGCGACGCCGCGCGTGACCGGTTCGAGCGGGACGAGCCCGACGCCCGGATCGACTGGGTCGCCCGCTGGCGCGACTTCGTCGACGCCGGGCTGCACGTGGCCTCGGCGACCGACGCGCCGTGGACGTTCATGGACTTCGTGCTGGCGGCGGATCAGGGCCGACCCGTCGACCAGATCGCGGCCGGCATGGACGGCCAGGCCCGAACCCAGCCGGAGACACCGGCGTGGCTGCGCGACCAGCTGCTGACCGCCGAGCAGGGCCTGCGGGCCGTGACGCTCGATGCGGCCTACGCCCTCGGCGACGAGGCGCGGCGCGGGCACCTGGCGCCGGACACGTTAGGCGACGTGACGATCTTGAGCGGCGACGTCACCACGGCCTCGCCCGACGAGATCCGGGCGATGACGGTCGTCGCGACGATCGTCGGTGGGACGGTCGTCCACTGCTCTGTCCCGGAGGTCTGCAGGGGGGCCTGGGGGCCAGCCGGCCCCGAGCGCTAGTCGGACGACGGATCGACCACCTGGCCCATGAACAGGATCGTCCCGGTCGGGACGTCGCGGAGGGCGAACAGGAACGGCCGATCGACGCGCAGCTCGACCTGCTTGGCGGGCAGGCTCGTCGTCCGCATGACGACCGCCGTGGCGGCGGCCGCCTCGGTGCCATCCTCGTCGACGTCGATGTTCGCCTGGTGGACGACCGCGGAGATGTAGAGCTGCTCCTCGGACGTCATGCCGGAGAAGTCGGCACGGTCGGGGTCGAACGCGTCGGTCATCCCGAGCGCCGTCAGGACCGGTCCCAGCTCGGTCCGGGTCTCGATGCTGAACCGCGGCATGACGAGGTCGACGTGGGCCGGGGCCAGCTCGTCGGTGATGGCGGCGAGCCCGTCCGCGTCCAGGGCCTCGACGAAGGCCGCCAGGTCGTCGGGGACGATGATCGTCATCGCCAGCGAGCCGCCGACGTAGGGCAGCTCGACGGCCTGCCAGCCATCGCCGGCTGCATAGGGGGCCTCGAAACCGGTCGACATGAGCGGCACGTCGACCGTCGAGCCGTCGGGTCGGGTGAAGGGTCCGTCCTCGGTCGCCTCCTCGGCGAAGGGCGTCAGCCAGGCGGCCTTGAGGTATACGGCGTTGACGAGAACGAGGCGCGTCAGCAGGTCGACGTCGCCGGCGGCGAGCAGCTCGGGGATGCGCTCCTCGGTCTGCGCATCGACCCAGGCATTGATGGCCCGGCGCGCCGCCTCCGGGTCGGCCTTGTAGTCGACGAGTCGCAGGCCGGCCCCGAAGCGTCCGCCAAGCGCCTCGAGGAAGGCCTGCTCGAGCGCGAAGTCGCGCTGGGCGAAGGGCGCGTTGGCGATCCGCAGGGCGACGTCGAGGTCGCTGCCCTCGGCATCCTTGAACGTGCCCGACCGCTCGGCCAGGGCCTGGTCGAGGGCGCTGACCCAGGCGGCGTGCTCGTCGCTGCCGAGGTCGCGGAGCACGGCGTCCATCTGCTCGGCCGTGGTGCCGCGGGCACCGGCCCGGGCCATCGCGAGGGCGATGGCGATGCTGGCCGGCGAGATGACGGCGTTCTTCTCGGGAGCGGCCACGAGCCGGTAGAGATCGAGGCCGAACGCGTCGATGGCGGCGCCGGCGCTCTGGGCATCCATGGCGGCGCCGGCGATCCGGGGGACCTCGAGGGCTGCCAGCTCGATCCCTGCCGGGTCGGGCCGACCGGGCGTCGAGCCATCGGTCGACGGACCGGGCGATGCGCAGGCGCCCAGGACCATGGACAGGCACATCAGGGCGGCGACGGCTCGCTTCATACCCGTCCGACGCTGCTCGAGGGGAAAGGGTTGCCCGCGGTCGCACCAGGGGGGACGCGCCACCAGGCGACCGCCGAGAATCGACGGAGCGGCTCCCGAAGGAGCCGCTCCGTTGCTGTCCCGGTGAAGTGCGTCCGTCCTGCGACGGGCCTTCTGCCACGCCCCAAGGGCATCTATCACGTCGGCTGCACCGACTACCCTAACCCTACCTACCCATGCCACATGGTGCTGGGGCAGCGCTTTGGTGGACACTTTTGGCATCCGCCGCGGGATACTCTACCTGCCGCAGGGTCATTCGCCAAGGGATTTCGACGCAGGTTATGTGAATATCCCTTAACCAATCGGCTGGACGCCCCCCAGCGTGGCGCTCCTGGTGTCCGTCGGAGCGGCTGCTACCGCTCGATCACGTTCACCTTGGTCATGGCGACCGGGGCGGTGGGCCGGTCGCCCGGGCCCGTCGGATCGGCGGCGATGGCGTCGACGACGTCCATCCCCTTCATGACCTGGCCGAAGAGGGTGTAGTTCTTCGGGAGCCGCCCGCTCAGGTCCTCGAGGCAGATGAAGAACTGGCTGCCGTTCGTGTTGGGGCCCGCGTTGGCCATCGCCACCGCGCCACGGACGTAGTCGCCCGCGAACGGCTCGTCCTCGAACTGGTAGCCGGGCCCGCCCCGGCCGGTCCCGGTGGGATCGCCGCCCTGGATCACGAACCCGGGCACGACGCGATGGAAGATCACCCCGTCGTAGAAGCCCTTCTCGGCCAGGTCCAGGAAGTTGCTGGCCGCCTTCGGGGCGCCCTCGGTGAAGATCTCGACCTCGATGTCGCCCTTGGTGGTCGCGATGGTGGCCTTGGCCATGGTGCGCTCCTCTCTGGGTGCTGCTCGGGTCTAGGGGGTGCTGACGGTGACCTCGTCCATCGCGACCGGCTCGAGGGCCGCGTTGCTCGGCGGGCCGCTGTTCGGCATCGCCGCGATCGCGTCGACGGTGTCCATGCCCTCGACCACGGTCCCGAAGATGGCGTAGGTGTTGTAGGAGGCGAGGGCATCCTCGGCTCGATCGTCCAGGACGATGAAGAACTGCGAGCCCTGGCTGTTCGGCGCGGGCGTCCGGGCCATGGCGACGACCCCGCGCCCGTAGGTGGCCGTGACCGGCTCGTCCTCGATCGTGTACCCGGGACCGCCGGTGCCGACCAGGTCGGGATCGACGTTCGGCGAGCGACCGTTCATGCCGTCGCCGCCCTGGATGACGAACCCCGGCACGAGCCGGTGGAAGACGACCCCGTCGTAGTAGCCGCACTCCGCGAGGGCCACGAAGTTCCCGGCCGCGATCGGCGACAGCTCGCCCTCGACCCGGATGACGATCGTGCCCTGGCTCGTGGCGATGGTCACGTCGCGGACCTCGCCGGCGGGCAGCGGGTCGGGCTGGCTGGTGGGGCAGCCCTCCACGACCGGCGATGGATCGATCGACGGATGCGTGGACGGCTCCGGCGTGGCCGAGGGCGTCGGGGTGGCGTCCGGGATCGGCGGCAGGTCGCCGCCGGTGCAGGCGGCGACGAGCAGGGCCACGGCGGCCAGGCCGACGACGGATGCGCGGAACCGCGTCAGGCGCGGCCGAGCGGTGAGCGATGGTCGACGGGACGGGGTCATGCAGCGGTCTCCAGCGCGGTCGGTAGGTCGATGGCTCCCGAGAACAGCGGCTCGCCGAGGATGACCCCGGCGACCCCGGCTTCCCGGAGCGGGGCCAGATCGGCGACGCCGGCGACGCCGCCGGCAACGAGGAACTCGGCGTCGTAGGTGCCGGCGAGGGCGGCCAGGCGGGTGACATCCCCGCCGCCGCCATGGGACAGGACGAAGCGGCGCACGCCGGCCGTCATGAGCTCGCCGAGCAGCGCCTGGGGCGTGGGCACCTCGGCGCGGCGCCACGGGAAGGCGGCGAGGCGCTCGGGTCGCGGGTCGAGCCCGACGGCGAGCCAGTCCCCGGCGACCGCGAGGCACTCGCGGAGCTCGTCGGGGCGGTCGGCGATGGCCAGCGACAGCACGGCCCGGGTGGCCCCGGCCGCGAAGGCGAGCCGGATCGCGTCCGCGGACTCCAGCCCTCCGGCGACCTGGAGCGGCACCGCCACGCGCTCGGCGACGCGGGCGATGGCCTCCAGGTTCCCGGGCTGCCCGGCGCGGGCGCCGTCGAAGTCGACGAGGTGGAGCTGGCGGGCGCCGGCGTCGACGAGCCGGGCTGCGATGAGCTCCGGTCGGTCGGTCGGCGCGCCGCTGCCCGACGAGGCGCCCGGCCACCACACCAGGCGCGACCGACCACCGGTCAGGTCGATCGAAGGGATGACGATCACGCGCGGCCCTCGGATCCCGGGGCTGTCGCGTCGGCGAGGAGCCGGCGGTGGAAGCTGATGGGGAGGCTGCCGGCGCGCAGCAGGGCGTCGTGGAAGCCCCGCATCGTGAAGTCGGGTCCGAGCCGGCGGCGCTCGTCCTCCCGGAGCTGGAGGATCAGCACCTTGCCCAGCAGGTAGGAGAAGTTGTAGGTCGGGGTGTAGGTGTACCGAAGGACCTCGGCCCGGGCATTGGATTCCTGGAACGAGGTGTGCTCGACGAGGAAGGCGGTCGCCTCGTCGATCGTGAACTCACCCCGGTGCATCCCGATGTCGAGGATGATCCGGCAGGCTCGCCAGATCGCGTCGGTGTGCATCGTGAGCCGGAAGGGCGCCGAATCGTCGAAGCCCTCCTCGCGCATCATCTGCTCCGAGTACATCCCCCAGCCCTCGACGAACTCGGGCGCGTCCGTCATGAAGCGGGTGAGGGACGGGTGTCGCACGGCGACCGTCAGCTGGAGGTGGTGGCCCGGATATGCCTCGTGGATGCTGGTGTTGCTGATCGAGCTCAGGTTGTGCTCCCGCATGGCACCGGGGTCGTCGCCGACCGAGCGAGTCACGATGTAGATCCCGGTCGGCTGCTCGTCGAAGCGGGGCGGGTCGAAGTAGGCGGCGAACGGGATGACGTTCCGCAGGTAGGCGGGGGTCTCGACGACCTCGATCCGCTCGTCGTCCGGGACCGTCACCAGGTCCCGCACGACCAGGTGGGAGCGGGCGCGCCGCATCGCGTCCCGGTAGGCGTCGAGCGCCTCCTCGAACGAGGCCGGCTGGTCGCGCTTGATGCGGTCGACGACGGTGGGCTCGTCGACCGTGGGATCGATCTCGCGGGCCACCGCGACCCGGGCGGCCTTCTGCTCGGCGAGCTGGCGGTGGCCGATCTCGAGGATGTCGTCGGCGTCGAGCCCGTCGAAGGCGCGTCGCCGGACGAGCTCGTCGTAGCGCTCGCGACCCAGGGCCCAGTCATCCACCCCCTCGGCCAGGGTCGCCCGGAGCTCGTCCGCGTACCGCGCGATCGCCCCGCGAGCCGTGTCGGCGGCGCCTTCCAACCGGCGCTGCCCGGGCTCGTCGAGGACGTCACGTCCGGCGGCGACGATCTCATCCAGGAAGGACGGCAGGTCCTCGGCGGCCTCGATCTCGATCCGCTGCCAGACACGGACCTGCGGGACGACCGCGCGGGTGCGGTGCTGCTCGAGGAACGCCGGGATGCCGGTCATCCGGTCACCCAGCCGCTCGAGCCGCTCCGGCAATGGCGCGAAGTCCCGGGCGAAGCCCAGGAAGAGCGCATCGCCGACGAGGTCGAGCGCGGTGGATCGACGCTCCCAGAGGCGCACCTCCTCGGCGTCGAACAGCTCGCGCCGGAGGTTGTGGATCTCGAGGTCTCGCTCGAAGCGGGCGCTGGACGACAGCCCGGCAGCGTCGATGGCCTCGACCTCCGCGAGGTGGCGCCGGTCGGCTTCGATCCGGCCCAGGAGCGCGTCCCGGGTCCCGTCGCCCCAGCGATCGTCGAGGTCGTGGAGCCCGACCATCGTGGCGTAGACCGGCTCGTCCTGGAGGAGGCGCCGGAAGCGGTCCTCCACGAGGCCGTAGAAGCGATCGTCAAGCGGCCCGGCGCCCTCGGGCGCTTCGGGGCGTGGCAGGGGAACGGTCGCGGGGTGGGCCACGGGTCTCCTCGGCTGGGCGACGGAGCGGGTCAGGCCCGGGCGCCGCTCGTCGCGTCACTGCGCCGGCTGGTCTCCGCCAGGGCCGCGCGCACTGCCGCGATCGTGGTCTCGATGTCCGCCGCCTCGATGCCGTAGTGCGTGGCGACGCGGATCTGGCCGTGAGGATACCGCTCCATCAGGATCCCCCGCGTCCGGAGGTTCTCCAGGAAGGCATCGCGGTCGGCTGCCACGCGGAAGAGCACGAAGTTCGTGCGCACGCGCGCCGGGTCGAGCCGGCCGGGCTCGGGCTGGGCGATGTCCCCGGGCGACTCGATGCCCGCCAGGGCAGCGAGCGCCTCGGCCAGGCGGCGGGCGTTGGCGTGGTCCTCGGCCAGGCGCTCGATCATGCCGGCGGGGCCGTCGCGGAGGGCGATCAGCCCCGGCGCGGCAAGGACGCCGGCCTGGCGCATGCCGCCACCCAGCAGCTTGCGCCCTCGACGTGCCCGCCAGATGAGGTCGCGTGGCCCGACGACGACGGAGCCGACCGGGCAGGCGAGACCCTTCGAGAGGCAGAAGGTGACGCTGTCCGCCGCCGCGGCCAGGTCGCGCGGCTCGACCCCGAGGGCGACCGCGGCATTGAAGAGCCTGGCCCCGTCGACGTGGAGCGGGACGCCCCGTTCGTGGGCGACCGCCGCGACCGACGCCTCGTACTCCGGCGACAGGGGCTGACCACCCGAGTGGGCGTGGGTGTTCTCGAGGACGACGAGGCCGGTGATCGGCTCGTGCGGGTCGGTCGGGTCGCGAAAGGCCGCCGCGACGGCGGCCGGGTCGATCGTGCCGTCGGGCCGCTCCTCGAGGGCGCGGACGCTGGTCCCGACCACGACCGCGTGGCCGGCGGCCTCGTCGAGGACGACATGACCCTGGCGGCCGGTGATCGTCTCCTGGCCTCGAGCCAGGTGGGCCAGCTGGGCGACGAGGTTGCCCATCGTGCCCGAGGCGACGAAGAGGCCAGCCTCCTTTCCCAGGAGCTCGGCGGCCCGCTCCTCGAGGGCGATGACGGTCGGGTCGTCGCCGAGGACGTCGTCGCCGACCTCGGCCTCCGCCATGGCCCGGCGCATCTCGGGCGTCGGCTTGGTGACGGTGTCGGATCGCAGGTCGATGAGGCTCACGGGTCGAGCATAGCGCCGCTCCGGTGCGGGGGGCGTGGCGGGGGCGTGATCGGGGTCGCACGGCGGGCGCCGGCGGTCGAGAGGCGACGCGTGACGGTCCGAGCGGCCTCTGCTATCCTTCGCAGCCGGTCGCGGACCCGTGGTGTAGCGGCCCAACATGCCAGCCTGTCACGCTGGAGATCGCCGGTTCGAATCCGGTCGGGTCCGCCATCGCTCCCCGCATATCCCGACGCCCCGTCCTCCCGCCCGGACGGGGCGTCAGCCTATCCAGCGGTCGGGGCCCCGACCCTTGATCGTCGGGCGGCTCAGCCCAGCCCGGCGAAGAGATCCGCTTCGGGGATGCTCGTCGCGACCCGACTCTCGCGGAGGACGAACGCCTCGCGACCCCACCAGCGCTCCCAGGCGTCGAGGCCCGGTGCCAGGAAGAAGCTGTCGGGCGACATCTGGGTGACGTGACGGCCGACCGCTCGCCACTTCGCCTCCAGCGGGCCGCCCGAGACGTCGATCCAGGTCGTGATGGCCTCGTCGGGGACGAGCATCCGGGCCATCTGCGACTCGAACGCGGCCAGCTCCTCGGGGGAGGCCCCGTCCGGTGGGCGCCAGGGGTGGTCGCGACCAAGCTCCTCGAGCGCCTCGGCCATGGCCATCCTGACGGACGCCGGGATCGCCTGCTCGTAGAGCTTGGAGGGGCTCCATGGCGCAAGGCCACCGTCGGCGACGCTCGGTCCGCTGCCGCCGTGCTCGGGCGCGAGCTGTCCCGGGTACCAGGCCGGATCGCCCGCCCGCTCGAACGCGCCCACGGCCACCTCGTGGGTCCGGATGTGGTCCGGGTGCCCGTAGCCGCCGAAGTCGTTGTAGGTCGTCATGACGTCCGGCCGGTGGCGACGGACCAGCCAGACGAGCCGGCCGACGGCCTCGTCGAGGTCGGCCTGCCAGAAGCACCGGGGATCGACGTTGCCGACGCGGCCCATCATGTCGGAGTCGCGGTAGCCGAGGTTCTCCCACTCGGTCACCCCGAGCTCGGCCATGGCCGCTTCCAGCTCGGCCGCTCGGAGCTCGCCGAGGCGCCGGTGGTTCTCGGGCGTGTCAAGCTCGGGGACGACGATCTCGCCCAGCTCGCCCCGGGTACACGTCACCAGCACCACGCGCCGACCATCGGCGACAGCCTTCGCCATCGTGGCGCCGGTGCCGATCGACTCGTCGTCCGGGTGGGCGTGGACGGTCATCAGGGTGAGGGGGCGGGGGTCGCTCATGACGGGGAATCCTAGGCCGGGTGCGCGATCTCCGTCACCGAGCCGTCATGGACCCTGGGGCATCCTTGCGGACCACGCCGCCGAACCACGTTCACGGGCGACCGGCGGGCGCCCGCCGGAAGCCGCCATGAGGACCCCGATGACCACCCTCCCACGGATCGCCGCCCTCGGCCTCGTCGCCGCCGTCGCGGTCGCCGCCTGCAGTGGTGCCGCCTCGAGCCCGGACGGGTCGCCCATGTCGTCGACCGAGGCACCCGTCTCGGCGCCGCCGGCCAGCCAGGCCCCCGCGAGCATGGCGCCCGGCAGCCAGGCCCCGGCGAGCGAGCCGCCCGCGAGCGAGGCTCCGCCTGCGCCGGCGTTCGACCAGCCCTGGGCCACCGCGAGCCTGACCGACGTCTCGACCGGGCAGACGTTCCGGATCGCCGACCTGGCCGCGACGCAGGTCGTGATCGTCGAGCCGATGGCCATCTGGTGCTCCAACTGTCGGGCTCAACAGCGGATCACGGATGCGGCCCTGGAGGGCGTGGACGGCGTGGCCTACGTCGTCCTGACGGTCGATCCCAGCGAGGACGCGGCCGCCCTGGCGCGCTACCGCGAGGACAACGGCTTCACCGGCATCTACGCCGTGGCCGGCACCGACGCCAGCCGTGCTCTTGCCGACGAGTTCGGCGACCTGGTCCTGAACCCGCCCGGCACGCCGATGATCGTCACCAGCCCGGACGGCCGGGCCACCCTGACCGAGTTCGGCCAGAAGAGCGGCGACCGCATCGTCGCCCTCGTGGAGGAGCACCGGGCCTAGTCGGCGGGGGCGGGCCGCGTCGGCCGAGACCCCGATCGACACGAGCCCGGCTCGCTCGCGACCGCCGATGGACACCTTCGTCCTCGCCTTCACACTCGGCCTCGGCAGCGCCGCGAGCCCCTGCCTCCTGCCGCTCTACCCGAGCTTCCTCGCCTACCTCTCGGCGAACGCGTCCCGGCTCTCGGGGCGCGGGGCCACGGGCTGGCTGGGGCTGATCATCCTGCTCGGCGTCCTGACGACGATGGTCGCCATCGGCATCGTCCTGGTCGCCCTGGCCGTGCCGATGGGCTCGCTGCTCGGCTACCTCATCCCGCTCGTGGACGGCGTGCTCATCCTGCTCGGGATCCTCCTGCTGGCAGGGCGCAATCCCTTCGCTCGCCTGCCCGGAGCGTCGGTCCCCATCGTCGCGAACCCCTACGGCCAGGCCTACCTGTACGGGCTCATGCTGGGCCCACTTGCCCTGCCCTGCGCCGGGGCGTTCATCGTGGCTCTCCTGGGCCTCAGCGTCGGCGTCACCGACGCGGCGCCCCGCCTGCTCACCTTCTTCGTCTACGGGCTGGGGTTCGGGCTGCCGCTGGTCCTGCTGTCGCTCCTCGCGGGCGCGAACCAGCGGCTGGTCGTCGGCACGATCACCCGCCATCACCGGGCGATCGAGGCGGTCGGCGGCGTCCTCCTCGTCGGCGTCGGCGTCTGGGATCTCGCCGTCAACTGGGAGAACCTCCGGGTCACCTTCGGGATCTGACCCGCGCCGACCGCACGGATCCGCTGCTGCCGACGCGGGTCCAATCCGCTACGCTGCCGACTCCACCGGGATGGGAGTCGAGCGCGTGACCTGTCCGACCTGCTCCGCCGCCAACCCCGCGGGCGCCAAGTTCTGCGTCGAGTGCGGGACCCGGCTGGCTGCGGCCTGTCCGTCCTGCGGGGCGACCACCAATCCGCCCGGCGCCCGCTTCTGCGCCGAGTGCGGGACGCGGCTCGATGGTGGGTCGGCGGCGGTCGGGAGCGTCTCCCCCGCCGGTCCGGCGGGGGCCTCCGCCCCGGCCCCGGTGACCCTCGGCGAACCCGGCCCCTTCCAGCCCGTCGAGCCCCAGACCGAGCGCCGACTCGTGACCGTGCTCTTCGCGGACCTGGTCGGCTTCACGACCCGGGCCGACAGCGCCGACCCGGAGCAGGTCCGCGAGTTCCTGTCGCGCTATTTCGAGCTCTGCCAGGAGACCGTCGAGCGGTACGGCGGGACGGTCGAGAAGTTCATCGGCGACGCTGTGATGGCCCTCTGGGGCGCTCCGGTCGCCCGGGAGGACGACGCCGAGCGAGCCGTCCGGGCGGCGCTCGAGCTGGTCGATGCGGTCCGCCACCTCGGTAAGCGCGAGGGCGACGAGACCCTCCAGGTGCGGGCCGGCGTGCTGACCGGCGAGGCGGCCGTCGCGATCGGGGCCACGAACCAGGGCATGGTGGCGGGCGACCTCGTCAATACCGCCTCTCGGCTCCAGTCGGTCGCTCCGCCCGGCACCGTGCTCGTGGGCGAAGCGACCCGTCGGGTCGCCTCCGGCGCGATCGCCTTCGAGGCGGCCGGTGAGCAGATCCTCAAGGGCAAGCCGGCGCCGGTCGAGGCGTTCCGGGCGCTCCGGGTCGTCGCGGAGCGAGGTGGGACGGGTCGATCCGAGGGGATCGAGGCCCCCTTCGTCGGTCGCGACGACGAGCTCCGGCTCATCAAGGACTTCCTCCACGCGACCTCGCGGGAACGGCGCGTCCGCCTGCTGTCGGTCACCGGCCAGGGCGGGATCGGCAAGAGCCGCCTCGCGTGGGAGTTCCTGAAGTACATCGACGGGGTCGAGGAGGACATCTTCTGGCACCAGGGCCGCTCCCCGTCGTTCGGCGAGGGCGTCACGTTCTGGGCCCTGGGTGAGATGGTCCGGCGGCGAGCCGGCCTGGCCGAGACCGACGATGACGCGACGACGCTCGAGCGGATCGCCGCCACCGTCGCCGAGTTCGTTCCGGATGAGGGTGAGCGACGTCGCATCGAGCCGGCCCTGCGGAGCCTGCTCGGCCTCGGCGACGCCCCGCCCGGCGGCCGCGAGGAGCTGTTCGCGGCGTGGCGGACGTTCTTCGAGCGGATCTCGCTCCAGGGCACGACCGTCCTCGTCTTCGAGGACCTCCAGTGGGCCGATGCCGGGTTGCTCGACTTCATCGACCATGTCCTGGAGTGGTCCATCGGCTACCCGATCCTCGTCATCACCCTGGCCCGACCCGATCTCATCGAGCGCCGGCCGGACTGGGGCGCCGGGCGGCGGAACTTCGTGGCGCTGGCCCTGCAGCCGCTCTCGGACGACGCGATGCGGGAGCTCCTCGACGGCCTCGTCCCGGGTCTCCCGTCCAGCGCGGTCCGGACGATCCTCCAGCGGGCCGACGGCATGCCGCTCTACGCCGTCGAAACGATCCGGATGCTCGTCGAGGACGGCAAGCTCGCGGAGGCCGATGGCATCTACGAGGTGACCGGCGACCTCGGTGAGCTGCAGATCCCCGACACGCTCCATGCCCTGATCGCGGCCCGGCTCGACGCCGTCGACCCTTCTGACCGGGCGCTCCTCCAGGACGGTGCCGTGCTCGGCCAGACCTTCAGTGTGGCAGCCCTCGCCGCGTTGACCGGGGAGCCCGAGGCAGCACTCGAGCCGCGCCTCCGGGCGCTCGTCCACCGGGAGATCCTCCAGCTCGACACCGATCCCAGGTCGCCCGAGCGAGGCCAGTACGGCTTCACCCAGGCGCTCGTCCGCGAGGTCGCCTACTCGACCCTCGCCAAGCGCGATCGCCGGACCCGCCACCTGGCGGCGGCCCGGTACTACGAATCCCTCGGCGACGAAGCGGCCGCGGGCGTCCTGGCCATGCACTACGTCGACGCTTACGAGGCGGCCCCGGAAGGCGCCGAGGGCGAGGCGGTCGCGGCCCAGGCCAGGATCGCGCTTCGGGGCGCGGCGGACCGGGCAACGGCGCTCGGCTCGCACGAGAGCGCGCTCGCGTATCTCGAACGGGCTCGAGCCGTCACCTCCGACCCCTCCGAGGAGGCCGCCCTCCTGGAGTCGCTCGGGACGGAGGCTCGCCAAGCCGGCCGGCACGAGGCGGCGATCAAGTCGTTCACCGAGGCCGTCGGGCGCCACCGGGCGCTGGGCGACCTGCGGTCGGCCGCGAGGGCCACGACCGGGCTTGCGATCGCCCAGTACGCGGTCGGCCGGTTCGCCGAACCGATCGCGCTGCTCGAGGCGGCCGAGCCTGAGGTGGCCCACCTTGCCCCGGACCCCGTCGTCGTCGATCTCTGGATCGCCCTGGCGCACCTGGCGGGGACCGACCAGGAGGCCCGGCTCCGCTGGGCCGACCGGGCCCTGGCGGATGCCGAGGCGCTCGGGCTCGTGCAGAGCGTCGTCGAGGGCCTTGGCCAGAAGGGGATCGCGCTTTCGCTGATCGGGCGGCCGCTCGAGGCGCGGGCGCTCCTGGAGGCCTCGCTGCGCATGGCGACCGACGCCGGCCTGGCGGCGGAGTCGGCCCGCGCGGCCTTCCAGCTCGCGCTGATCCTGATCGATCCCGACCCGCGGGCCTCCGTCGCGGCATCGCGCCAGGCCGTCGACCTGACCCGTCGGTACGGGATGGGTCCCCTGCGCCTCGCGACCCTGATGAACGCCGTCGAGGCCGCGCTGCGCGTCGGCGACTGGGCCTGGCTCGACGAGGAGCTCGAGGCCGTGCCGCTCGACGAGCTCGAGCCATCCGATCGCGCGGGCGTGCAGCTCGGGCGGATGGAGCTGGCTGCCATGCTCGGTCGCGAGTCGGCGCCGCTCGAGGTCGAGGTCACGGACTTCGTTGCCGCCAGCGACGATCCTGGCCTCAAGGCCGCGGTGGATCTGGCCGCGGCCATCGTCCGAGCCACGGAGGGGCGTCACGAGGAAGCCCTTCGCCACAGCCTCGCGGTGGTCGACGATCCGCTCAATGCCCGCCAGGCGCTCGTGATCGCGGCCCGCTCGGCCATCCGCCTCGGCGACCTCCTCCAGGCACGAGCGATCCTCGATCGCCTCGTCGCCCTCCCGAACCGAGGGCCGGCCGTGGCGGCGGACTCGGAGGCGATCCGAGCCGCGGTCGTCGGCCTGGAGTCGTGGGGCCCGGAGTCGTCGACCGCCTTCCGTGATGCCTGGCGCCGGTACCGGGACCTCGGCATGGACATCGCGCTCGCCGCGAGCATGCTCGACTGCCTGGCGCTGGCCCCGGACGGCGATCCGCTGGCGACGGAAGCCGCACGGGAGGCCCGCGCGATCCTGGAGCGGGCGGGGGCCGTGGCGCAGCTCGTCCAGCTCGATGCCCTCGAGGGCCGGCGCGGCACAGCGGACGTGCCTGCGGGCCGCTCTCGCCCGACCGCGACAGGGTCGGCGCGGGACGCGGAGGTGGGGGCGAGCGCGGAGCCGGGATGACCGACTCGCCCGACACCCCCGCCCTCCTGGCCGTCGCCGCCGCCGGCGTGCCCCACCGGGTCGTCGTCACCGAGCCTGCCCGGAGCGCCGAGGAGAGCGCCGAATGGCAGGGCATCGACCTTGGCGCCCTGCTCCGGACGATCGTCGTCCGGCGGGCCGAGGACGACTACGTCTTCGTCCTGGTCCCGGGCGGCCGGCGCTTCGACTGGCCGAAGCTGCGAGCCCACCTGGGCACCAACCGGCTGTCGCTGCCCGACGCCGAGGAGGCCAGGGCGGTCACCGGCTACGAGCGGGGAGCGATCACCCCGTTCGGGTCGGAGCGATCCTGGCCGGTGGTGGCGGACGCTTCGATCATGGACCTGGAGCGGGTCGCGATCGGCGGCGGCAAGCGGGGCGTCAACCTGCATCTCGCTCCCGCCGACCTCGTGACCGCCACGGGCGCCGCCGTCGTCGACGTCACCCAGCCGGAGGCGCCGGCGGGCTGACGGGACGGTCCGGTTTGGCCGGCGCGGCCCGCCCCGGCCGTGCGGAGGAGGCCACGGACCCGGACCCGCGAGGGCTACCATCGGCGCCATGCCGGAACCGACGGCGCCCCGATCCGCAGCCCCCGCCCCTGGCCCCCTGGCCGGCCTCGTCGTGGCCGACTGCTCGACGGTCCTGGCCGGGCCGTACTGCACGATGCTCCTCGCCGACCTCGGCGCGGACGTCGTCAAGGTCGAGCCGCCCGACGGCGACGGGACTCGCGGCTGGGGTCCGCCGTGGGTCGGCGCGGGACTCGCCGGGCCCGACGACCCGGGGACGGCGGCCTACTACCTGGCCGTGAACCGCAACAAGCGCTCCATCCGGCTCGATCTCAAGCGGCCCGAGGGCGCAGAGGTGCTCCGCCGCCTGCTGGCCCGGGCCGACCTGCTCGTCGAGAACTTCCGGGTCGGCGGGCTCGACCGACTCGGGTTCGACGACGCCGCGCTGGAGCAGATCAACCCCGGACTGGTCCACCTGGCGATCAGCGGCTACGGGCCGGACGGCCCCGACCACGACCGGCCCGGCTACGACTTCATCCTCCAGGCCGAGGCGGGCCTGATGTCGATCACCGGCTTCCCCGACGATGCCGGCGGCGGCCCGACCAAGGTCGGGGTGGCGATCGCCGACGTCGTGACCGGCCTGCTCGGGGCGGTGTCCGCCCTGGCCGCCCTGGCCGGTCGCGAGCGCTCCGGCTCCCCGGCGGCAGGGCGTGGCCAGCGGATCGACGTGTCCCTGCTCGAATCGACGCTCGCCGTGCTCGTCAACCAGGCCCAGAACGCCTTCGTGACGGGCCGAGCGCCGGTACGCCGCGGCAACGCCCACCCGAACATCGTCCCCTACGAGACGTTCGCCACGGCCGACGGGGAGATCGCGGTCGCCGTCGGGAGCGAGCGCCAGTGGCCGCGCTTCTGCGCCGCCCTTGGACTGGGGGAGCTGGCCGGCGACCCGCGGTTCCGGACGAACGGGCTGCGTGTCGAGCACCGCGACGAGCTCCGCCCCATCCTCGCCGCCCGCCTGGCCGAGCGCACCACGGCCGCGTGGCTGGCAGCCCTTGACGCAGCAGAGGTGCCGGTCGCGCCGATCAACGACCTGCTCGCCGCCTTCGATCACCCCCAGGCCCGGGCCCGTGGGATGACGGTCGAGGTCGAGCACCCGGTGCTGGGCACCATCCGGCAGGTCGGCCTGCCGTACGAGCTGTCGGCCACGCCGGCGTCGATCCGGACCGCGCCGCCGCTCCTGGGCGAGCAGACCGACGAGATCCTCGCGGAGCTCGGCTACGACGCGGCCTCGATCGCGGCCATGCGCGCCGTCGGCGTCGTCTGAGGCCCGGCGTGGCGGCCGGAGCTCCCGACCCGACCAGCGGGGACGGACCCGGGTCGGTCGCCGCCGGGGCGATCGACCTGGCCATCGCGGCCGGGCTCTGGGGCGGCCTCTACGCGATCTCCAGCGCCACCTTCTCGACGATCCCGCCGATCACCCTCAACGCCCTCCGTCTTGCGGTCGGTGTCGCCGTGCTGCTGCTCGTCTTCCGGGGCGACCTGGGCTTCCGGCGGACGGCGCCGCGACGGGTCCTCCTCGCCGGGGTCGTGGTCGCGATCACGATGGCCTGCCAGTTCACCGGCACGGCCCTGACCGGTGCCGCCGAGGCGGCCCTGCTGACGACGACCACGCCAGCCTTCGTCCTGCTGTTCGGGGTGGCCCTGGAAGGGCAGCGGGTCCGCCCCGCGGCCTGGCTCGGGGTGGCGGTGGCCCTGGCCGGCGTGGCCCTCATCGCCATCCGCCGGGGAGGCGGGGACGCGGCCGACGGGGCGATCCTTGGCATCCCGTCGTCGCTCGTCGGGGATCTCCTGCTGATCGGTGCCGCCGCCTCGTGGGCGCTCTTCTCGTCGGTCGGTCGGCCCCTGGTGGCCCGGGTCGGTGCCTTCCGGGCGATCGTGCAGGCGAGTCTGGTGGGGCTGGTGATCCTCCTGCCGCTCGTCCCGCTCGAGCTGGCGCGAAGCCCGATCGGCTCCGTCGACGCGACCACGGTCCTCGCCGTCCTCTACCTCGGCATCGGCGCGACCTCGATCGGCTGGTCGCTCTGGTACCGCGGCTACGCCTCGACCCCGGCGACGATCGCCGCGGCCGCGTTCTTCACCCAGCCGCTGGTCGGGGCGACCCTTGGCGTGGGGTTCCTCGGGGAGACGCTCGATCTCGCCTTCCTGGCCGGGGCCGGCCTGATCGTCGCCGGCGTGCTGGTCATCGTCACCCTGGGCCGGCGGGCGGGCGCGCGCCCGCCCGGGACGCCGACCGCGCCCGAGGTCCGGGCGGCCTAGATCTCCTGCCGCCGGAAGGCCAGGAGGGCGCCGACCGCGCCCACGGCGATGAGGGCGATCGTGCCGATGACGGCCGAGACCAGGTCCTCGGTCACGACCGGGAGCCCGGTGGCGAGCGCGAGCGACGACGGATCCAGGCCGGACGGGAGCCACCGCCCGACCGGCGGGATCGCGGCCAGGAGCGAGAGCCCCAGCAGCGCCCCCACCCCGACCCCGGCCGCCGCCATGGCGGAGCCCGTCATCGTGGAGGCCAGGAAGGTGATCGAGCCCCAGGCCATCAGGGCGAGCCAGGCCAGGACCGCGAGCCCCACCCACCCGAGCGCCGGCATGGGCTCGAAGAGGATCGCCGTGTAGATCCAGCCGAGGATCGTCCCGAGCGTGAT
>DATHYZ010000320.1:0-2334 GCA_035458865.1 Candidatus Limnocylindrales bacterium
ACCGGCGACGATGGGGCCCGTGAGGGGGCGCAGGCGGACGAGGGGCACCCAGGCATAGGCCTCGAGGATCCGCTCGTCGGGATCCCTGCGCGGGTCCACCCCGCCCATCGCGCCGGGAAGCCCGACGGCCCGGACCAGGGCCGGGACGATCCGGGCCCGGACAGCCGGGTCACGGACCTCCTCCGCCACCGCGGCCATGGTGCGCCCGGGCAGGATGACCTCCACCCGGGGATCGACCCTGATGTTGCGGTACCACTGGGTCGCCGGACCGAAGCCGGCACAGACCCACGGCGCCCCCTCGGCGATCAAGTAGCTGAGCGGGACGTCGATGACCCGGCCGCTCTTGCGACCGCGGACGCGCAGCAGCAGGATGTAGCCGCCGATCGGGGTCGCCAACCAGGCGCCCAGGCCGGCCCGCATGATCGGCGCCGTGGACCACCGGTTCAGGGCCAGGAAGAGGGCGTGCGTCCGGCGGCTCGCCTCGGTCGGCTCCGGCGGGGGCGCGAGGGGCGGGAACGGGCCCTCGGCGTCGGCGACCGTCGGCTCCTCGCGGGTGACGGGGTGGGTCTCGGCGATCAGCGTGTCCATGGCCCGAGGTTGGCCTCTGGGGTCCGGACGGACAAGGACCGAATGGCGTGTCCGTCGCGGCGGGCTCGCTTGCCCTCGACCCGGTGATCGCACGGTCCGGGTAGCATGGCGGCCACCGAACCTCGAGGAGGCGACCCTGACCCCCGAACTCCCGCCCGGGCGAGGTCGCGGCGCCCTGCTCCTCGCCGACATCTCCGGCTACACGTCGTTCCTGGAGACCGTCCGGGTGGCGCACGCGGCGGATGCCTTCGCGGAAGGCCGGATCCCCGACGCGTACGCGCTGATGTCGAGCCTGCTCGACGGGATCGCCGGCCGGATCGATCCGCCGTTCGGGCTGGTCAAGTTCGAGGGGGACGCCGTCTTCGCGGTCGCCCCCGACGCCGTCGCCCCTCGCGGGCCGGCCGTCACCGCCTGCATCGCCACCTGCTACCGCGACTTCGTGGAGCGACGCGAGCGGGCCGGGCTGACCTGGACGTGCACGTGCGACGCCTGCGCCCGCAAGGACGCCCTCGATCTCAAGTTCGTGCTCCACCACGGGGAGTACGTGGTCCAGGCCGTGGGTCGCCACGTCGAGGTCCTCGGGCCGGATGTCACCCTGGCCCATCGGCTGCTCAAGAGCGGCGCCGCCGAGCTGGTCGGCTCGCGCGCCTATGCGCTGGTGACCGACGCCGCGATCGACGCGCTCGAGCTGGCCATGGAGGATGCGCCCGAGCTGGTGGAGCGCTACGACGGCGTGCCGGAGGTCCGGTCCCGGGTCATCGCGCTCCGGCCGAGCTGACGACCCGGCTCCGGCCCGGCGCCACCCACCTGCCCCGACCGCCGTCGCGGACTGCCCTCCGGACCGGCATCGCCCGCCGTTCGGCCCTGCGCGGAGTCGGCGTCGCGGGCGCACCCTGACGCCGATGACCGCCCCGACCGCGCCGGCCCCGCCCGACATCGACCGGATCCGGTCGATCGTGGACGTGGCTCGCGCCCAGGGTCGGTCGGCGCTGCTCGAGCCCGAGGCGCTGCGCCTCCTCGAGGCCGCCGGCGTCCAGGTGCCGCGGTGGCGAGCGGTCCCGGCCGGGACGTCCGTCCAGCTGGACGATCTCGTGGACCTGCCGGGGGACCGGGTCGTCGTCCGTGCCGTCGCCCCCGGCCTCGCCCACAAGACCGAGGTCGGCGGCGTCGTGGTCGTGCCCCGGGAGCCGGCGGCCGTCGAGGCGGCCATGCGGGCGATGGCCGACCGGATCGAGAGCGTGATCAGCTTCGTCATCGCCGAGTTCGTGGCGCACGACAGCCGCCCGGGCGGCGAGCTCCTCGTCGCCCTCCGCTGGACCGACGACTTCGGGCCGATGGTGGCCGTGGGCGCAGGTGGCCTGGCCGCCGAGGCCCTGGCGTCCGACCTGCGCCCGGGCCGCGAGCTGGCGATCGTGGCCCCGGCCATCACGCCGTCCGATGGCACGCTCGACGCTCTTCGTGAGGCCATGGCGCCGCGTCTCGCCACCGTGCCGCTCCGCGGCCAGCCGCCGCGGCTGTCGCCGGATCGGCTCGTCGCGCTCGTGGAGCGCCTGGTCGCGCTGGGGGCAGTGCTCTCGCCGGCCGAGATCCTCGAGGTCGAGCTCAACCCGGTCGCCGTGACGCCCGCCGGACCCGTGGCCCTCGACGTGCTGGTGACGCTCGGCGACGGGCGCAGCACGGGCAGGGCGCCGAGACCGATCGCCCGGATCGGTCGGCTGCTGGCCCCGCGCTCGATCGCCATCGTCG
>DATHYZ010000321.1:0-31876 GCA_035458865.1 Candidatus Limnocylindrales bacterium
ACGCTCGTGGACCTGCTCGAGAGCGCGGCCGCGAAGTTCGGCGATCGCCCCGCCGTCAGCATGCAGGCCGACGAGGGGACGATGGTCCGCTGGAGCTACCGCGAGCTCGAGCGCCGGAGCCGCCTCGCCGCCTGGCGGATCCGGGCGATGGGGCTCGCCCCGGGGGACCGGCTGCTCACCTGGTCGCCGTCGGCGCCCGAGCTCGTCGCGGTCTACTTCGGCGCCATGCGTGCCGGCGTCGTCCTCGTCCCCCTCGACCTCCGGATGGCCCATGACGCCGCCCGGCGGATCGCTGAGCGGTCCGGGGCCGGCCACCTCGTCCTCGGCACGGGCCGGGACGCCCCCGATCCCACCGGCTCGGGCCTGGACACGCTGCCGATGACGACGACCGAGGCCCTGACGGCGGATCCCGGGCCGGACGTCCCGGGCGACTGGGAGGACCGGGTCGCGACCTGGGAGCGCCCGACGCCGGACGACGTGTACCTCCTCGTCTACACCTCCGGCACGACCGGGACGCCGAAGGGGGTCATGCTCGCCCATGGCAACACGGTGGCCGGGATCGACGGGTTCCACCACGTGATCCCCGACATCGAGTACCGGATCGTCTCGCTGCTGCCGATGTCGCACCTGTTCGAGCAGGCGATCGGGCTCTACCTGACCCTGGACCTGGGAGCCGACATCCTCTACGTCCGGAGTCGCAACCCGAGGGTCGTCACCGAGGCGATCCGCTCGCACCGGACCACGGGCATGGTCATGGTCCCCCAGTACCTCGACCTCTTCTGGAGCGGGCTGCTGCGGGAGATCGACCGGCGCGGTCACCGCGCGCTCTTTGACCGGGTCCGCCGACTCGTCCATCGCCTGCCGCTGGCGCTGCGGCGGTGGATCATGGCCTTCGTTCGGGACCCGGTCCTGGGCCGCGACTTCGTCCTCTTCGTCTCGGCGGGGGCGTACCTGCCGCCAGCGGTCCAGCAGGGTTGGGAGGACATCGGCATCGTGGTCCTCCAGGGCTACGGCTCGACCGAGACCGGGTCGGGCACCTGCACGACCTGGGACGACCATCCCGTCGGGACCGTGGGACGACCCCTGCCGGGCGTCGAGATGCGCATCGCGGGCGACGGCGAGGTCCAGTTCCGTGGCCCTACCGTGACCCGCGGCTACTTCGACGACCCGGCGGCCACCGGGGCCGCCTTCACCGCCGACGGGTTCTACATGACCGGCGATCTCGGCCACCTGGATCCAGATGGACGCCTGGTCCTCCACGGCCGGAAGAAGGACATGATCGTCCTCCCCAACGGCTTCAACGTCTTCCCCGAGGACATCGAGAACGCCCTGCGGGTCGCCGGGATCCGGGACTCCGTGGTCCTCGAGACGGAGCCGGGCCGGATCGAAGCGGTGATGCTCCGCACGGAAGACGACGAGGCTGCGGATCGACAGCGCGTCGACGCGGCGGTGAAGGCGGCCAATGCCACGCTCGCAGTCCACGCCCGAGTGGCCGATTGGACCTTCTGGCCCGACGAGGACTTTCCCCGGACCCTGACCCTCAAGGTCAAGCGGAACGAGATCCGGGCCCGGATCGCGCCGGATGCGCCGATGCAGGTCCAACAGGCCGAGTGACGCGCCTCAGCCGCTGACCGGCCAGTCGACCCCGATGGAGCCGAGCGCCGTCGCGATGGCCGCCTCGCCCTCGGGGTCCGGCGCGCCATCGGGCGACCAGGCGTGGAAGACGAGGGCCGCCCCGTCCTGGCGGATCGTGAACACGGAACCGGTCGGGAACTGGACCCGTCCGATGCCGCTGGCGATGTAGTCGGCCCACTCGCGCCCGGCGGTCGCTGCGGCCGTCGCGTCAACGAACTCGTAGACGACGACGAACCCGCCGCTCGGCGCCTCAGGTAGAACGGCCTGCAGGACGTGGCGGGGCGCCGAGGCGACCAGCGCCGACTCCCCGGGCCGGTAGTCCACGGCAGCGTCATCCACGATGATCGCCGCAGCGCCCAGGACGGAGATGACCTCGGCCCGGGCCGCCTGGAGAGTCGGGCTCAGCGACGCCTGCGCGGCCGGCGGCGGCGAGGGGGCGGTGTCCGTGACCGATCCCAGCCCGCAGCCCGCCACGAGGAGCGCGACGAGTGCGGTCGCGGCGAGGGCACGCCTCATGTTCAGCCCGGGGGCCAGTCGAACGCGCGACCGCCCATGAGGTGGAGGTGGAGATGGTCGACCGTCTGGCCTCCCCAGCGGCCCACGTTGGCGACCAGCCGGTAGCCGTTGTCGGCGATCCCCTCCTGCCGGGCGATCTCGGCGGCGGCGGCGAAAAGCCGCCCCATGAGCGGGGCGTCGGCGTCGGTGAGCTCGAGCGCCGACGCGACGTGGCGGCGCGGCATCAGCAGGATGTGGGTCGGCGCCCGCGGCGCGATGTCGCGGATGGCGACGACCACGTCGTCCGAATGGACCATCGTCGACGGCACCTCGCCGGCGGCGATCTTGCAGAACAGGCAATCGCTCATGACGCCACTCCCTCGACGCTGCTGCCCGATGGTGCCACGCTCGCCGGCCCGCGGCGGGCCAGGATCGGCAGGACCGGTCGGATGGGCCGGCCGGTCGAGACCTCGACGACCCGGCCCAGGAGCCGGTCGGGCGCGAGCGGGTCCGCCCGGTCGAGGTCGCACCGGACGATCGCATTGCGGAGATCCGGGCCGGTGGCGGGCAGGGCGACCGGCTGGTGGTCCTCCGCGTGGCCGACCCAGCGGCCATCCCCCAGCGATCCCTCCACGAGGACCGCCGCGGTCCCGCCGACGCGGCCGGATGCGTGGCGGGCGCGGGCGACCGCGGCCAGCTCGAGCAGCCGAGCCGCGCGCTCCCGCCGGACCGGCTCGGGCACCTGGCCGGCCATCCGGACCGCCGGCGTGTCGGGCCGGGCCGAGTAGCGGAAGACGTGGAGCCCGGCCGGGGCCAGGTCGGACAGGAAGCCGACGGTCCGCTCGAAGGACGCGTCGTCCTCGGTCGGGAAGCCGGCGATGACGTCGGCGTGGATGGCGACCCCGGGGATGGCGACCCGGGCCCGCTCGACGGTCCGCGCGTACGTCCCGGTGTCGTAGCGACGGCCCATCCGCCGCAGGACCGCGTCGTCGCCGGACTGGAGCGGGACGTGGAGATGCGGCATGCAGCGATCGGCGCCCACGCCCGCCCAGGTCTCGAGCAGCTCGTCGTCGACATGCTGCGGCTCGATCGAGGAGAGCCGGATCCGCTCGACGTCGGTCTCGGCCAGGATGCGGTGGACGAGGCCGGCGAGCGTCAGCAGCGGCCGCAGGCGACGACCCCGGGGGCCACGCTCCGAGCGTCCACCGTCGTAGGTGCCCACGTTGATGCCGGTCAGCACGACCTCGCGGTGGCCGGCCGCCAGGGCGCGACGGACGTCGGCGAGGACGATCTCCGGGTCGAGCGACCGCTCCGGACCCCGGGCCCGGGGGATGATGCAGTAGGTGCAGTGGAACGAGCAGCCGTCCTGGACCTTGACGAAGGCCCGGGTCCGCTCCTCGCTCGACCGCCCGTCAGCGATCCCGTCGATCGGCAGGGCGTTGACGCCGGAGAGCGTCGGCAGGGGGCCGCCGAGCGCACCGTCGGGCCCGATCCGATCGCCGAGCAGGTCGGCGAGCTCGTCGAGCAGGTCGGCCTTCCCGTCATTGCCGACGAGGATCGCCTCCGGGTCGATCGCCGCGAAGCGCTCCGGATCCACCTGGACGGAGCAGCCGGTCACGATCAGGCGAGCATCGGGCGAGGCACGGCGAACCCGGCGGACGACCTGGCGCGACTTCTGGTCGGCGACCCCGGTCACCGTGCAGGTGTTGACCAGCACGAGGTCGGCCGGCGTGTCGGCCGCGTCGGCGTCGGCGATCCGAACGCCACCGGACCGGAGCAGGCGAGCGGCGGCCTCGACCTCCGAGCGGTTGACCTTGCAGCCGAGGTTGACGATCGCCGCCGTCCGAGGCGCGGACGACCCGATCCGCCGGCCAGCCGGACCTGGGGTCGCCACCGGAGCCGTTCGCGTCACCACAGCGTCGGCTTCGACATCATCAGGAAGGCGATGAGCCCGACCGCCGTCGTGATCCCGTAGGCGATGTAGCGCTGCCGCCGGGCTCCCGCCCGCCAAGCGGCCCGCTCCTCGTCGGTCGGCCCGGGACCCCGCCGGAGCAGCGAGCGCAGGTCGGGACGCTGGACGAAGAAGACGACGACGGCCGTGACCGCGTAGGTCGCCAGGGAGACGAGAAGCCACGGCTGCTCCAGCAGTCGCGAGCCCAGCACGAGCAGCATCCCCACGCCGGTGGCGGCCAGGCCGGCACCGATGATGACCGTCCCGTTGGCCTGGACCCAGAGCAGGCCGCGCACGACCCGGCCCGGGGGGGTGTCCGTCTGGCGCCGGGAGCGCAGGGTGAACGGCAGGACGAGCCCCGGGACGAACAGGGCGATGGCCAGGCCGACGTGGGTGGCGAGGAGCAGCGGGAAGAGCGGGGCGAGGTTCGGCATGGTGGGGCGTCAGCGAGCGCCCGGTCGACCCGCCGGCGATCCGGCGGGGAGGCGGGGGATCGGGCTCGGACCGGCCGTCATGCTACCGCAGGTCGCCGACGGACCCGGTCCGGCCTGCCCGCGGGCCTCGGGCGGTCCGGTCGACGGGAGCAGCCCGAACGGCCTCGAGCGCCACCCAGTCGCCCTCGGCCGCGCGCCGACGGACCGGCAGGCCGGCTCGCCCGAAGGCTCGGCGGACCTCGCTCTCGCGGTCGACGAAGATGCCGGAGGCGAGCACGACCCCGCCGGGCCGGACCTCGGTGGCGAGCGCGTCGGCGAGCTCCACGAGGAGCGTCGCGATGAGGTTGGCCACGACGACGTCGAAGGGGCCGTCCTCGGTCGGCACGCTGCCGCGGTGGGCCCGGATGCGTCGGGCCAGGCGGTTGCGTCGAGCGTTCGCCCGGGTCGCCTCGATGGCGATGGGGTCGGGGTCGACGCCGACCAGCTCGCCCGCGCCGAGCCGGGCCGCCGCGATGGCCAGGATCCCGGACCCGCAGCCGACGTCGAGCACGCGCGCCGAGCCATCCGCGGCGGCCCCGGCCGCGAGGACGCCCCGGTCGGCGAGCTCCTCGAGGCCGGCGAGGCACAGGCGGGTCGTGGGGTGCAGGCCCGTGCCGAAGGCCATGCCGGGATCGAGGGCCAGGACGACGTCGTCGGGCTGCCGGCGGTGGCGTCGCCAGGTCGGCCGGATGACGAGCCGGCGCCCCACCCGAAGGACGGGGAAGTGCGCCTTCCAGGCCTCGGCCCAGTCCTCCTCGTGGACCACCCGGGTCGTGAGCTCGCCGATGGGCCGCAGGCCGAAGGCCTGGAGGTGACCGAGCGCCCGGCTGGCTCCCTCGACGGCCTCCCGGACCGCCCGGCCGTCGGCTGCCGGCAGGTAGGCGCGGACGATCGACGGCCGCGTCGCGTCGAGCCGGGCGCCCAGGCCGTCGTCCACCAGCTCGAAGGCCGGCTCGACCGTGGTGCCGCCCGGTGCCCAGCGGGTCAGGATCTCGCTGACCGCCTCGACGGCCTCGGTGTCGGCGGCGACCGCAAGCTCGAGCCAGGTCCCGCTGGCCGAGCGTCCGTCGTCGGCGGCGTCATCGGAACCGGGCTCGGGCGACCGGTCGGGCGGGGCCGACGCCACGGCTCAGCCCAGGGCGTCGCGGACGCGGTCGAGGATGCCTGCCCCGCCCCCGACGGTCTCGCCGGACGCAGACGCGTAGGCCTCCAGCGCCTCCCGCTGGGCCTTCGACAGCTTCGTCGGGACGACCACGTCCACGAGCACGTGCAGGTCGCCCCGGACGTTCGCCCGCCGGAGGTGGGGCGCTCCCTTGCCGCGGAGCCGGATCTCGCTCCCGGGCTGGGTCCCGGGCTTGATCTCGATCTCCTCCTCGCCGTCCACGGTCGGGATGGCGAGCCGGACCCCGAGGGCAGCCTGGGCGATCGACAGGTCGAGCTCGTAGAAGAGCTCCGTGCCCTCCCGCTTGAGCGATGGGTGCGGCGCGACGTGGACGGCCACGTACAGGCTGCCGGGCGGGCCGCCACGCGGGCCGACCTCGCCCTCGTTCGACAGCCGGATCTGGTGTCCCTCCTCGATGCCGGCGGGGATGGACACGCGGAGCGTGCGCCGGCGCTCGGTCCGGCCGTCGCCCCGGCAGGTCTCGCAGGGCGTCTCGACGATCCGCCCCTCGCCCCGGCAGCGTGGGCAGGCGGCCACGTTGACCATCTGTCCGAGCATCGTCGAGCGGACCTGGCGGAGCTCCCCGCGGCCGTTGCACTGCGGGCAGGTGGTCGGCTCGGTCCCCTCGGCCGCGCCCGACCCGGAGCACGTCTGGCAGCGCCCCATGACCGGGAACTCGATCTCCTTCTCCGTTCCCCGGATGGCCTCCTCGAAGGTGATCCGGAGGTCGTAGCGGAGGTCCGAGCCGGCGGTCGGACGGGCCCGTCGTCCCGCCGCGGTGGCGCCGCCGAAGAAGGCGTCGAAGATGTCCCCGAACCCGCCGAAGCCGCCGAAGCCGAACTCGCCCTCGCCGAACCCGCCGCCGACCCCGGCCCGCCCGAACATGTCGTAGGCCTGCCGTCGCTGCGGGTCGGAGAGGACCTGGTACGCCTCGTTGACCTCCTTGAACCGCTCGGCGGCCTCCTCGCTCGCGTTGACGTCCGGATGCCACTGCTGGGCGAGCTTCCGGAAGGCACGCTTGATCTCGGCGTCGGACGCGCCGCGCTCGACACCGAGGATCCGGTAGTAGTCCTGCTCGGTCGTGGCCACGGCGGAAGTCTACGGGAGCGCGGCCGAGCGGGGCGGCGGGAGGTTGTCGTCAGTTGGCTCCGCCTCCCGGGCCAGGTCCCGGGCCCGCCCCAGGACCGTCTCGAGCATGGCCGGGGTCAGCCGCCCGGTGAACGTGTTCTGCTGGCTCGGGTGGTACGAGCCCACGAGGACGTACGGACCGACGGACGCCTCCGCACCGTGCCCGAAGCGCGGCCTGGGTCGAGGGATCGGCGCGCCCAGGTCGGCGAGGACCCGCAGGGTGGCGTCCCAGCCGAACGCCCCCAGGGCGACGATCACCCGGACCCGCGGCAGCGACCGGAGCTCGCGGGCGAGGTACGGTCGGCAGCGGTCGCGCTCGTCGGGCGTCGGGCGGTTCGCCGGCGGGGCGCAGCGGACCGCGGCGGCGACGTAGGCGTCGGTCAGGGTGAGCCCGTCGTCGGCCCGCCTTGACGTGGCCCGGTCGGCGAAGCCGGTCGCGTGGAGGGCCGCCCAGAGGACGTCGCCCGACCGGTCTCCCGTGAAGACCCGGCCGGTCCGGTTGCCGCCGTGGGCCGCGGGGGCCAGGCCGACGACGAGGACCCGTGCCTCCGGGTCGCCGAAGCCCGGCACCGGTCGCCCCCAGTAGGGCTCGTCCCGGTACCTGGCGACCTTGTCCGTCGCCTGGCGCTCGCGCCAGGCCACGAGCCGGGGGCAAGCGCGGCAGCCGACGATCGCGGCAGTCAGGTCGGCGAGGTCGCCCGCCGCGGCGGACCGGGCGACCGGGTCGGCCGGGTCGGTCACGGCCCGGGCCAGCGCCGCTGCGCCAGGCGTCCCAGGACGAGGATCCCGCCGACGACGCCGAGCAGGCCCAGCGCCGGCGGTCCGATGCCGACCGCTCCGCCGATGCCACCGCCGATGGACGTGGCAGTCGGATCCGGCGACGCCCCGAGCACGGGCACGACAGCGAACGCCGTCAGCCAGCTCGCGGCCGCGAGGCATCGGGCGGTCGCCGCGATGACCCGACGGACGCTCATTTCAGCAACAGCCGGTCGAGCCTCGACGAGACGACGGCGAGGCCGGCAAGACCCATCGCCACAAGGTAGGCGATGCGCACGACGAACGTCGGCTCGATGGCGCCGGTCGTGAGCTGGCGGAGCAGGTCCACGCCCTGGAACAACGGGGTCAGGCCGACGATGGCCGCGATCGGCTCCGGGTAGGCGGACAGCGGATAGAAGGTGGCGGAGAAGAGGAACAGGGGGAGGATGATGACGAACACGAGGTCGAAGTCCTGCCAGGTCCGCATCCACGTCGTCACGGCCATGCCGACCGCGGCGAAGGCGAAGCCCACGAGCAGGGCACCGGGGATGGCCAGGATCGCCAGCGGCGAGCGGGCCAGGCCCAGCAGGACCATGACGACGAGGAAGCCCGTCGCGTAGAGGCCGCCGCGGATGAGCGACCAGCCCACCTCGCCCACGGCGACGTCCCCGATCGCCATCGGGGTGGCGACGATCGCGTCGTAGGTCTTGGCGTACTTGAGCTTGAAGAAGACGTTGAAGGTGGACTCGAAGATGGCCCCGTTCATGGCCGACGTCGCGAGCAGACCCGGGGCGACGAAGACGGCGTACGGCAGGGCCTGGCCACCCGGCCCCTGGACGTCGCCGATGAGGGCTCCGAGGCCGAAGCCCAGCCCCAGCAGATAGAACAGCGGCTCGAAGAAGCCCGACAGGATCACCAGCCACGTCCGCCGGTAGACCATGACGTTGCGCTCGATGAGGCGGTCGGCGCGGACGCCGAAGCCGACCGGCGGCAGGATCCTCGTCGCCAGGCCCATCGTCAGCTCTCCAGGGCCCGGCGGAAGGTCATGAAGGCTGCCGCCGTGCCGGCCAGCCCGAACGCCGCGAGCACCGCGACGTGGACGACGACCGTGGGCCCGTCAGCCGTCCCGAGAACCAGCGAGCGGATGAGGTCGACGCCGTGCCAGAGCGGCGTTGCGTAGGCGATCGGGCGCAGGAGGTCGGGCAGCTGCTCGATGGGGAAGAACGTCCCCGAGAAGATGAAGAGGGGCGTGATCCCGAAGCGGAAGATCGCGTTGAACCCCTGGTCGTTCCGCTGGGTCGCGGTGAAGGCGAGCACCGGGGCCGCGAAGGCGAGACCCGTGAGGATCGCGGCCGGCACGGCCAGGATGGCCGTCGGGGCCGCGAGCAGCCCGAAGACCGCCATGACCGCGAGGAACACGGCGCTCGCCAGCACGAGGCGGACCGCGACCCAGCCGAGCTCGCCGAGGACGATGCCGGGGACCGACACCGGCGTGGCCAGCATCCCCTGGTAGACGCGGTTCCAGCGGATGCGCCCCATGATCGTGTAGGTGACGGCGAAGGCGCCGACCTGCATGGCCTGGGCGGCCATGAGGCCCGGAGCGAGCCACTCCGCGTACGGCACGCCCCCGAGGACCTCCTCGGCGGTGCCGGCAGCGTCGACGAACCGCCCCACCCCGAACCCCATCGCCGCGAGGTAGAGGATCGGGCTCAGGAAGGTCGTCGTCAGGCCGCCGCGCCAGGTCTGCCGGTAGACCCGGGCGTTGTACTCGAGGACTCGGGTCGTCGCGCTCACCGCCGGCTCACTCGACGAGCGACCGACCGGTCAGCCGCAGGAAGACGTCCTCGAGGGTCGATCGGCGAACGAGGGCCGTCCGTGGTTCGAGACCGGACTCGCGGGCGGCCACCAGGGTCGCCTCGCCGTCGTTCGAGTAGAGCAGGATCCGATCCGGAAGGCGCTCGACGCGGTCAGCGAGCGTGTCGAGCGAGCCGTCCAACGCGTCCTGGACATCGGGCCCGAACCGCAGCTCGGTGACATCCCGGGTGGAGTACCGCTCGATCAGCTCGCGCGGCGAGCCCTCGGCCACGATCCGGGCCTTGTCCATGACGACGAGGCGATCGCAGAGCTGTTCGGCCTCGTCCATGTAGTGGGTCGTCAGGACGAGCGTGACGCCGCGCTGCTTCAGCCGGTACAGGCGGTCCCACAGGAGGTGGCGAGCCTGCGGATCGAGACCCGTCGTCGGCTCGTCGAGGAGGAGCAGGTCGGGCTCGTTGATGAGCGACCTGGCGATCGTCAGGCGGCGCTTCATCCCGCCGGACAGCGGCTCGACCTGGCTGTCCGCCCGGTCCAGGAGCTGGACGAAATCGAGCAGCGCGTCGGCCCGGCGGCGCGCCTCGGCCCGTGACAGGTCGAAGTAGCGGCCGTAGATCACGAGGTTCTCGCGGACGGAGAGCTCCATGTCGAGGGTGTCCTGCTGGGGGACGACCCCCAGCCGGGCCTTGATCCGGGCGGCGTCGGCGGTCGGGTCCAGGCCGAGCACGCTGAGCGTGCCGGCGGTGACCGGCGAGACGCAGCCGATCATCCGCATCGCCGAGGTCTTCCCCGCGCCGTTCGGGCCCAGGAACCCGAAGGCCTCGCCCGGCGCCACGTCGAAGTCGATCGCGTCGACGGCCGTGAAGGACCCGAAGCGCTTCGTCAGCCCACGAGCACGGATGAGGGGGGCGGAGGGATCCGCAAGGGAGGGCACGGGGGCGAATCCTACTCCGCCCCGGGCGGTCACATCCGCCCTGGCCTAGCCCTCCGGCGCGGGCCCGGCGAGCAGCTCCGTGTGTGACCCGGGCTCGAAGGCCTGGAATGAGCTGTGCCAGGCGAAGTCGGGCCAGCGGTACTCGACACGCCCCTCGGCGGGGCGGAAGACGGCCGTGTAGAGCGTCCCGAAGTGGCCCATGCCCGCCGAGTCGCGGAGGGGCGGCTGGAGGAAGGCCGCGACGAACGAGTCGGGCCCCACGGCGGGATCCGCGAGCAGGGCCGCGATCAGGCCCTCCCGCTCGTGCGACCGGGTCGCGGCCGTGTACTCGGGCCAGTCGACGACGTGCTGGTGGTTGGTGGCGACGGCGACGGGAGTGAAGACCGGATCGCGGTCCGGCGCCAGGTAGACGGTCATGAACTCACCGGACGCGTCGAGCATCGTCAGGTTGTGGGCGAGGTTGACCGGCAGGCGGCTCAGCCGGGCGATCGCCTGGGCGACGGTGCCGCACGTCTCCAGGAGATAGCGGACGACGAGCGGGATCCCGAAGCCGCGGCCCAGGACCGGACGACCGCCGAAGGTGAGGGAGATCGCCAGGCCATCCTCGTTCATGCCGTCCAGGAGGCCCCAGAGCATGTCGCTCATGCCGATGACCCTCCGGCCGGTCCAGCGGGTCGCCCAGACGATCCCCTCCAGTCGATCCGGGCGGTAGTCGTAGTTGCGGACCAGCATCGGGGAGCCGCGCGTCCAGGCGCCCTGGGAGCAGGCGGCCAGGAAGGGCGGTGGATCCACCATCGACAGCATCCTGGCCGCCACGTCGCTGCCCCCGGCCAGCTCGCACAGCGTCGCGTAGAGCGGCAGCAGCTCCGGCATGTGGATCTCGAGCATCCGGACGCCATCGGCGTAGCTGGCCCGCGCCGAGTCCCCCTCGCGAAGGAACCAGCTCCGGTAGCCCGGCCATAGCTCCTCGAAGACCCCCTGCCAGACCGGGCCGGGGACATCCTCGGCGAGCGCCCGGAAGACGAACGGCTGGAGCGTCACCCGTCGACCTACAGGAGCTTGAAGCCGAAGGGATCGGGGTGCGGCACGGGCAGCGGCTCGCCCTCGTCGACCGGCTCCTGGGCGAACCGGGCCTCCAGGCCGCGGATCCAGGCCCGGGTCCGGTCGGTGAGCTCGTAGTCGTCGGTCATGAAGCGCCCGCGCGAGACCAGGATCCCCAGGTCGGCGCCGTGGTACCGGTAGCCGCCCGGCCCGGCGATCCGGAGATAGAAGGCCTCCGATTCGTCCTCCACCCGATGCCAGTCGGTGGCCGGGCGCGAGAACGACACCGCGCCGTCCGGACCGAGCCGCCAGATGCCGGAGCGCGGCGCCTCCGTCAGCAGCGCGACCTCGTCGCCGACGTCCTTGATGACGACCTGGGCCCAGCTGTCCATCCGTTCCCCGAGCCCGGCCCAGCGCTCGTTCAGGGACTCCACGTCGAGCTCGTACTCGACGTCCATGAACTCGAGCAGGTGGAAGAGGAACAGGGGCATGTCCCCGTAGGCCACCGCCGACACGTTCGTGATGGACGACGCGCCGGTCACCCTCGGGTTGAGCTCGCCGAGCCAGAGGTCGCCGGTCCCCGCATCGAGCAGGAAGTCGAGCTCGAAGTAGCCGCGGTAACCCTCCTGCCGGAGCCGCTCCCCCATCGCCCGCGTCCGCTCCCGCGCGACATCCTCGAGGCCACCGCCGATCGGCAGCCCGAAGACCTCGTCCCCGCACCAGCCCCCGCCGTAGGGGGTGAGCTCGGGGAAGCCGGCCAGCTCCGTCATGAGCGGCCCGACGAGCGTCCCGTGGCGGGTCACGACCCCCTCGATGGCCAGCTCGCGCGGGTCGATCCGCCGCATCACCTTGAGGTCCTGGCCCCGAAGGTCGGCGGCATGCTCCTTCCAGTCCCGCTCGGTCGAGATGAAGAACGTCGTCTTGCCCGAGTCGCCGTAGGGCGTCTGGACGACCAGGTCCGGGCCCAGGTCGGCCTCGTCGGCGAGCGCCCGCAGGGCTCGGTAGCTCCTGGCCCGGCCAAGGACGTTGGGGACCGACGGGACGCCCGCCTCGTTCCCGAGCCGGGTCGTCTCGACCTTGGAGTCGAGCCGGTGCCGAAGGGTCGCCGACGGGAAGGCCACTCGCAGCCCGGCGTCCTTGGCGAGTCGCTCGGTCGACTCCTCGAACATGAGGAAGGTGGCCAGCCCGGCGTCCGGGGCGCCCGGCGGACGGCGGGCCGCGACATAGTCGCGGACCTCCTTGTGGGCGAGGAGGTAGTCGTTGATCTCCTCGATCGAGCCGAACGCCCGCGGCTCGCGCTCGCGGGGCACGAAGACGCTCGGATGACCCCCATCGAACGTGTCGTAGTAGCTGATGAAACGGAAGTTGCGGACCCAGCGGTCGATGCCGAGCAGGTTGAAGGCCGTCGCCGAGATGAAGTAGATCGGCGTCTCGTTGGTCCGGAAGAAGGCCCGGATGTCGGCGAGCCCGCGCAGCACCCCATCGTCGTCGGAGCTTCGCCGGCGCCGGGGAGGTGGCGCCGCGTCCGCAGGCGACGGGACCGCGGCCGGGACGTCGGCGGGCCTGTCGGCCGGAGCGGTCGTGCCGGTGGCCTCGGCGACCGAGGTCCCGGGTCGCGGGGATCCGACCGCCCGCTCACCGGCCTCGAACCGACGCCGGGCCCGGACGGCCCGGGTGGCGACGGCCACGCCGGTGGCGGCGACCACGCCGAGGGCCGCGATGACGAGTCGGCGGAGCATCGTCGTCCTCCCGTTCCGATCGAAGGTGGACGAGCCTAGCACCCCGGCGAGCCCCTCGACGCCGGGGCGCCGGGTCGCGCGACCGGTCCCTGGACGCGACGAGGCCCGGGGCGTCGCCGCCCCGGGCCTCGCTGGTGCGGTCGATCCGCCGAAGCGGTCAGACCTCCTTGTACTCGCCCTCGACCGTCTCCTCGCCGGCCTCGTCGGCCGCGCCGTCGGACGTGCCCTCGCCGGAGGCGCCGGCATCCGACCCGTCGGGACCGGCTTCCTGGGACGCCGCCTGGTAGGCGGCGACGGAGACCTGCTGGAGGGCCTCGGCCAGGCCGGAGGCACCGCTCTTGACGGCTTCCAGGTCCGAGCCCTTCAGCGCCTCGCGGAGCGAGGCGATCTTCGACTCGACGTCGGCCCGGGCCTCGGCCGGGACCTTGTCGCCAAGGTCAGCCAGCGTCCGCTCGGCCTGGTAGGTGAGCTGCTCCGCCTGGTTGCGGGTCTCGACCTCCTCGCGCCGCTGCTTGTCCTCCTCGGCATGATCCTGGGCCTCGCGGACCATCCGGTCCACGTCCTCCTTGCCCAGCATCGACGACGCGGTGATCCGGACCTGCTGCTCGCGACCGGTGGCCCGGTCCTTCGCCTTCACGTCCAGGATGCCGTTGGCGTCGATGTCGAAGGTGACCTCGATCTGGGGCACGCCGCGCGGGGCCGGCGGGATGCCGTCGAGGATGAACCGGCCCAGGGTCTTGTTGTCCGCCGCGAAGTCCCGCTCGCCCTGGAGGACATGGATCTCGACCTGGCTCTGGCCGTCCGAGGCCGTCGAGAAGACCTGCGACTTGGATGTCGGGATCGTGGTGTTCCGGTCGATGAGCCGGGTCATCACGCCGCCCAGGGTCTCGATCCCGAGCGAGAGCGGCGTGACGTCGAGGAGCAGGACGTCCTTCACCTCGCCGCCCAGCACGCCGGCCTGGATGGCCGCGCCGACCGCGACGACCTCATCGGGGTTGACGCCCTTGTGGGGCTCCTTGCCGCCGAACATCTTCTTGACGGCCTCGACGACCGCCGGCATCCGGGTCATGCCGCCGACGAGGATGACCTCGTCGATGTCGGCGGGCTTGAGCCCGGCGTCCTTGAGGGCGGCCTCGACCGGCCCCCTCGTCTTGCTGATCAGGTCGCCGACGAGGTCCTCGAGCTTGGCCCGCGAGAGGGACGTGACGAGGTGCTTGGGGCCCGTCTGGTCGGCGGTGACGTAGGGCAGGTTGATCTCGGTCTGGGCCGTCGTGCTGAGCTCGATCTTGGCCTTCTCGGCGGCCTCCTTCAGGCGCTGCATGGCCTGGGGATCCTTCGAGAGGTCGATGCCCTGGTCCTTCTTGAACTCGCCCAGCAGCCAGTCGATGATCCGCTGGTCGAAGTCGTCGCCGCCCAGGTGGGTGTCGCCGTTCGTCGCCTTGACCTCGAAGACGCCGTCGCCCAGCTCGAGGATCGAGATGTCGAACGTGCCGCCGCCGAGGTCGTAGACGGCGATCTTCTCGTCGTGCTTCTTGTCGAGGCCGTAGGCGAGGGCAGAGGCGGTCGGCTCGTTGATGATCCGCTTGACGTCGAGCCCGGCGATCCGACCGGCATCCTTCGTCGCCTGGCGCTGGGTGTCGTCGAAGTACGCCGGCACCGTGATGACGGCCTCGGTCACCTTCTCGCCCAGGTAGGCCTCGGCGTCGGTCTTGAGCTTCTGGAGGATCATCGCGCTGATCTCGGGCGGCGTGTAGCTCTTGCCGTCCGCCAGCAGCACCTTGATCCCGTCGCTCTTGGGGTCCTTCTCGACCTTGTACGGCACCAGGTCACGGCTGTGGGTGACCTCCGGGTCGTCGAAGCGGCGGCCCATGAAGCGCTTGATCGAGTAGACGGTGTTGCCCGGGTTGGTGACGGCCTGGCGCTTGGCCAGCTGGCCGACGAGGCGCTCGCCGGTCTTGGTGAACGCGGCGACGGACGGCACCGTCCGGCCGCCTTCGGCCGAGGCGATGACGGTGGGCTCGCCGCCCTCCATGACGGCCACGACCGAGTTCGTCGTGCCGAGGTCGATCCCGATGATCTTGCCCATGCGTGATGGCTCCTAGCGGTTGTCGTGCTGGGTGGAAGGGTCGGTCGGACGACCATCGCCGGGTCCCGGCGCGGCGGCGGCGACGGCCACGAGCGCCGGCCTCAGGATCCGGTCGCGGATCCGGTAGCCTCGCCGGATCTCGTCGACGATCGTGCCCTCCGGCTGGCCGGTGCCGGGCACGTTGGCGATGGCCTCGTGCTCGGCGGGGTCGAACGGACGACCCGGATCGGCCTCGATCGGGGTCACGCCCTCGCTCTCGAGGAGCAGCCGGAGCTTGCGGTCGATGGCCGCCACCCCATCCGCCCAGGGGTCGTCGGCCAGGGACGCGGGCCGCGACTCCACGGCCCGGTCGAAGTCGTCGGCGAGGGCCAGCACCTTGCGGATGAGGTCCTCACCGGCCAGCCCGAGGTTCGCTTCGCGCTCCTGCTCGGTCCGGCGGCGGTAGTTGTTGAAGTCGGCGCGCTCGCGCTGGAGCGCCACGAGGTACTCCTCGGCCTGGCCCGTGGCGGCGTCGAGCTCACCGGTCAGGCGCTCGATCTCGGCCACCAGGGCCGTCGGGGAGACGTCGATGTCGTCGATGCGCTCCTCGGCGCGGGTCTTGCGGGTCATGCGGTCGGGATCGCTCCTCAGGATCGGTCGGGCCGGTTCAGGCGTAGAGGTGGTCGACGAGCTCGTTCATGAGCCCCGAGACGAAGCGGACCGAGCCGATCGCCTGCGGATAGGCCAGGCGGGTCGGGCCGAGCACGCCCACGACGCCGATCGCCCGGCCGGGGCGGCCATAGGGCGCCAGCACGAGCGATACCTCGGCCATCTCGTCGGTCGGGTTCTCGTGGCCGATGAAGACCAGGACGCGACCGGGGGCCGCGCGGGCCACCCGCCCGAACAGGCTGGCGAGCGTCGCCCGGTCCTCGAGGGCGGAGAAGATCCGCCGGAGCTTGTCGGCCTCGGCGAACTCGGGCGCCTCCATCACGTTCAGCAGGCCATCGCTGAAGAGCTCCTCGATGACCGTCGCGTCGTACTCGCGCAGGAGCGCGGCGACGCGCTCCGCGATGCGGCTGCCGAGGCCCGAAGGGTCACCGGGATCGTCGAGCGTCGCGATCTCGGCCTCGATCCGGTCGGCGTCGGCATCGGCCAGGCGCTCGCTGAGCCGGTTGGCCAGCGCCGTGAGGCGATCCTGGTCGACCGGCTCGTCGAAGCCGACGAGGATCTGCCGGATCGTGCCCTCCCTGAGGACGACGATGATGCTCGCCAACCGATCCTGCATCGAGACCAGGTCGATGCGGCGGACGCGCGCCGCGCGGGGCTTGGCCGGGGTCGCCAGGCCCGCGGCCTGGGTGGCCGACGCCAGGGTGCTGGCGGCCAGGCGGAACCAGTGCTCGCTGGCGTACTCGACCTGGCCGAACTGGTGGCGGATCATCAGCTGCTCGACGGCCGGCAGCGGCATGGTCTCCACGACCGACTCCACGTACCAGCGGTATCCGCGGTCCGTGGGAACGCGGCCGGCGGAGGTGTGCGGATGGGTGAGCAGGTCCACGGCCTCGAGCTCGGCGAGGATGTTGCGGACGGTCGCGGAGGACACGCCGAGCCGGTACCGGTCCACGAGGGCCTGGGACCCGACCGGCGCCGCGGTCAAGATGTATTCCTCGATGACGGCCCGGAGGATCGCGCTCGCTCGGGGATCCAGCGGGTCGTTGGTGCGACGGATCCGTCGCGCCATCGGCTGCTCCGTTCGTTGCTGGGACCGCCCGGCGGGTCCCGGGCTGATTAGCACTCTCACCTTGTGAGTGCTAACTCCTGCGCCGAATGGTAGCAGTCGCCCAGCGGGAGTGTCAACGACGCCCGAGCGTCAGAGCAGGCGGGCGAAGACCTCGTTGGAGAGGAGTCGGCCTCGACGCGAGAGCCGCAGCCGGTCGGTGCTCGCATCGACGAGCCCGAGGTCGGTCGCCCACGCCATGGGCGCCGCGAGGTCGGATCCGGCGACCCAGGACCGCGGGATGCCATCGGCGAGGCGGAGCCCCAGGATGACCCGCTCGGCGTGCGCGGTCCGATCGTCGACGGTCTCCTGGTCCCCGGGCGGCAGCCGCGGCTCCACTCCCCCGGTCGGGTCCAGGGCCGACAGGTAGGCGTCCAGGCTTGCTGCGTTCCAGCGTCGGACGGTGCCGTCGAACGCGTGGGCGCCGGGGCCCACCGCCTCGTGGGGCAGCCGCTGCCAGTAGACGAGGTTGTGCCGGCTCTCGTGGCCCGGGCGGGCCCAGTTGCTGATCTCGTAGGCACGGAGGCCGGCGGCAGCCAGGCGCCGATCCGCCTGCTCGTACAGCTCCGCCGCCCGGTCGTCGTCCTGCTCACGGAGCGCCCGCTCGCGCCAGCGACGGGCCCCGGCGCTCGTCGGAAGGTGGTCGCCCAGCGGTCCGGTCAGGCCCTCCGCGTCGGGGTCATCCAGCGTCAGGGCGTAGAGCGACAGGTGGTCGGGCTCGAGCGTCAGGACCCCCTCGAGCGTGGCCGCCCAGCTGGCCTGGGTCTGACCGGGGATGTCGTACAGGAGGTCCAGGCTCACCGACGGGACGCCCGCCGCCCGAGCCGAGCGGACGGCGGCCGCGACGTCCTCGGGCCGATGGCGACGGCCGATCCGCCGGAGCTCCCCGGCATCAAGGGTCTGGGCCCCGAACGAGAGCCGGGTCACGCCGGCCTCGACGACGCGGCCGAGATCCCCGAGCTCGGCCCGGCCGGGGTTCGCCTCCAGGGTCACCTCGGCCCCGGGCGCCAGGCCGAAGCGGCTGCGGATCACCTGGAGGATCGAGCGGATGGCCGGGGCCGGCAGGAGCGACGGGGTCCCGCCGCCAAGGTAGGCGGTCGCGAGCGGATCGCGGCCGGCGGTCCCGGGCGGTCCGAAGGCAGCGTCGAGGGCGTCCGCCCGGAGGTGGAGCTCCGTCTCGAGCGCTCGGGCGTAGCGGGCCACCTTGGACCCGGGCCCGCTGGCGGAGGATCCCGCGACCACGACGAAGTCGCAGTACGGGCAGATCGACCGACAGAACGGGACGTGGAGGTAGATGGCTGCCGGTGGTGACGGGGTCATCCGACGGGCGCCGCGATCAACCGTCCCGCGACGAGGACCCCCGGCGCTCTCGGCCGATGACCCGCCAGCCCCGGGGCGGGAGCCGGCCCGCAAGGACCTCCTCGGCCTCTGCGCCGCGCGCCAGGCTGTGACCGACGTGGCCGGTCAGCACGAACCCCGAGAACCGGGTGGTCGCGTGGGCGATGAAGGCGGCCCCGATGCCGCCGGTGAGGACGGTCAGCCAGCCGCCGACGAGTCCGTAGACCAGCGAAAGGCCGAGCAGGTACCGCGATCGGCCCGACGCACCGGTCCGGGTCGCCAGCGTGTAGACGAGCGTCTGGATGACGACCGCGATCCACGGCTCCAGGCCGGTCACCAGGAGCAGGCCGAGCAGCACCCCGCGGAAGGCCGCCTCGTCGATCAGGGCCGTGAGCACGCTGTTGATGGCCGCCCATGGGTAGTCCTCGAGCGGGGGCCAGCGGAAGCGGCCGTAGCGGTACCAGGCCCAGACGGCAGCCTGGGCGACCCCCAGCGCGCCGAACACGAAGCCCAGGAGGATGGCCGGCAGCCGATCGCCGAGGCTGAGGAGGAAGAGCTCGTCGGGGTCCGGAGCGACGAGGAGGATCCCGGCGATCAGGGCGCCGCCGATCGCGTACCAGCCGACCCGCAGGAAGACGCCGGGCCCACCCGGCCCGCCCGGCTCGTCGTACTCGGCGGTACCGAAGCGCTCCGCCTCCAGGCGCAGGAGGATGAGCAGCCCGCCGAGCCCCAGGGCGACAAGGATCCGGAGCGTTTCCTCCACCGCTCAGTCCTCGCTCACCCGGAGCATCGCGAGGAAGGCTTCCTGGGGGATCTCCACGGAGCCGACCCGCTTCATCCGCTGCTTGCCCTCCTTCTGCTTCTCCAGGAGCTTGCGCTTGCGGGTGATGTCGCCACCGTAGCACTTGGCGAGCACGTTCTTCCGCATGGCCCGGATGGTCTCGCGGGCGACGACCCTCGACCCGATCGCCGCCTGGATCGGGACCTCGAACATCTGGCGGGGGATGAGCTGCTTCAGCTTCTCCACCAGGGCCCGCCCGACGAACGGGGCCTTGTCACGGTGGGTGATGAGGGACAGGGCGTCCACCGGCTCGCCGTTGACGAGGACGTCGACCTTGACGAGATCGGCCTCGCGGTAGCCGGCCTCCTCGTAGTCCATCGAGGCGTAGCCGGCCGTCCGGGTCTTGAGCTGGTCGAAGTAGTCGACGATGACCTCCGCCAGCGGCATCTCGAACCGCATCAGGACCCGCTCGGGGTCGAGGTACTCGAGGTCGATGAAGACGCCCCGGCGGTTCGTCGAGAGCTCCATCAGCGTCCCGATGTAGGAGGCGGGGGTGACGACGCTCAGGACGACCCACGGCTCCTCGATCGCCTCGATGTCGCCGAGCGGCGGGAGCTTGGCCGGGTTGTCGACGGCGACGACCCCGCGCTCGTGGAGGAGGCGGACGCGGTACTCGACCGACGGCGCTGAGGCGATGAGGTCAAGGTCGAACTCGCGCTCGAGCCGCTCCTGGACGATCTCCATGTGGAGGAGGCCCAGGAACCCGCAGCGGAAGCCGAAGCCAAGGGCCACCGAGCTCTCCGGCTCGAAGGTGACCGAGGCGTCATTGAGGTGGAGCTTCTCGAGCGCGTCGCGCAGCAGCGGGTAGTCGTCGCCCGCGACCGGATAGAGGCCGGCGAAGACGAGGCTCTTGGCCGCCTGGTAGCCGGGCAGCGGGGCCGCCGCGGGACGACCGGCGGCCGTCACGGTGTCCCCGACCTGGGCATCGCGGACGCTCTTGAGGCCGGTCGCCACGTAGCCGACCTCCCCGGCGACGAGCTGCTGGACCGGGACGAGCTTCGGACGGAACACGCCGAGCTCGAGCAGCTCGGACTCGGCTCGCGATGCCATGAGGCGGACGGTGTCCCGGGCGTGGAGGGTCCCCTGGTCGAGGCGCACGTAGCAGATGACGCCCTTGTAGGGGTCGTAGTGGGAGTCGAAGACGAGGGCCTGGAGCGGCGCGTCCGGGTCGCCCTTGGGAGCGGGGATCCGGGCCACGATCGCCTCGAGGATCTCGGGCACGCCCGTCCCGTCCTTGGCCGAGGCGAGGAGGACCTCCTCGCGCGGGATCGCAAGGACGTTCTCCAGCTCCTCCATGACGACCTCGGGCTGGGCCGAGGGCAGGTCGATCTTGTTGATGACCGGGAGGATCGTCAGGCCCTCCCGGAGCGCCAGGTGGACGTTGGCGAGCGTCTGGGCCTCGATCCCCTGGGCCGCGTCGATGACGAGCAGAGCACCCTCGCAGGCCTGGAGGCTCCGGCTGACCTCGTAGCTGAAGTCCACATGCCCGGGGGTGTCGATGAGGTTCAGGCCATAGCGAAGGCCGTCGGACGCGGAGTACTCGAGCCGGACGGCGCGTGCCTTGATCGTGATGCCCTTTTCGCGCTCCAGGTCCATGGAATCGAGGACCTGGCTCGTCATCTGGCGCGGATCGATCGTGTGGGTCAGCTCCAGGAGCCGATCGGCGAGCGTGGACTTGCCGTGATCGATGTGAGCGATGATCGAGAAGTTGCGCAGGCGAGCCTGGGGGATGGTCACGGTGGCACAGTCTACGGGCCCGACGGGCGGGCAGAGGAGGATGACATGCGTGAGGTGATCGAGGCGTCGGGCGCGCCGGCGCCGATCGGGCCGTACAGCGTCGGGATCGCGACCGAATCGCTGGTCTTCTGCGCTGCCCAGGCGGGCATCGACCCGGAGACAGGGAGTCTCGTGCCGGGCGGGACGGAGGCCGAGATCGAGCAGGCGATGCAGAACCTCGCGGCCGTCCTCGCTGCCGACGGGTTGACCTTCGCAGACGTCGCGAAGACGACGATCTTCGTCGTCGACATCGGGGAGTTCGGGGTCGTGAACCGGGTCTATGGCCGGCTCATGGGCGACCGGCCTCCAGCCCGGACGACGGTGGGCGTAGCCGCCCTGCCGATCGGCGCTCGCGTCGAGATCGAGATGATCGCCGTGCGCCGCGCCGGCTGATGCCAGGCGGCACGTCGCCGGGGGATCGTCGTCGGGCGACCGGTCAGACCCGGGCGGCGGTCAGGACGGCGACGCCGACAACGATGAGCGACGCCCCGGCCAACTGGACGCGGTGGAGGCGCTCGCCGAAGAGCAGGAATCCGCCGATCGCGGCGATCGCCGCGAACTGCCCCGAGCCGACGGCCGCCACCGCGATGGCGTCCTGGGCGCCGAGGGTATAGGCCGCGGTCCCCACGACCTCGAGGACGCCCGCGGCGACGACGAGCGGCACGGCCGCCCGGACGAGCCGGAGGCGCCGGGCCAGCACGAGCGGGACGGCCACCACGAGGATCCCCACGAGCCGGGCGATGAGCGCCACCCAGGCGACCGGTACGCCCTCGCGCACCGCGAGGGCCGACGTCACCAGGCCGATCGCGAAGACGCCGGCCGCGCCGATGGCGAGGAGGACCGCGGTGCGGTCGTCGGGGACGTGGGCGCTGGCGGGAGCGTCCGCTGGCACGGCCCCATCCAGGGGCGCCGCCGCCACCGTTCCCACGGCTGGCCCATCACCAGCCACCCCGCCATCGCTGGCCGGGGCATCGCCCGGGACCGCTGCCATGACCACCCCGACGGCGACCACGACGAGGAGGACGGCGCCGAGGACGCCGAGCGGCTCGCCGAGCGCGACCGCGACGACCGCCGCCAGGGCGCCCTCGGTCGACAGGATGGGCGCCACGATGCCGACCCGACCGCGGCGCAGCGCGGAGTAGGCGAGGAAGAGTCCTCCGACGTAGCACCCTCCCTGGACGACGGCCAGGACGAGCGCCAACGGCTCGAGGGTCCCGGTGGGGCGGCTCAGCAGCGCGGGCACGAGCGCCGCGGCGACCCCGACGAGCATCACCCAGGCGAGGACCGACGACGCCCCGATCATCCGGCTCGAGCGCGTCGAGCAGAGCGTGGCGCTGGCCCAGCTGAAAGCGGCGATGATGCCCCCGAGGACGGCGATCACGTCCCCGAGTATCGTCGGAGTGGCTAGCGTCCGTCCGGCATCCCGGTCTATGGGTCCCGACCGGCCCAGAGGACGGGGCCGGAACCCGGCCTGTGCTACCATTCGCGGTCGCGCCAGCGAGCGCGTCCATCCCCGAAGTGCAGAGGTTCGTTCCCTTGGCCAAGACGCCCCGGAAGTGGTCGGGAGCTCGCACGCCGTCGGGCCTGAAGCGGGTCCGGTCCTCCGAGCGCCGATACGCCATCCTCCAGCCCCGCCGCAGTGCGGCGAAGACCCTCGCCAAGAAGGCCGTGACGGTCGCCACGACCCCGCAGGACGGCGCCGAGGCGACGGCGGTCCTCGCCGAGGCGATCAGCGCGATCGATCGCGCCGCCAAGGCTGGGGCGATCCACCCGAACGCCGCGGCCCGACGCAAGTCCCGCCTCACCCGCAAGGTCAACGCGGCCCTCGCCGGATCCGAGGTCACCACCTCGGCGCGGGCGGCCAAGTCCACCGGCAGCGCCGCCGCGGCGAAGGCTGCAAAGGCCCGCATCGCCGCCGGCAAGGCGGCCAAGGCCAAGGGTGAGCAGACGGCGGCCGGCAAGGCCCGTGCCGCGCTCGCGCGGTCGACCCGCGAGGAGACGCCGGCTCAGGCCGAAGCCATCGCCGAGACCGCCGCCGAGGCGCCGAAGCCGCGGAGCCGGGCGGGCGCCACGAAGACCACCGCTGCCAAGACCACCGCCAAGGCCGCGACGAAGCCGAGCGCAGCCAAGTCGAGCGCAGCCAAGGCGACGGCCACGAAGACGACCGCCAAGGCCACGACCACCAAGACGGCGACGAAGAGCACGACGGCCAAGGCCGCGACCACCAAGAAGGCCACGCCGAAGGTGCCGATCAGCCGGTCCAAGGCTTCGGCCACGGCCGACGCCGCGGCGGCCAAGTCGCCGCGGACGCGCAAGAAGGCCGAGCCGGCCGAGTAGCCGGCGGGCCGAGCCCACCACGACGGACGCCCCGGGTCGGACCCGGGGCGTCGTTCGTTGCCGGCCGATCGTTGCCCGCGGACCGGCGGGGCCCCGGTTCAGCCGCCCGGCGGCGTCGCCCCGGGAGCGGCGGTCGGGCCAGCGCGTTGCCTCGGGCGCAGGATCCCGTAGAGAAGACCGCCCCCGATCGCGCCCCCCATCACGAAGACGACGAGCAACCCGGCCGTCTGGAGCTGCTGGGCCCAGTAGAACCCGGTGAAGGAGGCGGTGTCGGTGACGCCCTCGAGCTCGAGCTCGTCGCCCCGACCCTCGTCGAGGTAGCGCGCGTAGACGCAGTCGGCGCCCACGGTGCATTCGAGGCTGCCGCCCTGCGACACGTCGCGGTAGCCGTCGTCGGCCACGAAGAAGATCGCCTTGACCGCGAGCAGCAGGATCGCCCACGTCAGCGCGGTGATCACTCCGGCGTAGATGGCGTTGGCCATGATCCGCGACCAGGGTCCGGCGCGACGGTCGGACCGCTGGTTCGCGTAGTAGCCGATGAGCAGGCCGCCGGGGATCGCGAGGTACCAGTAGGCCGGCTCGATGGGGATGACGAGCAGGAAGCTGACCCCGACCGTCAGGGCCATCCCGAGGCCGACCCAGCCGGCCAGGACGGCGCCGGCATCGACGAAGCGGGTCACCCGGCGGAACCGGATCCGAGCGTCCGGCGGACGGCACCGGAGAGCGCGGCCCGACCGGCGTACCTGCCGGCATCGCCCAGCTCGCCGGCGATGCGGAGCAGCCGGTTGTACTTGGCCACCCGCTCCGACCGCGACGGGGCCCCGGCCTTGATCTGGCCGGTCCCGGTCGCGACAACGAGGTCGGCGATGGTCGTGTCCTCGGTCTCGCCGGAGCGATGCGAGACGATCGACGCCCAGCCGGCCCGGCCGGCCAGGTCGATCGCGTCGATGGTCTCGCTCAGCGTGCCGATCTGGTTGAGCTTGATCAGGATCGCGTTGCCGGCGCCCTCGACGATGCCCCGGGAGAGGCGCTCGGTGTTCGTGACCAGGAGATCGTCGCCGACGAGCTGGATCCGGTCGCCCAGCCGCTCCGTGAGCAGGCGCCAGCCCGCCCAGTCATCCTCGGCCAGCCCGTCCTCGATGCTGACGATGGGGTATCGCTCGACCCACTCCTCCCACAGCCCCACGAGCTCGGCGGAGTCGAGCGTGCGGCCCTCCCTGGCAAGCCGGTAGCGGACGGGCTCGCCGTCCGCCGCCTCGCCCTCGACGAGCTCGGTCGTCGCCGGATCGAGGGCGATGGCCACCTCGTCGCCGGGTCGGTAGCCGGCCCGCTCGATGGCCCGCAGCACGATCTCGACCGCTGCCTCGTTCGAGGGCAGCGAGGGAGCGAAGCCGCCCTCGTCGCCCTGGCCCGTGGCGTGACCCTCGTCCTGGAGGATGGCCCGGAGCGCGGCGAACACCTCGGCACCGGCTCGGAGGGCCTCCTCGAAGGAGGCCAGGCCGACCGGCATGACCATGAACTCCTGGAAGTCGGTGGAGTCCTGGGCGTGCTTGCCGCCATTGAGGATGTTGAACATGGGGACCGGGAGGGTGCGAGCCCCGACCCCTCCGAGGTACCGATAGAGCGGCAGGTCGGAGGAGGCCGCGGCCGCGTGGGCGGCAGCCAGCGAGACGCCCAGGACGGCGTTGGCCCCGAGCCGGCCCTTGTTCGGCGTTCCGTCGATCGCCCGGAGGGTCTCGTCGAGTCCTGCCTGGTCGATGGCGTCGAGCCCGACGATCGCCGGCGCGAGCTCCTCCATGACGTTGCGGACGGCCGTCAGGACGCCCTTGCCGCCGTACCGGGCCGTGTCGCCGTCACGGAGCTCGACCGCCTCGTGGGCCCCGGTGGAGGCCCCCGATGGCACGGCGGCCCGGCCGACCGAGCCGTCCTCGAGGACGACGTCGACCTCGACGGTGGGGTTGCCCCGGGAGTCGAGGATCTCGCGCGCGTCGACGAGATCGATCAGGGTGCTCATGCCGGCGCTCCGCTCTGCTCGACCGGTCGGTCCATGAGGACGGCGACGCCGGGGAGCGTGCGACCCTCCAGGAACTCCAGGGACGCCCCGCCGCCGGTGCTGATGTGGGTCATCTTGTCGGCCAGACCCTGCTGCTCGAGGGCGGCCACGGAATCTCCTCCGCCGACGACGACGGTGGCGCCGCCGTCGGCCATCTCCGCCAGGACCCGGGCCATCGCCTTCGTGCCGTGGGCGAACGAAGGGATCTCGAACACCCCGAGCGGCCCGTTCCAGAAGACGGTCCTTGCCGGCTCCAGGGCTTCGGTCATCTGGTCCCGCGTCTCGGGCCCGATATCGACGATCGACCACGACGCCGGGACCTTCTCGACCGGGACGACCTTGTACTCGGTCCCCCGGGTGACCTCCTTGGCGATGACGACGTCGGTCGGCAGGAAGACCGGGATCCCCCGCTTCGCGGCCGAATCGAGGATGCCCCGTGCGTCGTCGACCCGATCGTGCTCTGCAAGGCTCTTGCCCACGCTCCGCCCCTCTGCCAGGAGGAAGGTGTTCGCCATGCCGCCGCCGACGACGAGGAGGTCCACCTTCGAGAGGAGGTTGTCGAGGACCTTGATCTTGTCGGAGACCTTGGCCCCGCCCAGCACGGCGGCGAATGGTCGCTCGGGCGACTCGAGCAGCCGGCCCAGGACCTCGATCTCGCGCTCCATGAGGAAGCCGGCGTAGGCCGGCAGCAGCTCCGCGACACCGACCGTCGAGGCGTGCGCCCGGTGGGCCGTACCGAACGCGTCGTTGACGTAGACGTCGGCGTACGACGCGAGGGCCTTGGCGAACTCCGGGTCGTTGGCCTCCTCGGCCGCGTGGAACCGGAGGTTCTCCAGGAGGAGCATCTCGCCCGGGCGCAGCCGTCGCACGGCGTCCTCGGTCCCGATGCCCAGGGCGTCGCCCGTCACCGGGACGGTCCGCCCGAGCAGCTGGCCCAGTCGCTCGGCGACGGGCCGGAGGCGGAGCCCGTCGGACACCTTGCCCTTGGGCCGGCCGAGGTGACTGGCCAGGATGACGACCGCGCCCTGGCCCAGGAGCTCGCGGATCGTGGGGAGCGCCGCCCGGATCCGTGAATCGTCGGTCACCTTGCCGTCGGCGAGCGGCACGTTGAAGTCCACGCGGACGAAGACGCGCTTTCCCGTTGCGTCCAGGTCGCGGATCGTCTGCTTGTCCATGGTCCGTCCTTCCGGAGCGCCCGGGTGGGTCCGACCCGGGCGCGGAGCGTGTCGGTGGCCGCCTCAGGCCGAGGCAGGCAGGCGCTCGGCCACGAAGCCGACCAGGTCGGCCACCCGGCAGCTGTAGCCCCACTCGTTGTCGTACCAGGCGATGACCTTGACCATCGTCCCGCCGATGACCATCGTCGAGGCCGCGTCGACGATGGACGAGCGCGGATCGGCTCGGAAGTCCGAGGACACGAGCGGCTCGTCGGACACGCCGAGGATGCCGGCCATGGGACCGGCCGCCGCTGCTCGGAACGCTTCGTTGAGCTCCTCCACGGTCGTCTCCCGGCGGACGTCGGCGGTGAAGTCGACGACCGAGACCGTCGGCGTCGGCACCCGCAGGCTGAAGCCGTCGAAGCGACCCTTGAGGTCGGGGATGACCAGGGCCAGGGCCTTGGCCGCGCCGGTCGTGGTCGGGATGATGTTGAGCCCGGCAGCGCGGGCCCGGCGCGGGTCCTTGTGGGCCACGTCGAGGATCCGCTGGTCGTTCGTGTAGCTGTGGATCGTGTTCATCAGCCCGCGCTCGATGCCGAGCAGGTCGTGGACGACCTTGGCGGCCGGCGCCAGGCAGTTCGTCGTGCAGCTCGCGTTGCTGATGACGTGGTGGCGATCCGGGTCGTACATCCCGTCGTTGACGCCCAGGACGATCGTCACGTCCTCGTTCTTGGCGGGCGCGCTGATGATGACCTTGCGGGCGCCGGCATCGAGGTGGGCCTTGGCCTTCGTGGCATCGGTGAAGCGACCGGTCGACTCGATGACGATGTCGACGCCGAGATCGCCCCACGGGAGCGCGCCCGGATCCGTCTCCTTGAAGACGCGGATCTCGCGCCCGTCGACGATGAGCGTGTCGTCGGTGTGCTCGACCGTCCCCGGGTACGCCCCGTAGGTCGAGTCGTGCTTGAACAGGAGCGCGTTCAGGCTGGTCTCGACGAGATCGTTGACGGCGACGACCTCGACGTCCGGGGTCCGCTCGATAAGGGCCTTGAGGGACTGGCGGCCGATCCGGCCGAAGCCGTTGATGCCGACGCGGGTGGTCATCCGGGGCCTCCTGTTGGTGGCTGGCGGGCGAGCCCGGCGGTCATGGTCAGACCGCCGCGCGATGGTCGTCTTGGTGCACCACAGGCGGGCGGACGCCCTGGCGGGTCCCCGTTCCCCGGAGCCGAGATGCCGACCGTATCGCACGACCCGCGTCGGCGGGATCGCGCGACGACCGGGCGGAGGATCGAACCGGCCCGCGGGCCGGTTCGGTTCGGATGGTCAGGGAACGCTTCCTCACCGCTGCGTGCGTGCGCGGCGAGTGTAGCAAAGGGGTCGGCGAGACCCGGTGGGCCGGATCGACCCCAGAGGGCGTGGCGATCGGCCATCGCCGCGGGCCGAAGGGTCCGAGCGCAGAGGCCGAACGGCTCGCTGGGACATGCGACGGCCCCGCTCGGCCGGTGCCGGGCGGGGCCGTGAAGATCGAACCAGAGCGGGCGGTCAGCCGCCGATCCGGAAGACCTTGCCGCCGCACTTCGGGCAGGTGCCCTGCGTCGCCGGCTTGCCGTTCTTCATCGTGATCTTCTGGGGGTTCTGGACCTCGACCTTCTGCTTGTCCTTGACGCAGTACGCCTCAGCCATGTGTTCCTCCTCTTGCTTCGACGCCGACCGGGCCGGTCGTCGCCTTGGGCCATTGTGTCAGGTGCGCCAGAGGGATGGACGCCAGCGCGCCGCCCCCGCCTCGTGGGTCTGGCGGTCCAGATCTGCGAGGATCGCCAGGGCCTCGAGGCCCGTCTCCACGCAGTCCGCCTCGGCACGGTCCTTCTGCTCATCCCCTACGAACGTCCCTTCGTTCCGCTGAGCGTAGACCGCGCAGACGACGCCGGCCCGGCAGCCGGCAAGGGACGCCAGGGTGAGGACCGCCGACGCCTCCATCTCGAAGTTGAGGACGCGCTGGCGTGTCAACTCCGCGGCCAGGTCCGGATACCGGATCGGCAGTCGGTCCACGGGACGCCCCTGCGCCCCGAAGAACCCCGGTGCCGTCGCGGTGATCCCGACATGAGCCCGATGCCCGAGCCGGTCGGCCGCTTCGACCAGGGCCAGCACCGCCTCGTGATGGGCGATCGCCGGGTAGCCCTCGCGAACGAACCAGCTCGTCGTCGTCTCGAGCCGGACGGCTCCGGTCGAGATGATGAGGTCCCCGAGGGCGATCTCCGGTTGGAGCGCTCCCGAGGAGCCGACACGGATGAGGGTCGGTCGTTCCGTGATCGCCAGCACCTCCGCGATGACGATCTCGACGTTGTCCGCCCCGATACCGGTCGAGACGATCGAGATCCGCTGCCCACGGAAGGTCCCCGTCACGGTGGCGAACTCACGGTGCCGGTGCTCGAGCTCGATCGAGTCGAAGCGCGTGGCGATGCGAGCCGTCCTGTCGGGGTCACCGGGGAGGAGGATGTACTCGGCCAGCTGGCCTGGCCCGAGTCCGATGTGGTACTGCCGTTCTCCGACGGGGAGTGCGACGCGGGGATCCGCGCTCGGCAAGACCTCTTCCCTTCTCCTCAGATGCTTCGCTGGCGCGAAACTCGGGCGAGGATAGTCCGGCCATTTCGCGAGCGTCAAGCCGAGTCCCCACGCTCGGGGCCGAGCGTGGGGCCCCGCAGGGCCGGCGCGCTCCCCAGCGGGGCCCCTGGCGGGATGCGCACAGGGTGGCCACCGGCTGCCGCAGGCGAGGTCCCCGCGGGCCGGTCGGCCGCGATCGCACGAAGTCTCGTCGTCATCCGCGTCGCCCATCGGCGGCGCTCTCGACGGCGACGGCTCGCGGCCAGCCCGACGCCTCCACCGAGTGCCGCGGCCAGGATCCCGACGGACATCGCGAGGACGGCCAGCGGAGCTTCCGAGCTGGTCGTCCGCTCCGGCAGCGGGCCTGGCGCAGCGGTCTCGTATCCGGGGTCCGCTGGCCCGTCGATGGCTGGCACCAGGCCTCCCGCCACCACGATCGCCGTCGGGTCCTCGACGATCACCCGGGGACCGGTCGGGCCCGGGTCGACACGGCCGCGCGCCGCCAGGGCATCCCCGGCGCGGAGATCGGCCGCCGACCGCTCGGCGGCCCCACGCAGCTCGAGGATCCCGACTGCGCTCCCATCGTCCATCGACACCCGGGGTCCATCGACGGCGACGACGATCCCCGACACCCGGACCTCCTCGCCGACGTGCTCGCCCAGCGTCGCGAGCTCGATGAGCGGCGCCCCGCCGGGCCGGGCCGTTCGGCCGCGTGCGCTGCCGGACCCGGGTCCGGCAGCTTCCTGGTCGTCGTCGCCCGTGCCTGCCCCGTTCGCCGGAGCCCCACCCGGGTCGGGTCGGAGGTCGGCCGCGCCGCGGGGAACGAGCATGAGGCGTTGGTCGGCCGCGGTCGGATAGGCCCTCCGGACGATCCCGACGACGGTCATCCCGATGCCGGCCCGGAGTCCATCGGGATCGATGTCGGCGCCGGCCAGGCCCGCGAGCGGGATCGCAACGCCGCCGGGGAGCTGGAGCTCGGCGCGCCAGCGGTCGCCCAGGCGGTGGACCGCGGACAGCGAGCCTCGAGCTCGGGCGAGACGCCACTCCAGGCGGTCCCCGAGGGTGCCGGCCACGTCGACCGGGACCGGGAGCTCGCCTCGGCCGAGCGAGTCGATCCCGGTCGCCCGCAGCCGCGGTGCGCCGTATGCCACTCCCATCGTGCCGGTCGCGCGGATCCGATCGCCGACAGCCCAGGTGCCCGGCATGGGAAGGAGCACCTCGACGGCGGCGGTCGCGTCCTGGACGATGACCCGCTTGCCTGACCCGTCGAGCAGGGTCGGCCCGGCCGTCACGATCCCCTCGATCACGAGGGTCGCGTCGATCCGGCTCCGGGCCGTCTCGATGGCGACGACGTCGGGGGACGGGGACGGGCCCGGCGTGCCGTTCGGCGGCGCTGCCGCCCCGTCGTCGACCACGGCGAGGTCCTCGCCCTCGCGGAGCCAGACCCGGTAGCCGTCCATCGCCCCGCTGCGCGAGGAGCGCTGCCCCACGACCCCGATGATCCGATAGGCGGCCCCGGTCACCAGATCGCCCTGGCTCACGCCCGTCGATGGGTCGATGAACGCCCGGAAGGGGACGCCGTCGGGGTCGTCGAGATCGAGCCCGACCGTCCCGGCGGTCGAACGCTCGACGCGCCGCAGGCGCCCGTCGATGCTGACCAGGCGCGCCTCGAGCGGTTCCCCGAGGTCGGCCGCGACGACGGCCATGGGAAGGGGCTCGGGCGCCGGACCCAGGACGACGAGGCCGGCCGTTCCGTCGAGCCGGATCTCCAGCTGGCCGTACGGGTCGGCGAGCTTGCCGGTCACGTCGAGTCGGTCGCCCCGCTCGACGAGGGCCTCGTCGGGGAGCCGGACGAGGATGCCGGCCGTTCCGTCGTCGATCGGAACGAGCGCGGGCTTCGCCAGGCGCCCGGGTGCGGCCGTCACGACACCACGGACCCGGACGAGCGTGCCGGCGGCGGCAGTGCGGGCCTCGGCGATCGGCCTCGGGTCCGGTCCGGTGGAGGGCGAGGGTGACGGGGCGGCCGAGGGTGAGGCCGTCGGCCATGGCGACCCCGACGGCGAAGGCGAGGGGTCGGGCGTCAGCCGCGACACGTCCGAGGCGAGGGTGACGTGCAGACGGTAGCCGGCCAGGCCGGTCCCGCTGCTGTCGCGCTGGCCCAGGGGTCCTACCGCCGTCACGCGGTCGCCCCGGGCCAGGCCCGACGCCTCGAGGAGGCCGGCCGCGAGGACCACCCGCAGCGGCCCGGAGCCGTCGTCGACGGTGATCGCGACCCCCTCGGCCAGCGGGTCGGGCCCCTCGGTGATCGTGCCGCTGATCGCGACGCGGCTCCCTTCCAGCGGTTCACCCGCCGACCCGGTTCCCACGACCACGGGCTCTGGGAGCTCGTCCTCGCCGAGCTCCGCGAAGCCGGTCGCCCGCAGCGTCCGCTGGCTGTAGCGATCATCGACCGTGCCCTCGATCCGGACCCTGCGACCGGCCGGGACCGGCGTGGTCGGCGCCGCGTCGAGCAGCACGGCGATCCCCGCGGTCGCATCCTGGACGAAGGCGCCACGACCCCCCTCCAGCGCGCCCATGTCGGTCGTGAGGACGCCCGCGACCGCGACCGCGGAGCCGTCGGGCCGAGATCGGGCCGTGTCGATGGGAATGACGTCGGGGGCCGGCGACGGGGACGGGCTCGGCGACGGGGACGGGCTCGGCGAGGGGGACGGGCTCGGCGAGGGGGACGGGCTCGGCGAGGGGGACGGGCTCGGCGAGGGGGACGGGCTCGGCGAGGGGGACGGGCTCGGCGAGGGGGACGGGCTCGGCGAG
>DATHYZ010000322.1:0-8516 GCA_035458865.1 Candidatus Limnocylindrales bacterium
GAGCAATAGGCGTTCGCGCAGAAGAAGCGCGTGAAGCGTGCGCCCTCGGCGGCCAGCCGGTCGATGTTGGGCGTCTCGAAGTCGTCCTGCCCGTCGTAGCAGCCGACGGCGCCTCGTCCCTGGTTGTCCGCGACGATGAGCACGATGTTCGGCTGCCGAGCCATGCTGTCCTCCTGGTGTCGGGGCCGCGGCGATCAGGACGGGTGGGTGTGCTCCAAGAGCGGCCCGCCGGCTCTCGACGGTCGTCGTGTGGATCTGGGATTGTGATCCATCCTGGGTCGCGTTGAGACCCTCGCGCCGGCACCTCGTTCCCGGCGAGAGGCGCCTGACGCCGGGGGGGCCAGCCTATGCGCCTCGTCCACCTTCCGCGACCGGCGGCTGCCCGCTCGGCAACGCCGTCCCGGCCCGTGCCATCCTTGCCCGCGTGACGGACTCCCGCGCGACCGACGAGACCCGCATCGACCGCTGGCTGTGCGCCGTGCGCCTGGTCAAGACCCGACAGCTCGCGTCGCAGCTGTGCGACGGCGGTCACGTCCGCGTGAACGGGACGCCGGCGAAGCCCTCCACGAAGATCCGCGCGGGCGATCGGGTGGAGGCCCGCATCGAGGATCGCGAGCGCGTCGTCGAGGTCGTGCGGCCGATCGAGTCGCGCGTCGGAGCCCCCGTGGCCGTGACCTGCTACGTGGACCACAGCCCGCCGCCGGTGGTGATGGAAGTCCGTCCCGGGATCATGGCGGTCTGTGGTGAGGGCCGACCCAGCAAGCGCCTCCGGCGCGAGCTCGAGCGCCTGCGCCGGGCCGCCCGCGGCTGAGCCCTGGGTGCATGGCCACCCGCGAGTCGGCCTGCTAGCCTCGGCGGAGCAGAACCCGCGTGGGTGGCATCGTGGACGGCACTCCCCTGGCGACCCTGCGAAGCATGAAGACCTTCCTGGTCATCTGGTCAGGTCAGCTCGGTTCGCTCATCGGCTCCGGTTTGACGGGGTTCGCCCTCAGCGTCTGGATGTTCGAGCAGACCGGCCAGGCGACGCCGATCGCCCTGAACGCGCTGTTCTTCAACCTGCCGAGGGTCCTGCTGTCGCCGATCGCGGGGTCGGTCGCCGACCGCTACAACCGACGCCTGATCCTGATCCTGGCCGACACGGGCGCGGCGCTGTCCACCCTGGCGATCGCCCTGATCTTCTTCAGCGGCAACCTGCAGGTCTGGCACATCTACCTCACGACGGCGATCAGCTCGTCCTTCGGCGCCTTCCAGGAGCCGACGTACCGGGCCTCGATCACGATGCTCGTGCCCAAGGCGCACCTCGCACGTGCGGGCGGCATCCAGCAGGTCGGGTTCGCGATCCAGTCGATCCTCACCCCGGGGATCGCTGGAGTGCTGTACCTGGCGGTCGGCCTCGGGGGCGTGATCCTGGTCGACTTCGTCACGTTCTTCTTCGCCATCGGCGCCCTGGTCATCACCCGGATCCCGCAGCCGAGGCGTTCGGACGGCGTCGAAGGCGAGGCCCGGCCCTCGATGTGGCGTGACGCCTTCTTCGGCTGGAGCTACATCAGGCAGCGACCGGGCCTGCTCGGGCTGCTCTCGTACTACGCGGTCGTCAACTTCTTCCTCAGCCTCGCCGGCGTCCTGATCATCCCGCTCGTTCTGACCCTCGGGACCGCGACGGACGTTGGTCTGGTACAGATGGCGGGCGGAGCCGCGATGCTGATCGGCGGCCTCGTGATGGGTGTGTGGGGCGGGCCCAGACGCCGCCTCATCTGGGGCGTGGTGGGCGCGATCGCGATGAGCGGCCTCGGCTACCTCATGGTCGGGCTGAGCCCCGCCACGCTGCTGATCGCGACGGCCCAGTTCGTGATCCTGTTCTTCATCCCGATCTCGGCCGCCCTGAGCGAGGCGGTCTGGCAGAGGAAGGTCGCCCCCGATGTCCAGGGACGCGTGTTCGCCATCCGGGCGATGGTCGCGTTCCTGATCATCCCGCTCGCCAACCTGGTCGCCGGCCCGTTGGCCGACCGCGTCTTCGAGCCGCTGTTCCGGGCGGGCGGTCCCATGGCCTCGACGCTGCTCGGCGGGATCGTCGGGGTCGGGCCCGGGCGGGGGATCGCCATGATCTTCGTCGTCTCTGCCGCCTCGCTGTGGATCGCGAGCGCGGCTGCGTTCGCCTACCCCCGCATCCGCGGTCTCGAGACCGAGATCCCCGACGCGGTCCCGGACGAGCCGGCCGAGATCGAGGCGGTGACCGAGGCGGCCGAGCCTCAGCCGGTCGAGGTCACGCCCGACTAGGCCTCTCGCGCCGACGAGACGCGCGAGGCCGCCGGGCATCGCCGCGGCGCCCGGCCCCCGGCCGGGTGCGCGTGTATGGCCACCTTGGCGGCGGAGGCCCCCATTGACCGCCGGCGGATACTGTCCCGACCGCGGACGGAGGTCCCGCGGCCCTGAAGCGCGAGGAGCGGGGCATGCGGCGAACGACGATCGTGGCCGGGGTGGCGGCCATCGGGGCTGGCGTCCTGGGCGTGACCTGGTTCGCGCTGTACCTCGCCCAGCCGATCCTCGGGTTCGAGGACACGGACGACCCGGCGCTCGGCGTGGAGTTCGTGCGCTCTCATCCCGACATCTTCACGGCCACCGGGACCGCGCTCATCCTGATGGCCATCGTCCTCGTGATCGCGGTCACGAGTGTTGCCGCCACCGCGCGAGAGGGGCGCGACTCCTGGGGTCTGCGCAGCGTGGCCGCCTTCGGGCTGTTCGCCGCGCTCTGCTTCCTCGTCTTCGGCGTCATGCGCATCGGCGCGGTCGGCCCGCTCCAGCACATCGCGTCGCTCGACGCCGCCTGGGGCGAGACCGCCTACCTCGTCGTGCAGATGGCCGGCGTCCAGGGCGTGCTGCCGGCGGGCCTCCTCGCGCTCGGGGTGTGGGCGGCGGGTCTCAGCCTGATCGGCCTCCGCACCCGCCTCATCCCCCTCGCCGTCGCCGTGCTCGGGGTCGTTCCGGCGGTCCACGTCCTGGGTCGGCTGGTCGGCAATCTCGGCGTGCTGCCCGACGAGGCGTGGCTGCTGATGGTCGTCTCCATCCCGGGGACGCTCGCATGGTGCCTGCTGCTGGGCGTCGGGCTGCTGATCCGGGGGCTGCGGATGGCCGAGGACGGTGCGGCCGAGGGGAGCGCCCCGTCGACAGGGCCGAGCGGCGTGGCTGCCGACGGCGCCTGACTCGGCCGGGCTCCGTCCCGGTCCATCGAGGCCCGGTCGCCGCAGCCCGCAGACCCGCCCCGGTGGCCATCTCCCCGGCGATCCACGCGAACCGGGTATTCCGCGTCGCTCCGCGTTGGTAGTCTGGGGCCTGGAGGAGCGGACGTGAGATCGACAGCACGGGTCGTGATCGTGGGCGGCGGGGTCATGGGCATCAGCCTGCTGTACCACCTGGCCGAGGCGGGCTGGACCGACGCGATGCTGATCGAGAAGGCCGAGCTGACCTCCGGCTCCACCTGGCACGCGGCCGGACAGTGTCCGAGCTTCATCGCCGACTACACCATGGCCAAGGTCCACGCCTACGGCAACGCCCTGTATCCCCGCCTGGAGACGATGACCGGCCGACCCACCGGCTGGCACGCCACGGGCGGCATCCGCTTCGCGACGACCCGGGAGGAGCTGGACCACTTCAAGCGCGTGGAAGGGGTCGCCGCGAACATCGGCTTCCGGATGCAGGTGATCGGCCCCGACGAGATCCGCCGGCTGAACCCGTTCGTCACGACCCGCGGCGTCCTGGCCGGCGCGTGGACGTTGGACGACGGCTACGTCGATCCGTCGAGCGCATGCAACGCGATGGCAGCCGCGGCCAGGGGCATGGGCGCGACGATCGTCCGGCACGACCTGGTCACCGGGATCGAGCGTCTGCCGAGCGGCGAGTTCCGGGTGGCGACCGACCAGGGCGACGTCACCTGCGAGCACGTCGTCAACGCCGCCGGCTGCTACGCGGATCGCGTCTCCGCCTGGCTCGGCGTCCAGACCACCTTCGCCAACATGAAGCACCAGTACCTGGTGACGGAGCCGGTGCCGGAGTTCGTGGAGCGCGACGGTGAGCTCCCGGTCATGCGCGACCCATACGCCTCGGCCTACTACCGCCAGGAGCTGAAGGCCGCCCTGATCGGGATCTACGAGGGCCGCGACACTCGCGAGGCCTGGAAGGAGACCGGGGGTCCCTCGTGGGGCGCGTCCAACGAGCTGTTCGAGCCCGAGCTGGACCGGATCATGCCCAACCTGGAGCGGGTGATGGAGCGGATGCCGCTCCTCGCCGGGGTCGGGATCAGGAAGGTCGTGAACGGCGCGATCTCGCACACCCCGGACAGCAATCCCCTGGTCGGGCCGGCCGCCGGGGTCCGCAACTTCTGGCTGGCGACCGGGACCGGCATCGGAATCGCCCAGGGGCCCGGCTGCGGCAAGTACCTGGCCCAATGGATGATCCACGGAGCCGCCGAGATCAACATGCTCGGCCTGGATCCGCGCCGGTTCGGTGCCTTCGCCGACGAGGCCTATGCCTCCGCCAAGGCCCACCGTGAGTACTGGGACATGTACCGGCTCATCCCGCCCGGCGAGGAGCGATCGGAGGGGCGCCCGGTACGGACCACGCCGCTGTACGACCGGCTCCAGGCCAAGGGCTGCGTCTTCACCGAGGGCTTCGGCTGGGAGCGGCCCAAGTGGTTCTCGCCCGACGGACGGGCCGAGGCCGGCAGCTTCCGCCGGAACGACGTGTTCGACGTGGTGGCGGCCGAGAGCCGGGCCGTGCGCGAGCGGGTCGGCGTGTTCGAGCTGCCCAGCTTCTCCAAGTTCGACGTGTCCGGGTCGGGTGCCGAGGCGTTCCTCGACCGGCTGTGCGCGAACCGCGTGTCCCGGAGGCCCGGCGGCATCGTGCTGGCACATGCCCTCACCGACGCCGGTCGGATCCTCACGGAGTTCACGATCACCCGCCTGGCCGGCGATCGCTTCTATCTCCTCTCCGGTGCCGTCGCGCACGATCGCGATCTGGACCTCCTGCGCGGCTCGCTGTCCGGGGGCGAGGACGTCACCGTGACCGACGTCACCGAGTCGTACGACGTCCTCATCGTCGCCGGCCCGCGTTCCCGGGATGTGCTCTCCAGGTTGACCGCGGCGGATCTCGGCAACGAGGCGTTCCCGTGGCTGACGGGCCGGGAGATCGAGGTCGCCGACATCCCGGTCCGTGCCCTGCGCATCAACTACGTGGGCGAGCTGGGCTGGGAGCTGCACGTCCCGATGGCCCGGGCCCTCGATCTGTACGACGCCGTCTGGGCGGCGGGGGAGGGATCCGGCATCGCCGACTTCGGCCTGTACGCGATGAACAGCCTGCGGCTGGAGAAGGCCTACGCCGGATGGGGAGCCGAGCTCACCAACGAGGTCACACCGGTCGAGGCCGGCCTGGATCGCTTCGTGCGGCTCGACCACGACTTCGTCGGCCGTGCCGCCGTCGCGGCGGCCAAGGAGCGTGGCGTGGCCACCCACCTCGTCTACCTCGAGGTGATGGCCGACGACTCGGACGCGGCCGGCGGCGAGCCCGTCTTCGCCGACGGGAAGGCGATCGGCGTCACCACGTCGGGCGGCTACGGGCACGCGACGGGCCGAAGCCTGGCGTTCGCCTACGTCGCCTCCGGGTACGAGACGCCGGGCCGGGACCTTGCGGTCGAGCTCCTCGGCGAACGCTGCCCGGCGACGGTGCTGGCCGGGCCGGTCTACGACCCGGACAACCTGCGCCTGCGCGCGTGACCGAGGCGACCGGGAGCCCACCGATGCCCCGCGACCCGCGCTACGACATCCTGTTCGAGCCCGTGACGATCGGGCCGGTCACGGCGAGGAACCGCTTCTACCAGGTGCCCCACTGCACCGGCATGGGCTGGCAGCGCCCCCGCACGCTGGCGGCCATGCGTGGCGTGAAGGCCGAGGGTGGCTGGGGGGTCGTCTGCACCGAGTACACCTCGATCCACCCCGCCTCGGACGACCTGCACTACGTGTCGGCGTCGATGTGGGACGACAGCGACGTGCGCGCGCACGCCCTGATGACCGATCTCGTGCACGAGCATGGCGCCCTTGCCGGGGTCGAGCTGTGGTTCGGCGGCGTGCGCAGCGCCAACCTGAGCACCCGCCTGACCTCGATGGACGTCGCGGGCTACCCCAATGCGGTGGGCCACCCGTTCCAGACCCGCGCCATGGACAAGCGGGACATCCGCGACCTGCGGCGCTGGCATCGGAAGGCGGCCCTGCGCGCTCGCGAGGCCGGCTTCGACATCGTCTACGTCTACGCCACCCACGGCTATCTCGTGTCGAACTTCCTCGACCGGCGCGCCAACACGCGCACCGACGAGTACGGCGGGTCGCTGGAGAACCGGACTCGGCTGGTTCGCGAGCTGATCGAGGACACCAAGGAGGCCGTCGGCGACCGCTGTGCGGTGGCCGTCCGCTTCTCGGCCGACGAGGCGATCGGCGAGGACGGCGTCCCGGTCTGGGGCGAGCGCCGCGAGATGCTGGCGCTGATGGCCGAGATGCCCGACCTCTGGGACATCAACGTCACCGACTACTCGCTCGAGATGGGCGTGTCCCGCTTCGTGAAGGAGGCCGCGCTCGAGCCCTACATGTCCTGGGTCAAGTCGGTCACCACCAAGCCCGTGGTGACGGTGGGGCGCTTCACCTCGCCCGACACTATGGTCAGCCAGGTTCGCCGTGGGATCACCGACTTCATCGGGGCGGCCCGCCCCTCGATCGCCGATCCCTTCCTGCCCAGGAAGATCGAGGAGGGACGCCTCGAGGACATCCGCGAGTGCATCGGCTGCAACGTGTGCTATTCGGGCGACAGCCTGGCCGTGCCGATCCGCTGCACCCAGAACCCGACCATGGGCGAGGAGTGGCGCAAGGGCTGGCACCCGGAGCGGATCGCGCCCAAGGGCTCCGACAGCCGCGTCCTGATCGTGGGAGCCGGGCCCGCCGGGCTCGAGGCCGCCCGGGCGCTGGGTGCCCGCGGCTACACGGTGCTGCTGGCGGAGGCCAGCCGCACGCTGGGCGGGCGCGTCGCCCGCGAGGCCGCGCTCCCGGGCATGAGCGAGTACATCCGCGTGCGCGACTACCGCGAGCAGCAGCTGGCGAAGATGCCCAACGTGGAGGTCTACCGCCAGAGCGCCGTGACGGTCGACGACGTGCTCGCGGTGGGGGCCGACCACGTCGCCATCGCCACGGGCGCGCGATGGCGGACCGACGTCTACGACGGCCAGACCTACCTCCCGGTCGCAGCCCCGGGCGCCGAGGTCCTGACCCCGGACGACATCATGGACGGACGGCTGCCCACGGGCCCGACGGTGCTGTTCGACGGCGACGGCTACTACATGGGCAGCGTGATCGCCGAGCGGATCCTGGCGTCAGGCCACCCGGTCACGCTCGTCACGCCCCTCGACAGCGTGGCCTACTGGGCCGGCATGACGTCGGAGCGCTGGCGCATCCGCACGCACCTGATGAAGCTCGGGGTGGAGATCGTCACGGCGCACCGGATCACCGCCTTCGATGGCAGCGAGGCGACCCTGGCGTGCCAGTACTCCGGCCGCGACCTGACGTTGTCCGCGTCCTCGTTGGTGGTCGTGGGCCAGCGGGTGCCAGAGGACTCGCTCTACCAGGGCCTGCTGGCCACCGAGCAGGGTGCTTCCGGGACGCTTCCGTTCACGTTGACGCGCATCGGGGACTGCGAAGCCCCGGCCATCATCGCGGCCGCGATCCATGCCGGCCACGCCTACGCCCGCGAGTTGGATGCCCCGGTCGATGTGGACCTGCCCATGAGGCACGATCGGGTCGACGTCGGCCTCGTGGCCCCGGCGGATCCCGGCGAACGGACGCCCTCGAGGAGCCCGGCCTCGGAGGACTGAGGTGCCGCTGCGCTGGCAGCGGATGCCCCGTTGACTGCCCGCGGATACTTGCCCGACCACAGATGGAGGGCCTGCGTGGAACCGGTCGAGGCGAGCGTCGTGATCGGCCGACCACTCGAGGAGTGCTTCGCCTACCTGGCCGATCTCGCGAACGACGTCGAGTGGCGACGCGAGTGGATCGACGCGGAGAAGACGACCGATGGCCCCCACGGCGTCGGTTCCCGGTACCGGTTGACCGCCACGTTCCTCGGCCGCCGGGCCATCACGGAGTACGAGGCCATCGCGTACGAGCCGAACCGGCGTGCGGCATGGAGGACCGTCTCCGGCCCCCTTCCGCTGACGTTCTCGAGAGCCTTCGAGTCCGTCGATGGCGGCACGCTGATCACGATGCGGTACGAGGGGGAGATGCGCGGTCTCCTCAGGCTCGTCGCGCCGCTCCTCGCCGGGATGGGCAGGCGCCAGCTGGAGGGCGACTTCCCGAAGCTGAAGCAGCTCATGGAAGCCGCCGGATCGTGAGGGGGGCCGCCTGCCAGCCGGGACACGGGGCGGTCGGGAGGCCCGCGTGAGGAAGGTCGAGGTCCGCGTCCGGATCGACCGAGCCGTCGAGGACGTC
>DATHYZ010000323.1:0-9333 GCA_035458865.1 Candidatus Limnocylindrales bacterium
GGGCGGAGACCCTGCGCCAGGCCAAGGACCTCGGCGAGGTGGACATCCAGGCCTGTTCCCTGTCGATGGACCTCCTCCGGCTCGAGGAGTCGGACCTCGCCGACCTCGTCGACGGTGTCGAGGGCGTCACCGCCTTCTACCTGAACGCCGGCGAGGGCCAGATCGTCTTCATCTAGTCCCACCCACCAGCCGAACATGCAAGGAAGGGAGTCCCCTGTCATGACCCTCGAGATCGCCAGGACGCTCGACGCCAAGGGCCTGTCGTGCCCGTTGCCGATCGTCAAGACGGCCCAGGCCATGAAGGAGATGACCTCGGGCCAACTGCTCGAGGTCCTCGCCACCGACCCGGGGTCGGTCAAGGACTTCGCAGCCTGGTCGAAGTCGACCGGGAACGAGACAGTCGAGCAGACCCAGGACGGCGGTGTCTTCCGCTTCGTCCTCCGGAAGAAGTGAGGATCGACCGATGACCACGACCCTTGAGCCGCAGGCGACCAAGGTCCCGGGAGCCGACCCGCAGGCCGTTCCCGAGCATGAGCACGAGGCCGAGCCCCGCGACATCCTGATCATCAACTACAGCGGTGAGCTGGAGAAGACCTGGGCCACCATGATCCTGGCCTCGACGGCCGGGGCGATGGGCGCCAGCACCAAGGTCTTCGTGACCTTCTGGGGGCTCCAGAACTTCGTCAAGGACGAGCGCCGCATCACCGGCCAGAACTCGATGCAGAAGATGATGTCGGCCATGCAGCGGCCGGGCATCAGCCACCGCAAGCTCTCGAAGATGAACTTCTTCGGCATGGGGCCGTGGATGATGCGAAAGCTCGCCAAGCAGCACAACGTCGCCAGCCCCAAGGAGCTCCTCGAGGCGGCCCAGCTGATGGGCGTCGAGTTCATCCCTTGCCAGATGACGATGGACATGTTCGGCCTGACCCGCGACGACCTCATCGAAGGGATGGGCGAGCCGGTCGGTGCCGCCACCGTCATCGGGATGATGCAGGACGGCAGCGCTCCGCTCTTCATCTGAACCGCCGACCGACCCACCCGATCGACACCGACCCGGAACCGCCCGGCCTGATGCCGGGCGTGTCCCGGGCCGCACCAAGGAAGGGAGATCTCCCGTGACCGACAGCGCCACCTACACCGTCACCCGCACGATCGACGCCCGCGGCAGCTTCTGCCCCGGCCCGCTGATGGAGCTCATCCGGGCCATCCGCGAGTCGGCCGTCGGTGACGTCCTGTCCGTCTACAGCTCGGACTCCGGCTCGAAGGTCGACATCCCGAAGTGGGTGGAGAAGGCCGGCCACCGGCTGCTCGCCCTCGAGACCCGCGACGGCTTCGACGAGATCGTCGTCGAGAAGCTCCGCTAGGCGAAGGGATCACCCATGCAGCGCATCCTCATCCTGGGCGGCGGGGTCGGCGGCACGCTGACCGCGAACCTCCTCGTCCGCAAGCTCAACCGCGAGATCAAGCGCGGGGACGCGACGGTCACCCTCGTCGACGCGACCGGCAAGCACGTCTACCAGCCAGGGTTCATGTACATCGCCCTGGGCGGCAAGCGCCCGGAGCGAAAGGAGAACCTGGTCCGGTCGGAGCGCACCCTCCTCGACAGGCGGGTCCAGCTCGTCGTCGGGAAGGCCGTCTCGGTCGACGAGGAGGAGCGACTCGTCGAGCTCGAGGACGGCCAGCGGCTGGCCTACGACCAGCTCGTCCTCGCGACCGGCTCGCGGATCCTCCCGGAGGCGATCGAGCACTTCGACACCCAGGCCCACCACTTCTACTCCGCGGGCGCGGCCGAGAAGCTCCGCAAGGCGCTCGACTCCTTCAAGGGCGGCAAGGTCGTCGTCGGCATCGCCTCGATGCCGTACAAGTGCCCGCCGGCGCCCCTCGAGGTCATCTTCCTCATCGAGTCCGAGCTTCGCGAGCGCGGGCTCCGTGACAGGAGCGAGCTCCACTACTGCTCCCCGATCGGGCGGGCGTTCACCATCGAGAGCGTCTCGGAGATGGCGACCCCGATCCTGGAGGAGAAGGGCATCGAGCTCCACACCTTCTTCAACGTCGAGGAGATCGACCCCGAGCGCAAGGTGGTCATGAGCCTCGAGGGCGAGGAGCTCGAGTACGACCTGCTCATCCTCGTGCCGCCGCACAAGGGCGCCCAGTTCCTCATTGACTCCGGGCTGGCACCGGCGCCGGGCGGCTGGCTCCCGACCGACCGTCACACCCTCGAGGTCGGCGGCAGGACGAACGTCCACGCCCTTGGCGACGCCACCGACCTGCCGCTGTCGAAGGCCGGTTCGACCGCCCACTTCGAGGCTCCGGTCGTGGCCGAGCGCATCGCCGCGGCGGTCCAGGGCCGGGCGCTCGACAAGAAGCACGGCGAGTACGAGGGCAAGGTGATGTGCTTCTTCGAGATCGGCGACGGCAAGGGCACCATCCTCCAGTTCGATTACGACCACCCCCCGCAGCCCAGGAAGCCGAACGCGCTGTTCCACTTCGGGAAGATCGTCTTCAACAAGACCTACTGGCACACCGTTCCCAAGGGCCGGATCTAGTCGCCCGAGCGGCCCCCGACGCTCGCAGCGGCGCTCTGTCCGTCCCTTCCTGAGACGCCCCGCAGCCGCCCGGATCCCTTCCCCGGGCGACGCGGGGCGTCCCCATGCTCGGAGGGCCCGCGACCCTACGGCAGCCGGCTGGACCAGAGCAGCGAGCCGCCCGCGGCGGCGACCCCGGCGAGGAGTGCGGCAAGGACCAGCCCGTCGGTCACCTCGCGCGACTCCGTTCGGGTCCCCACGCCGCGCCCGAGTCCCTCGAACACCGAGCGGATCTCGTCGGCGGTCTCGGCCTCGAAGGCCTGGCCGCCGGTGGTCTCGGCGACCCGTCGCAGCGCCCCGCGGTCGACCGGGACGGGGACCGTCTGGCCATCGACGACGACCGTCCCGCTGTCCGTCCCGAAGGCGATCGTGCTGATCCTGACCCGCAGCGCACGGGCTCGCTCGGCGGCGTCGTCCGGTGATCGCCCGACGGTCGTCTCGCCGTCGGACAGCAGGACGATGGCGCCGTTGGCGAGATCGTCACCGGATGCGTCGCCGTCCCCCGGCTCGGTGGGTCCGCTGCCGTCCCCGCCCTCCAGGGCCGCGTCGCCGGTCGGCAGCAGGTCGAGTGCGGTGTGGATGGCCTCGCCGACGGCGGTACCCGGCCCGAGCCGCAGTCGATCGATCGCCCGGCGGACGACCTCGCGATCGGCGGTCGGCTCTGCCAGTGTGCTTGCTCCCGCGTCGAAGGAGACGAGGCCTACTCGGACGCCGTCGGGGACGAGCTCGAGGAACCGGCGCGCCGCTTCCCGGGCCGCCGCGATCCGGCTCGGGTCGACGTCCGTCGCCTCCATGGAGAGGGACGCGTCGAGCGCGAGCACGACGGTCTGCTGGGTCGGCACCTCGACCGCCGTCGCCGGGCGCGCCGCGCCGACGGCGAGCAGACCGACCGCGGCGAGGTAGACCAGGGCGACGAGGTGGCGACGCCAGCCCGGTCGCCTGGGGGCCACGGTGCGGAGCAGCTCGAGGTCGGTGAAGCGGAGGGCGTAGCGTCGCCGGGTGCGCTGGCGAACGAGGTAGAGGCCGGCCAGCACGAGCGGCACCAGGAGCAGGATCAGGCGCTCGGGCGCCAGGAAGGTCATCGCTGCCACCCCGTCGAGCGCCCGTCGCGGCGTCCGGCCACGCGGTCCCGTCGGCGCGTCTCGAGGCACGCCACGAGCGGTCCGATCCAGTCGCGGTCGGTGCGAAGCCGGACATGGCTCGCGCCCGCCGAGCGGACCGCGGCTGCCACGGCCGCCCGCCGCTGGTCGGCAGCCGTGGCGTAGGCGGCTCGCAGACGCCCGTCGGCCGTGTCGACGGTCCGCTGCTCCCCGGTCTCGGGATCCTCCAGGCGGACCTCGCCGACGTCGGGAAGGCGGAGCTCGCGCGGGTCGACGATCTCCACGACGACCAGGTCGTGTCGGCGGCCGACGCGGCGGAGCTGGTCGACCCAGCGCTCGGGCGGGCCGAGGAGATCGGAGACGACGACCGCGAGGCCCCGGCGTCGGAAGGCCAGGTCGAGGCGGCGCAGCCCGTCGGCGAGGTCCGATCGGCCCCCTTCGGCGCTCCGGGCCGCCCGTCCGACGAGCGCGGCCCCGTGGGACCGACCGCCGCGGACGGGGACGATCGTGGGCCCGTCTGGCCCGTCGATGATGGCGCCGACCCGGTCGCGTGTCCCGATCGCCAGCTCTGCGAATGCCGCGACGACGGCAACGGCCAGGTCGGCCTTGCGCCAGCGCGACGTCCCGAAGTCGAGGCTGGCCGACCGATCCAGGAGGATGACGACGTCGAGATCGCGTTCCGCCGTCGCGTCGCGGACGTGCGGCTGACCGGTCCGGGCGAGGACGGTCCAGTCCATGCGGCGGACGTCGTCGCCGGGTACGTATGGCCGGGCCTCGCCCGGCTCGACCCCCCGGCCGAGGAGGACCGAGGCGTGGTCACCCTCCCGTCGGCCCAGCACGCGCCGGTTGACGGCGAGCCGCGTCCGGCGGAGGCGATCGGCCGCGACCGGGTCGACGGTCGGCCGACGCGTGACCGTCATCGCGTCCCCTCCGGCGTGGGAGCGTCGGACCGCGTCGGATGGACCGGCGCCGGCACCGGGGCCGGATCACCGGCCAGGACGATCGTGGGTCCATCGACCGGGGACCACGATCCGGGATCGCCATCCGCCCGTGCGGCGCCATCGGTCGGCGGGCTCGGCGGAAGCGACGGCATGCCGGAGCCGGCGACGCCCGTCCCGCCCGGAGCGCCGGCTGGCCGGTACGGGATCGGTCGGGCGGGCGCCTTCACGGTCGTCAGCAGCTCGACGAGGATGTCGTCCACGGAGAACCCCTCGGAGAGCGCCGCGTAGGAGAGGGCCAGGCGGGCGTTGAGGACGTCGTAGGCGACCTCGTAGACATCCTGCGGGGTGGCCTCGTCTCGGCCGCGGAGCACGGCCATCGCCCGGGCCGCCCGGACCAGCCCCAGGCTCGCCCGCGGGCTGGCGCCGTACTCGAGCAAGCCGACCAGCCGCTCGAGCCCGTGCGCCCGCGGGTCGCGGGTCGCGAGGACCAGCCGGACCGCGTAGTCGATGGTCGGTTCGGCGATCCGGACGGCTCGCGCCGCGGCCTGCAGCTCGACCACATCCTCGGGGTCCAGCAGCCGGGCCGCGGTCGGCGGCTCGTCCGCCATCCGGGCCACGATCGCCCGCTCCTCGGCGGGGGTCGGGTAGTCGACCGGGACGCGCATGAGGAAGCGGTCGCGCTGCGCCTCGGGCAGCGGGTAGACGCCCTCGGACTCGATCGGGTTCTGGGTCGCGACGACGAGGAAGGGCCGGGGTGCCGGGAAGGTCCGGCCGCCGATCGTCACCTGGCGCTCGGCCATCACCTCCAGGAGCGCCGACTGGACCCGGGCGGGCGCCCGGTTGATCTCGTCGGCCAGGACGACGTTGGCGAGCACCGGCCCCGGCTCGACGTCGAACGCCTCGGTCGAGGGTCGGTAGATCCGGGTCCCGACGACGTCCGCCGGGATGAGGTCGGGCGTGAACTGGATCCTGGAGAACGTCCCGCCGAGGACGCGGGCGAGGGTCGCCAGGACCAGGGTCTTGCCCAGGCCGGGCACGCCCTCGAGGAGGACGTGCCCGTCGGCGAGGACGGCGACCAGGAGCCGGTCGAGGACGCGGTCCTGGCCGACGATGACCCGGGTCAGCTCATGGCGGACCTGGGCGATCCGCACGGTCGGGAGATCGGTGGTCGACATCAGGCGGCCCCTCCGTCGAGGCCGGGCGCCGCGGCGCCGAAGAGCTCGTCCAGCAGCTGGTCGAGGAGCAGATCCATCGCCCGTCGCATGAAGGGATCCGTGTCGGGGTCCTCCTGGGGCCCTGGCGCGGGCGCCGTCCCGCCGTCACCGGGCGGGACCGTGTCCTCCGTGTCGGGGCTCGGCTGCGCCTCGGGACCGAACGTGCCGCCCCCGAACAGATCCCCGAACAGATCCCCGAAGAGGTCGCCGAACAGGTCGTCGAGGCCACCCGGGCCCAGGAGCTGGTCGAAGAGGTCGTCGAGTCCGCCCGGACCGAACGGCAGGCCGGGGACCCCGACGTCGGCGGGGACGTCGTCCTCGGCCGTCCAGTCGCCGGCCTGGACCCGCCGGAGCATCTCGACCGCCGTGTCGATCGGAACGGCGAAGCCGACGCCGTCGCTGCCGCCGGAGGCGCTGGCGATGGCCGTGTTGATGCCGATGATCTTGCCCTCGCGGTCGGCAAGCGGGCCGCCGCTGTTGCCGGAGTTGATCGCGGCGTCGGTCTGGATGAGGTCGCGCAGCTCGCCGATCGGCGTCTCGAGGGTCCGGCCGAGGGCGCTGACGATCCCGGTGGTGACGGTCTGGCTGTAGCCGAACGGGCTGCCGACGGCGATGGCGACCTGGCCCACCCGGACGTCGGCGCTGCGGCCGAGCGTCGCCGGCGGGAGGTCCTTGTCGTCGGCCCGCAGGACGGCCGTGTCGATGGTCCGGTCCCGAGCGACCACGGTCGCCTCGACGGCCGTGCCGTCGTCGAGCTTCAGGGTCACCCGGTCCTCGCGGCCGACGACGTGCGAGGCCGTCAGGACCCAGCCGTCCTTGTCGGCGACGAAGCCCGAGCCGATGGCAGCGCCGGCCTCGATCTGGACGACCGACGGCAGCAGGCGGTCCGCGGTGTCGGCAAGCGGCTCGTCCCTGGTCGTGCCGGGCGGGGAGTCCTCGCCGCCGCCGGGCGGGACGAGCCCGCCGGGCGCCATCCGCTCGACGGCGGCCATCGGGTCGAAGGCGCTCCCGAGGGTCGCCGACACCAGTCCGGCCCCGGCCACGCCGAGCACCAGCACGCCGGCCAGGACGCCGAGCGCGAAGGTGCCGATGGTTCGACGGCGAGAGGCATGAGGCTGGCCAGGGGTGGGCGTCGGTGACGTCGCGCCCGGCGTCGTGAAGACGGGCTCCGGAGGCGGGGTCTCGATCGGCGGGGTCGGGGGCAGGTCCCGCCAGGTCCGGTGCGAGCGCTCCTGGCTCGCGAAGGGATCGTCCACAGGTCTTCTCCAAGCAAGGTCCGAGTCGTGACGCGGAGCCTGCCGGAGGGCCAGTAAGCGGACCGTTCAGCCGGCATAAGCGCCGGATAAAGGCATCTCAGGCCCGTCGCGCGAGGATCTCAGTCCCCTGGCGCGAGGTGGGTAACAAGCGGTCACCGCTCGCGTCGTACTGGCATCGCGAGAGGCGTGGATGTGCGGCGCCAGCATCGGCCGCCTGTGCCGTGCGGAGCCACTGGCGGGACCGCCTCGCGGCGCACTGGGGGACGACGAGATGCGTCGCCTGTTCGTCTTGCTCGCGGTCGTCGCGGGCCTGTCCGTCGCGGCCACGCCCGTCCTGGCCGCCGACAACCTTCACTACCGGGAGCGTGGGTCGGGGGTCAGCGCGTACTTCTCGAACTTCGAGTGGGACGAGGATGGGAACCTGCCGCCCGGGACCTACGCCGAGGTGTACGTCGATGCCGCGTCGTACGTGGCCCGCGGCGACGGAGCCTGGCAGTCCGACTACGTCTGCGTCAGCTCCTGGTCGGTCACGGTCACGCCCGAGGGCGAGTGGATCGACGAGAGCGGTTTCGGCTGGTGCGGCGAGGGCGCCTCGATCAGCCTGGCCAGGAAGCTCGGGTCGGCGACCCTGGTCGCCTCGTTCGAGGTCCTGGACTGCCTCGCCTGGGACGAGGAGACCGGCGAGTGCCTCGACGAGATCGACCTTGGCACCCTCGAGGTGGACCTCTCCTTCACGGGAGCCGGCCCGCTCGAGCGATATCACGGCACTTCCGGCGGCGGTGTGCCCGGGGAGTACAAGTACACGTACCACGGCAACGGCGTCCAGCGCTCTGCCGACGTCTTCGGGACCGTCACCCTCGACGATGACTCCCTTATCGAGGATGCGACGATGACCGGTGGCTGGCTCTTCCAGACGAGGAACGGCTACATGGAGGTCTGGCACTAGAGACGAGGGCGTCCCTCGCGCTGCCCGATGCCGCCGGCTCGCCCGGCGGCATCGCAGCGTCCGGGGCCATCAGGTCGGCAGACCCACCGCCCAGAGCGGGTCCGGGTTCCGGCGCAGGTCGTCGACCGACGGGCCACCGAGCCCGGGCCGCTCGGGCAGCCAGACCACGAAGCTCGCCCCCGCACCCGGGGCCGAGGCGACGCTGACCGTCCCGCCGTGGGCCTCGGCGATCTGGCGGACCAGGGCGAGGCCGAGCCCGCGGCCCTCGCCGGCGATGGCCCGGCCGCCCTCGCGCCAGGCTCGCTGGAAGACCAGCGGCTGCTGGGACGGGTCGATCCCGGGGCCGGTGTCGCGCACCCCGAGCCAGCGCCAGCCCGGGATCCGACCGGCGCCGCAGTGGACGATCGAGCCCGGGGGAGCCACGCGGACCGCGTTGGAGACCAGGTTCGCCTGCGCACGCTTGAGGGCATCGCGATCGCCCTCGACGACCAGGCCGTCCTCGACAGACCAGGCGACCCGGACGCCGGCCGCTGCCGCGATGGCTTCGTACTCCTGGCCGACCTCGGCGACGACCGCGCCAAGGTCGACCGGGCCGCTCTGCTGGAGGCGATTCCCGTGACGGGCGAAGGCGAGCAGCTCGTCGACGGTGGTCGACATACGGTCGGCCGTCCGCAGGGCGACCTCGGCAGCCTTGCGGAGCCCCTCGGTGTCGTCGGGCTCGGCCAGCGCGACGTCGAGCGTGGTCCGGATGACGGCGAGCGGGTTGCGCAGCTCGTGGGAGGCGTCCTCGACGAAGGTCCGCTGGGCGCGGACGCCCTCGTCGACCCGGTCGAGCATCGCGTCGAACGTGTCGGCCATCCTTCGGACCTCGTCGTTCGGCCCATCCAGGTTGATCCGCCGCGAGAGGTCGGTCGCGCCGATGTCACGGGCGACGGCCGTGATCCGGTCGACCGGTCGGAGGACCCGGCCGGCGACCAGCCAGCCGACGAGGAACGCGAGCGGGACGAGGACGACGAGAGCCGAGATCGAGACGTTCCGGAGGTCCGCCAGGACCTGCCCCCGGATCGCGGCCGCAGCGTCGCTCGCGGCGTCCCCGAACCCGAAGACCTCGGCCAGGCCGAGCAGCCGCAGCAGCTCCATCTCGAGGCTCGGCGTGCCGTTCGAGGCCTGCGCGGCGAGGACCTGCTCGAAGCCGAGGTAGAGGACGAGCAGCAGCAGCCCGGCGACCCCGACAAGGGCGAGCGTGTAGATGGCGGCGAGTCGGAAGCGGATCGAGCGGATCCAGCCCGGC
>DATHYZ010000324.1:0-2021 GCA_035458865.1 Candidatus Limnocylindrales bacterium
GACACAGCCCCGGCACCCGGAGTGGCTCGCTCATCCAGTCGCGCCGAAGAGCACAGACAACGCTAGGTGGCGTGACCCGGCCGGTGGAACGGGTACGCACCCCCGGTCGCGGCGCTGCCTCAGGCCGTCGCGGTCTCCGGCGCTGCCTCGCCCTCGCCCTCCTGGGTCGGGGGCCAGACGCCCCGGAGCCAGCTGTCGATCGAGGCCGCGGCCCGCTTCCCGTCGCCCATGGCCAGGATGACGGTGGCGGCCCCACGGACGATGTCGCCGCCGGCGAAGACGCCGGGCAGGTTCGTCATCCCGAAGTCGTCGGCCGTGATGTAGCCCCACTTGTTCACGTCGAGCTCGGGGGCCGACGCGGTCAGGATCGGGTTCGAGCGGGTGCCGATGGCGACGACGACCATGTCACAGTCGATGACGAACTCGGAGCCCTCGATGGGGACCGGGCGGCGGCGGCCGGAGTCATCGGGCTCGCCGAGCTCCATCCGCATGCAGCGCAGGCCGGTGACCCAGCGCTCGGCGTCACCGAGGACCTCGAGCGGCGCCACGAGGAAGTCGAACTCGACGCCCTCGGCCTCGGCGTGGTGGACCTCCTCGACCCGGGCGGGCAGCTCGTCGCGGCTCCGCCGGTAGACGATCTTCGCCACGGCCGCGCCCAGGCGCCGGGCCGTCCGGACCGAGTCCATGGCCACGTTGCCGCCGCCGACGACCACGACCCGCTGGCCGTGGAGGATCGGGGTGTCGCTCTCGGGGTTCCAGGCGCCCATGAGGTTCACCCGGGTGAGGTACTCGTTGGCGCTGTAGACGCCCTTGTAGTTCTCGCCGGGCACGTTCATGAAGACCGGCAGGCCGGCGCCCACCGCCAGGAAGATGGCGTCGAAGCGCTCTCGCAGCTCGGCCAGCGTGTAGGTCTTGCCGATGATCGAGTTCGGCTCGATCTCGACCCCGGCCTCCACGAGCCGGTCCACCTCGCGGGCGACGATGTCCTTGGGCAGCCGGAACTCCGGGATGCCGTAGATGAGGACCCCGCCGGCGGTGTGGAAGGCCTCGAAGACGGTGACCTTGTGGCCCAGCTTGGCGAGCTCGCCGGCGGCCGTCAGGCCGGCCGGACCGGAGCCCACGATGCCGACGGACTTGCCGCTGGGGGCGCTGGGAGCCACCGGGACCGCCTCGGGATGGGCCTGCGCCCAGTCGGCTACGTACCGCTCCAGGTAGCCGATGGCGACCGGCGAGCCCTTCTTGATCCGGATGCAGAGCTCCTCGCACTGGGTCTCCTGGGGGCAGACCCGCCCGGTCACGCAGGGCAGGGCGTTGTCGCCGAGCAGGGACTCGGCTGCGCCCGCCATGTCGCCCTCGCGGAGCCGCTCGATGAAGCGGGGGATGTTCACCCGGACCGGGCAGCCCTCGATGCACTTGGCGTTCTTGCACTGGAGGCAGCGCTCGGCCTCCAGGACGGCGAGCTGGTGGGTGAAGCCCAGGTTGACCTCGGTGAAGGTGTGGGAGCGCTGCTCGGCATCCTGCTCGGGCATGCCGACCCGGTCGATCAGCATCCGCTCCTTGGGGCTGATCTCGGGGTCCTCGCCCTCGAGGATCCGGCGGACGAGGTCCTCGGCCGGGGATGCGCTCTGGCCGGCCGGGCCGCGGTCGTCTTCTGGCTGGGTGGGCTGATCGCTCATCGGGACGCTCCGGGTTCCGGCGTGGCGGCGGCCTCCTTGTCGGCAGCGACGGCCATGGCCGGGATCTTGCAGGCCTCGCGGCGCTCGAGCGCCGCGCTCTCGAACGAACGGTAGGTGGACAGGCGGTCGGCCAGCTCGCCGAAGTCCACGACGTGGCCGTCGAACTCGGGCCCGTCGACGCAGGCGTACTTGGTCTCGCCGCCGATCGTCACCCGGCAGCCGCCGCACATCCCGGTGCCGTCGACCATGATCGCGTTGAGCGACACGGTCGTCTCGACCCCGTACGGGTGGGTCAGGTTGCTGACCGCCCGCATCATCGGGACCGGGCCCACGGCGTAGACGGCA
>DATHYZ010000325.1:0-3637 GCA_035458865.1 Candidatus Limnocylindrales bacterium
CTCGGAGGTAGGTCACGTCCGGGATGACGAGGTCGATGCCGAACATCTCCTCGTCCGGGAACATCAACCCGCAGTCGATCACGACGATGTCGTCGCCGTACTCGAAGACATACATGTTCTTGCCGATCTCCCCCACCCCGCCGAGCGGGATGATCCGGAGCGGCGTCGTTGCGTCAGGCATGGCTCTCGCGCTTCATCGTGGTCCGCATCAGCGGAACATCATCATCTGGTCGTCGTCCACGAGCTCGCCGGCCGACCCGGCGGCCGCGACCGCATCGGCGATCTCGTCGGTAGCGTCGGGCGCGTGCGATGGCGCCCCCGGCTGGTCTGGATCGGGGCCCACATCCGCCCGTGCGGCGTCCCCGTCCGATGGGGGCGGTGTCGCGGGGACGGCCATCGGCGGGGCCTCGGGCTCCGTCGGAACCTCGGCTGACACGATAGCCCCCGCGTCGGGCGGGGTCGACATGGGAGTGGTCGTCGGGTCGGGCGGCGCCGACGGGCTGCCCTCCTCGGCAGCACCGACGACCTCGGCGCGGGCGCTCCGCGCCTCGAGCAGCGCAGCGGGCACCGCCCCCATGTCCTCGAACAGCGTGCTCTTCAGGGAGCCCTGGTGAAGTGCCGCCGCGGGATGGTACATCGCGAAGACCTGGATCCCCGGGGCCGGGGACCCCTCGGCGGCATCGTGAACGGTCCCGTGGATCTGGCCGATCCGCGCACCCGGCAGGAAGCGCCCCATCGAGTGGCGGCCGAGGGTGACGATCAGCTTCGGCTCGAGGATCCTGAGCTGGCGGTCCAGGAACGGCGCACAGGCCGCGATCTCGTCCGCCTCCGGGTCGCGGTTCTGCGGGGGTCGGCACTTCACGACGTTGGTGATGAACACCTGGTCGCGGCCCCAGCCGACCGAGCCCAGGAGCTCCTCGAGGAGCGCTCCGGCTGCGCCCACGAACGGACGGCCCTGGCGGTCCTCGTTGAGGCCGGGCGCCTCGCCCACGAAGAGGACCTCAGTCGATGGATGGCCCTCTCCCGGGACGGCCTGGGTCCGGCCCTCGTGGAGACGGCACCGGGTGCAGGCCCGGACCTCGTCGGCGATCTGCTCGAGCGCCGCCCGACGCTCGGCCTCAGTCACCGATCCGGCCCGCCATCGACGCCGACCGGCTCGCGGCGCGACCTCGCCCGCACCCAGCCGCGCTCGGCGAGCACCTCCGCGATCTGAACGGCGTTGCTCGCCGCTCCCTTGCGCAGGTTGTCGCTGACGACCCAGAAGGCGAGGCCTCGCCCATCGGGGACGGACGCGTCCTGCCGGACCCTGCCCACGAAGACGTCGTCGATCCCGGCCGCGGCGGTCGCCAGCGGGTAGAGATGCTGCTGGGGATCGTCCTGGACCACGACGCCGGGCATGCTCGCGAAGAGCTCGCGGGCCTGGGCCGGAGTGACCGGGTCGACGGTCTCCACGTGGACCGCCTCCGAGTGGCTGACGAACACCGGGACACGGACAGCCGTGCAGGACACCCGCAGCTCGGGGAGGTGAAGGATCTTGCGGCTCTCGGTGACGACCTTCCACTCCTCCTTGGTGTACCCGTTGTCCAGGAAGACGTCGATCTCCGGCAATGCGTTGAAGGCGATCTGGTGGGGATACACCGAGGCCACCAGCGCCTCGCCGGCGGCATGCGCGCGGACCTGGGTCTCGAGCTCGGCGATGGCCTTCGCTCCCGTGCCCGAGACCGACTGGTAGGTGTCGACCACGACCCGCTCCAGGCCCACGGCGTCGCGAAGCGCCGCGAGGACCGGCATGAGCTGCATCGTCGAGCAGTTCGGGTTCGCCACGATGCCCTCGTGCCACGCTCCGTCCTCGGGGTTCACCTGGCTGACGATCAGCGGGACCGCAGGATCCATCCGCCAGGCCGACGAGTTGTCGATCACCGTGGCTCCCCGCGCGGCAGCCTCCGGGGCAAGGACCGTGGACGTACCGCCCCCGGCGCTGAACAGAGCGAGGTCGACGCCGTCGAAAGCATCCGGCGTGGCTTCGGCGACCGGCATGGCATCGCCGTCGACGTCCATCGTGGTCCCGGCGGAGCGGGCGGACGCCAGCAGGCGGAGCTCGCGCATCGGGAAGCCTCGCTCCAGCAGGACACGGATCATCGTCCGGCCCACCACGCCGGTGGCACCGACGACCGCGACCGAGAGGGGCGATGTGGCGTCGAAGGGCATACCTCTCCCGCTAGAAGGAACGTTCAGGGCACCGGCCGAGTATAGCAGCGCGCCCCCGGGATCCCCGAGGGCGCGCTGGGCGTGACGCGGATGGCTCAGCTGTTGCCCTGAGCGAGGTGACGCTGCATGGCGGCCTTGCGGGAGAGGTTCACCCGACCCTGACGGTCGATCTCGGTGACGACGACCATGACCTCGTCGCCGACGGACACGACATCCTCGACGCTCGGCACGTGGTAGTCGGCGAGCTCACCGATCCGGACGAGGCCCTCCTTGCCGGGAAGGATCTCGACGAAGGCGCCGAAGCCCATGATCCGGGTGACCTTGCCCATGTAGAGCGACCCGATCTCGACCTCCCGGGTCAGGCTCTCGATCCACTGGATGGCCCGGCGCGAGTTGTCGGAGTTGACGGCCGCGATCTCCACGGTGCCATCGTCCTCGACGTTGATCTCGGTGCCGGTCTCCTCCTGGATCTTGCGGATCATGCTGCCGCCCTTGCCGATGATCTCCCGGATCTTCTCCGGGTTGATCTTGATCGTGATGATCCGCGGCGCGAACGGGTTGATGTCGGCCCGGGCCTCGGGCAGGACCTCGAGCATCTTGGCGAGGATCGTGAGACGTGCCTGGAGGGCCTTCGCCAGACCCTCGCGGATGACCCGCTCGTCGATGCCCTTGACCTTGATGTCCATCTGGAGGGCCGTGATGCCCTCTGCGGTCCCGGTGACCTTGAAGTCCATGTCGCCGAAGGCATCCTCCTTGCCGAGGATGTCGGTCAGCACCGCGAAGCTGCCATCGGCCTCCAGGACGAGGCCCATCGCCGCACCGGCGACCGGCGCCTTGATGGGAACGCCCGCATCCATGAGGGCCAGCGTGGAGCCGCAGGTCGAAGCCATCGACGTCGAGCCGTTCGACGTGACGCACTCGCTGACGAGCCGGATCACGTACGGGAAGTCCGTGGCGTCGGGCAGGACCGGGATGAGCGCTCGCTCGGCCAGGTTGCCGTGCCCGATGTCGCGCCGGCTGGGCCCGCGCATGGGCTTGTTCTCACCCGTGCTGTAGGGCGGCATGTTGTAGTGGTGGAGGTACCGCTTCTCCGTCTCCGGGCTGATCGTGTCGATCCGCTGGACGTCGGACGAGGGTCCGAGCGTGGCGATCGTCAGGGCCTGGGTCTGGCCCCGGGTGAAGAGGCCCGAGCCGTGAGCACGCGGCAGCAGCCCGACCTCGACGTCGAGCGGCCGGATCTCGTCCAGCCCACGACCATCCATCCGGATGCCCTCGTCGACGACGAGGCGCCGGACGACCTTCTTGTGGACCAGGCCGAACAGGCCCTTGCCGATGCGAGCCTCCCGCCGAGCGCTCTCGAGGAGGGCGGCTGGATCGCCGCCGCTGCGTCCTGCCCGGATCGAGGCCGCGATGCCGTCCTTCAGGGCCT
>DATHYZ010000326.1:0-7153 GCA_035458865.1 Candidatus Limnocylindrales bacterium
CTCGAACTGCGGCAACGAGGCGCGTCTGCCCTTCAAGCCCACGAACGGCAAGCCGGTCTACTGCTCCGACTGCTTCCGGTCCATCCGCGGCGCCTGAGCCGCTCCCCGCGACCGATCACCGAGGCCCGGGCCCAGCGCCCGGGCCTCGGCCTGTCTCCCTCGGCGGGCCCGGCTACGGTCCCGGGCGTCGGCGCCCGGCAAGCAGCCCGATGTCGAGCTTGCGCTCCGTCCGGTGGATCAGGCGGTCGATGTTGTCGGCGTGGGCGAGCCAGATGATGGCCACCCCGACGGTCACGTAGGCGATGTAGACGGCCGGCATCGAGCCGTCCGACAGGAACCACAGCAGGACCGTGGCCGGGATCATGGCCGCCGAGCCAAGCAGCGAGCCCAGCGAGACGTAGCCCGTGATGAGCACCGACCCGACGAACACCGGGGCGGCGAGGAGGACGGCCAACGGCTGGATCACGAGCATCGTGCCGACGCCCGCGCCGACCCCGCGGCCACCGTGGAAGCGCAGGTAGACGGACCGCACCGCACCGACCACGGCCGCCAGGCCACAGAGCGATCTCATGACCGGATCGTCGGTCACCGCCCCGGCCAGCAGGACGGGCAGGGCGCCCTTGGCGAGGTCCCCCAGGACGACGACGAGCGCCCACCGACGGCCCAGCGCACGGAGCGCGTTCGTGCCGCCGGTCCGCCCGGAGCCGATCGTGCGCGGATCCGGGCCGCCGGCAGCCCGGGCCACCAGGACGCCGACCGGGATGGACCCGACCAGGTAGGCGGCCACGACGAGCAGGGCATCGCGCAGGAGCGTCGGGAGGTCCATCGATCTCGCTCGGTCAACGACGGGTCCGCCGGCAGCGGCCGGCCGAGGATAGCACCCGTGCCTGACGCTTCGGCAGCCCCGGTACGGGCGGCAGGCCGCCCGTCACCGGCGGCCTGATGCTCACCGCTCCGGGTTTGCGCCCGCCCGGGGCCGGCCGTACCATCGACTCGATGGTCCCCACCCCCCGCCGGCCCTCGGTCGGCATCCGCCGCGAGGCTCGCTGACCCATGGCCGTCGGCTCGTCCAACTCCTACGACGTCGTCGTCCTCGGCGCCGGCACCGGCGGCTACTCGGCCGCCTTCCGGGCCGCCCAGCTCGGGCTCCGGGTCGCTCTCGTCGACGAGGGCAAGATCGGGGGGACCTGCCTCCACCGCGGCTGCATCCCGACCAAGGCACTGCTCGAGTCGGCTGCCGTGGCCGACCGTGTCCGCCACGCCGGGGAGTTCGGGATCGGCGTGGAGGGCGAGCTGTCGGTCGACTACGCGGCCGTCGCCAAGCGGCGTGACCGGGTCGTCGACCGGATGTGGAAGGGGCTCCGGACGCTCGTCGACAAGAACAAGGTGACCTGGGTCGCCGGCCGCGGGCGCCTGGACGGCCCGACCCGGGTCCGAGTCGCCCTGCACGGCGAGGATGGCAGCCCGGGCGCGGGCGGCGAGGTGGTGCTGGAGGCGACCGACGTCATCCTCGCGACCGGCTCGCGGGCCAAGTCGCTGCCGGGGCTCGAGCCCGACGGCGAGCGGATCGTCACCTCGGACCACTGCCTCCGCGAGGACGCCCTGCCCGGCAGCATCATCGTCGTCGGCGCCGGTGCGGTCGGCGTCGAGTTCGCCTCTCTCTACCACGACCTCGGGGTCAGGGTGACCCTGCTCGAGTACCTGCCCCGGGTCGTCCCCCTCGAGGATGACGACGTGAGCGCCGCCCTCAAGCGCAGCTTCGAGAAGCGCGGCATCAAGGTGATCACGGACGCCCGGTTCGACCCGGTGGCCGTCAAGACCGGCCCGGACGGCGTCACCGTCAGCGTCGGCCCCGAGGGCAAGGAGCCCGAGACGATCACCGCCGACCGGATGCTCGTCGCCACCGGGCGGGCGGCCAATGTCGAGGACGTGGGCCTCGAGACGACTCGTGCCGTGGTCGAGAAGGGTGTCGTCAAGGTCGACGACCACCTGCGGACCCGCGAGCCGCACCTCTACGCGATCGGCGACATCGTCGGCGGGCTCTGGCTGGCCCACACGGCCGCCCACGAAGGGATCATCGCCGCACACACGATCGCCGGCGACCCGGACGTCCACGGCATGGACTACCTGGCCCAGCCGAGGGCCACCTACTGCCGTCCCGAGATCGCCTCGGTCGGGCTCACCGAGCGGCAGTGCCAGGAGCAGGGCCGGGCCTACAAGGTCGGCAAGGTCCCGTTCCAGGCCATCGCCAAGGCCGTCATCGGTGGCGAGTACGAGGGCTTCTGCAAGGTCATCGGGGATCCGGAGTCCGGTGACACCCTCGGCGTCCACATCATCGGACCACATGCCACCGACCTCGTCGCCGAGTCGTCGCTGGCGCTCTACCTGGATGCGACGCCGGAGGAGATCGGCGCCACCACCCACCCGCACCCGACCCTCTCGGAGATCGTCGGCGAGGCGGCGATGGCCGTCGACGGGCGGTCGATCAACTTCTGACCCGGGTCGACGGGGCGAGCGAGGAGGGGCCCATGGCCACCGCGGGGCAGCCCGAGCGACCCAGCGAGGTCGAGGAACTCACGCCGGCCGACCTGCTTGAGCTGTACCGGCTGATGGCTCTCGCCCGTGCCCTCGACGAGCGCATGTGGATCCTCAACCGCGCCGGCCAGGCCCCGTTCGTCATCAGCGGGCAGGGTCACGAGGGGGCACAGGCTGGGATCGCCCGGGCGCTGCGGCGGGACCACGACTGGGTCGCGCCGTTCTACCGCTCGATCACCACCTGCCTCGCGATGGGGATGACGGCCCGCGAGATCATGCTGACCCAGCTTGCCAAGGCGGCCGACCCGTCGGGTGGCGGGCGGCAGATGCCGGGTCACTACGGCCACCCGGATCGCCACCTCCTGTCGGTGAGCTCGCCGGTGGCGACCCAGATCCTCCATGCGGTCGGGATCGCGCTCGCGGCCAAGGTCCGCGGGACCGGCCAGGTCGCCGTCGCGATCATGGGGGAGGGGAGCAGCAACCAGGGCGACGTCCACGAGGGCCTGAACTTCGCGGCCATCCACCGGCTCCCGTTCCTCCTCGTCATCGAGAACAACGGCTACGCGATCAGCGTGCCGGCGGAGAAGGAGCTGTCGGTCCCCGACGTCGCGTCGCGGGCTTCCGGATACGGGATCCCGGGCGTGATCGTCGACGGCACCGACGTGCTCGCTTCGTACGCGGCCGCCCGACGCGCGGTCGACCGCGCCCGAGCCGGCGAGGGGCCCACGATCCTCGAGGCCAAGGTGGCCCGGCTCACCGCCCACTCCTCGGACGATCAGCAGACCAAGTACCGGAGCGCGGACGAGCTGGCCCGCGAGCGGTCGCTCGACCCCCTGCCGCGGTACCGCCAGCTCCTCCGGGATCGGGGCATCCTGACGGACCCGCTGGAGACCACGATCGCCCAGGAGGTCCGCGGCGTGGTCGAAGACGCCACGGAATGGGGCCAGGCCCAGCCCGACCCGGCTCCCGAGACCGCGGCCTGGTGGGTCTACGCGGACGACGGTCCGGCTGACTGGACACCACCCTGGCGGACCGGCGGGGGTGGCGGCTGATGGCCGTCAGGACCTTCATCGAGGCGATCCGCGACGGGATGGCCGACGAGATGCGCCGCGACCCGTCGGTCATCGTGCTGGGCGAGGACGTCGGGGTGAAGGGCGGCGTCTTCCTGGCGACGGATGGGCTCTGGGCCGAGTTCGGCGACGACCGGGTCATCGACACGCCGCTGACCGAGTCGATGATCGTCGGCACGGCGATCGGGGCATCGGTCAACGGACTTCGTCCCATCGCGGAGATCCAGTTCGCCGACTTCATCTTCCCGGCCTTCAACCAGATCGTGTCCGAGGCGGCCCGGATGCGCTATCGGACGAACAACGGGGTGGGCGTCCCGATCACCATCCGAGCCCCGTACGGCGGCGGCGTCCATGGCGCCCTCTATCACAGCCAGTCCGTGGAGGCGTTCTTCACCCACGTGCCGGGGCTCAAGGTCGTCATCCCCTCGACCCCGCACGACGCCAAGGGCCTGCTCCGGGCGTCGATCCGCGACGACGACCCGGTCCTCTTCTTCGAGCACAAGAAGCTCTACCGGAGCGTGCGCGGCGAGGTCCCCGAGGGCGAGTACGTCGTCCCGCTCGGGCGGGCGGCCGTCCCCCGGGCCGGAGGACGGATCACGGTCGTCGCCTACGGCCTGATGGTCCACTACGCGCTCGATGCGGCCGACCGGGTCGCCGACGAGGGGATCGACGTCGAGGTCGTCGACCTGCGGACGCTCCGTCCGCTCGACCGCGAGACCCTGCTGGGGTCCGTGCGCAAGACCGGCAAGTGCCTGATCGTCTACGAGGACAACGAGTTCGGCGGCTACGGCGCCGAGGTGGCGGCCATCGTCGCCGACGAGGCCTTCGAGTACCTCGACGGGCCGGTCACCCGGGTCGCCGGCCCCGACGTCCCGGCGATGCCCTACAGCCACGGCCTGGAGGCCTGGTTCATGATCGGCCCCGAGCGCATCACCGACGCCATCCGCAAGCTGGCCGCGTACTGAGGCGGCCGCATCGACCGTCGGACGTCGTCGCGCGTCATCGATCGTCCGCCCGGCTCGGCCCGTGCCCGGCGCCCCGACCCCGGATGCGGCAGACTAGGCGCGATGGCAGCGATGCGATGCGCCCCCGCAGCGCCCCCGGAGGTGGTCCCGTGGCGAAGGTGACGATGCCCCAGCTCGGCGAGAGCGTGGCCGAGGGGACGATCGGCAAGTGGCTGAAGCAGCCCGGCGACCACGTGGCCAAGTACGAGCCGCTCGTCGAGGTCATCACGGACAAGGTCAACGCCGAGGTGCCCTCGCCGTTCGAGGGGACCCTCACGGAGATCCTCGTCGAGGAGGGGGCCACGGTCCCCAACGACGCCGAGATCGCCATCATCGACACGGCCGAGGAGGGCGCCGAGACCGCGACCACCGCCGGCCAGTCGACCGCGGCTGTCGCGCCCGCCCCGGCGACCGCGCCTCCCCCGGCGACGCCGCCCGGGGAGACGCCACGGCCCGTCCCGGCCCCGACACCAGCCCCGGCCCCGGCGGGCACGGCGACCCCGGCGGGCACGACGACCCCGGCGGTCCGGCGTCTCCTCCGGGAGCACGGCCTGGCCCCCGAGCAGATCGTGGGGACCGGCGGCGGCGGGCGGATCACGCGCGACGACGTCACCGACCTCGTCGAGGCGCTCCGGACCGGCGCGCCGGTGGGGGCCCAGTCGCCGACCGCCGGAGCGTCCGGAGCCGGCACGGGAAGGACCGCACCCACGCCGAAGCTCCCGCCCCTGGCCGAGGGCCCGACGATCGTGTTCCCCGAGGGCGCCGACGAGGTCCTCGTGCCGCCGACCCAGATGCGCAAGGGGATCGCGGCGCAGATGACCCGGGCCCTGGCCGTGCCCCACGCCTACGTCCAGGTCGAGGTCGACGTGACCAACCTCGTTCGGCTCCGGGAGAGCGCCAAGCGCGACTTCCAGGCCCGCGAGGGCGTCTCGCTGAGCTATGTCCCGTTCGTCATCAAGGCCGCGGTCGAGGCCCTCAAGCGCCACCCGAGCTTCAACGCCCACTGGACCGAGGCGGGCCTCGTGGCCAAGCGGCGGATCAACGTCGGGGTCGCGGTCGCCGTCGACGACGGGCTGATCGTGCCGGTCGTCCGCGATGTCGACCAGCTCTCGATCAGCGGCATCAACCGGGCCATCGCCGACGTCGCCGCCCGGGCCCGGGCCGGCAAGCTGCGCGTCGACGACTTCGGCGGCGGGACGTTCACCGTCGACAACACCGGCTGGTTCGGCTCGAACATGACGATGCCGATCATCAACGTGCCGGAGGTCGCCCTCCTGACGATGGAGGTCATCCGCAAGCGGCCGGTCGTCGTCGAGACCCCGGACGGCGACGTCATCGCCATCCGGCCGATCATGAACATGGTCCTCGGGATCGATCATCGGGCCAACGACGGGGCCCAGGCCGGCTACTTCCTGCGTGACGTCAAGGCCTGGCTCGAGGGCGTCGGACCGGACACGGCGGTCTTCTAGCGGCGATGGCCCGCGAGCTGCCGATCCTCCAGCCCCAGGGGCACCATCCGCCCTCGGCCGAGGCCCTCTCGATCGCGATCGGGGGCGGGGCCGCCCTTGACGAGGACACCGGCGCCGTCTCCGCGACCGCCTCGCGACCGACCCGTCGCCATCCCGAGTGGATCCGGGCGAAGCTGCCGGCCGGCGAGACGTACCACGACCTCAAGCGCCTGCTCGGCGGCCTGGAGCTCAACACGGTCTGCGAGGAGGCCCGCTGCCCCAACCTCGGGGAGTGCTGGGACCAGCGCACCGCGACGATCATGATCCTCGGCGATACCTGCACCCGGGCCTGCGGCTTCTGCGCCGTGAAGACCGGACGTCCCACCTGGTTCGACGACGACGAGCCGCGGCGCGTGGCCGATGCGGTCGCTGCCCTGGGGCTCGAGCACATCGTCGTGACGAGCGTGGCCCGCGACGACCTCCCCGACGGTGGGGCGAGTGTCTTCGCCGAGACCATCCGCCGGCTCCGCTCGAGCTGCCCAGGGATGGGCGTGGAGGTCCTCATCCCCGACTTCGACGGTCACGAGGCGCCGCTCCGCGCGGTCATGGACGCTGCCCCGGACATCCTCAACCACAACGTCGAGACGGTCGAGCGGCTCCAGCGGCCGGTCCGCAAGCGGGCCCGCTACGACCGGTCCCTGGAGGTCCTGGAGCGGGCCAAGGCCATGGCCCGGGCATCCGGCGCCGCCGTCCATACGAAGAGCTCTGTGATGGTCGGTCTCGGCGAGGAGCACGAGGAGCTTCTGGCCACATTCCAGGATCTGCGTTCGGTCGACTGCGACATCCTCACCGTCGGCCAGTACCTGCAGCCGTCCCCGGCGCACCTCCCCGTGGAGCGGTACTACCGCCCCGAGGAGTTCGCCGATCTGCGCGCTCGCGCGCTGGACATGGGCTTCCTCCACGTCGAGTCCGGACCGCTCGTGCGCTCGAGCTACCACGCTCGGGACCAGGTCCCCGGCGCGGCGCTGCGAGCAGCGCGTCGCCAGGCGACGGTGGATGCCCATGGACGGGTCGTACCAGCGGCCGGCTGATCCGA
>DATHYZ010000327.1:0-4203 GCA_035458865.1 Candidatus Limnocylindrales bacterium
GCTCGGCATCGGCGAGCTCGATCGGGTGCTCGGCGGAGGCCTCGTCAGCGGTTCGGTGGTCCTCCTCGGGGGTGAGCCGGGGATCGGCAAGTCGACGCTGCTCCTGCAGGTCGCGGCGGCGGTCGCCTCCGGGGCGGGCGAGGGTCACGTCCTCTACGCCTCCGGCGAGGAATCGGCCGGCCAGCTGCGCCTTCGCGCCGGGCGCCTCGGGATCCTGGACGGTCCCGCGGGCCGGGTCATCCGGGTCGTGGCGGAGCGCGACGTCCGGGGGGTCATGGAGCTCGCGCGGGAGGACCCTCCCGAGCTGCTCATCGTCGACTCGATCCAGACGGCGGTCGTCGAGGAGCTCGACGGTCCACCCGGAAGCGTGGGCCAGGTCCGGGAGTCGGCCGCGCGGCTCGGGGAGCTCGCCAAGTCGTCGGGGATCCCGACCATCCTCGTCGGGCACGTCACCAAGGACGGCACCCTGGCGGGGCCCAAGACCCTCGAGCACCTCGTCGACGTGGTCCTGGCGCTCGAGGGCGAGCGCTCGGGTGGGCTCCGCCTGCTCCGCTCCCCGAAGAACCGCTACGGCTCGACCGAGGAGGTCGGGGTCTTCGAGATGCTCGAGCGCGGCCTCGCGGAGGTCCCGGACCCGGCTCGCGCGTTCCTGGGGGAGCACCCCGAGCCTGCCCCCGGCAGCGTCGTGGGGGCGACCCTGGAGGGGACCCGGCCCATCCTCGTCGAGGTGCAGGCCCTGACCTCGTCCGGCGCCATCGGATCGCCGCGTCGGACCACGAGCGGGCTCGACCCGAACCGCCTGGCCCTGCTGATCGCGGTCCTCGGACGCCGTGCCGGGGTGGGGCTGTCGAGTCACGACGTGTACGCGAACCTTGCGGGTGGGCTGGCCTTCGACGACCCCGCCCTGGACCTGCCCCTGGCCCTCGCGTTGGCGTCCTCGCTCCGTGACGTCCCGATCCCGGCCGGAACGATCGCCATCGGCGAGGTCGGGCTCCTGGGGGAGCTGCGAGGCGTCCCGGGCATGGACCGACGCCTCCGCGAAGCGGCGCGCCTCGGCTTCGATCGCGCGGTCGTGCCGTCTGCCGCAGGCCGATCGACCGTCGAGGCGCCGCGCGGACTGGCGGTCGTCCCGGCCGCGACCCTGGCCGGCGCGCTGGGTCTCGTCCTTCCGGGCGGCGAGCCGTCCGGCGGCCGGAGGGCCCGGTGAGGCAGGAGACCCGTGGCGGCGAACGGGTCGACGGTGCTAGGCTGGCGCCCGCCCCCGGGACCAGCCGTCGCCGGGGCGATCGGGGGGAGCCGCCCGGCGGCCGAACCCTCGCGAGGACGAGGTCCAGGTGATCCGGAACATCCGACTGCTCGGGGCCGCGGTGGGGGGCATCTTCGGGCTGGGCCTGGCCGCCTCGCTGCCCGACTTCTCGAGCGGTGACAACGGCGGCGCGCTGCTGGCGGCCTGGGTCGTCGCCTGGGTGGTCGTGGGGTTCGCACTGCTTCCGTACCTCACGGTCGTGCCGGCGGCATGGATCGTCCAGCGGACCCAGGAGCTGTCCACCGCCGAGTTCGTGACGGCCGTCGCCGGCCTGCTGGTCGGCCTGCTGATGGGCCTGCTCCTGGGCATCCCGCTGTCCCAGATCGAGGGTCCCCTCGGTGACATCCTGCCGCTGGCGGTCTCGATCATCCTTGGCTTCGGGATGGTCGGCCTGACGGTGGCGAAGCGCGAGGACCTGGTCGCTGCCGCCGAGGCGATCGGCATCTTCCGGCCCCAGCGGCACGTCGAGGAGGCGGCCGGAGCGGGCGAGCCCCGTATCGTCGTCGACACCAGCGCCATCATCGACGGCCGGATCGCCGACATCGTCGATTCGGGCTTCATCTACGGGACACTGGTCGTGCCGAGGTTCGTGCTGGAAGAGCTCCAGCGCATCGCCGACAGCCCGGATGCCATGCGCCGGAACCGGGGCCGACGGGGCCTCGAGATCCTGGGTCGGATGCAGAAGGACGGGGTCACGCCGGTCGAGATCATCAGCGACGACGTGCCCGAAGCCGACGAGGTGGACGCCAAGCTGGTGGCCCTGGCCAAGGTCCGCAGCAAGGTCGTCCTCACGAACGACTTCAACCTCAACCGGGTCGCCGAGCTCCAGGGCGTCCGGGTCATGAACGTCAACTCCCTCGCCAATGCCGTCAAGCCGGCGGTCCTCCCCGGCGAGGAGCTCCACGTCCGCGTCATCCAGGAGGGCAAGGAAGTCGGCCAGGGCGTGGGCTTCCTGGACGACGGGACCATGATCGTCGTGGAGGGGGGCGTCCGCTTCCTCGACCAGGACCTCGAGGTCACCGTGACCCGCGTCCTCCAGACGGTCGCCGGCCGGATGGTCTTCTCCCAGCCCAAGCCGGAGTGAGCGCGGAAGGTCGACCGGGTCCGATCCCGTTCGACGCGATCGTCGTGGCCGCGGGCTCGAGCCGTCGCATGGGCGGGACCGACAAGCTCGAGGCGCACCTGGACGGGCGCCCCGTCCTCGATCGGACCCTCGGGGCGATCGCCGCCGTCCCGGGCCTTCGCCGGATCGTCCTCGTGACCTCCCCCGAGCGCATCGAGGCGATGCTGGACCGCCATGATCTGCCGCCGGCCGTGGCCGCGATCGTCACCGGCGGGGCGCGGCGCCAGGAGTCGGTGGCCCGCGGGCTGGCCGAGCTCGACCGACTCGACGAGCGTGTCGCGGATGCCTCGACCGGAGACGGGATCGTGCTCGTCCATGACGGCGCCCGGCCGCTGGTGAGCCGCGACCTGGTCCTGCGGGTCGTGGAGGCGGTGGATCGCCACGGTGCCGCGGTGCCGATCCTGCCGCTGGTCGAGACCGTCAAGCGCATCGACGGCGACCGGGTCCGCGAGACCGTGGATCGGTCGGGCCTGGGAACGGCGCAGACGCCGCAGGGAGCCACCCGGGGTGCGTTCCGGGCCGCCCATGCCCGGCGCGACCCCACCGGGTCCGAGGAGTGGACCGACGAGGCCGCCCTGCTCGAATCCTGTAGCATCGCCGTCCATGTCGTTCCCGGCGAACCATCGAATCTCAAGGTGACCCTGCCCGAGGACCTCGCTCGGGCCGAGGCCCTGCTTGCCGTCCGGCCCGTCGCCCGCGTGGGCTACGGCCACGACAGTCACCCATTCGGCCCCGGGTCACCGCTGGCCCTGGGCGGGATCGAGATCCCCGGGGCGCCCCGCCTCTCCGGGCACTCGGATGGCGACGTGGCCCTGCACGCCGTCGCCGACGCCCTCCTTGGTGCCGCCGGCCTCGGCGACCTGGGTCGACTCTTCCCGGCCGATCCCTCGACACCGCGGGGGGTCGCCTCGACGAGGCTGCTCCGGACCGTCGTCGACCGCCTGGGCGATGCCGGCTATCGGCCGGTCTCCGTGGACCTGACGATCATCGGATCCAGGCCGCGCCTGGGCGGTCGGCTCGACGCGATGGCCGAGGCGATCGCCGCGGCGCTCCAGCTGGAGCCGGCCCAGGTCAGCGTCAAGGCCTCGACCGGGAACCTGGCCGGGGACGAGGGTGCCGGCAGGAGCCTCTCCGCACGGGCCGTCGCCGTCGTGGAGGGGCCGGGGCGATGACGATCCGGCTGCACGACACCCTGTCGGGCGAGCTGCGCCAGCTCGAGCCGCTGGAGCCGGGCCACGTCCGCGTCTACAGCTGCGGACCCACCGTCTACGGGCCGGCCCACGTCGGGAACTTCCGGAGCTTCCTCTTCGCCGACCTCCTGGTTCGCTACCTGCGCTTCCGCGGCCTGCGGGTGACCTGGGTCATGAACCTGACCGACATCGACGACAAGATCATCCGGGGCGCGGCGGCCGAGGGGATCACCACCACCGAGCTGACCGAGCGCTGGACGGAGCGGTTCCTGGCCGATGCCGAAGCCCTCCGGATGACGACGCCGGACGTGCTGCCGCGTGCCACCGGCCACATCGATGCCATCGTCGATCTCATCGCGACCCTGCTCGATCGGGACCACGCCTACCGCACGGAGGACGGCTCGATCTTCTTCCGCATCGCGTCGTGGCCGGCGTACGGTCGCCTGGCCCGGCTGGACCCGTCCCAGCAGCGCGTCGGCGAGCGGGTCGTGGCCGATGAGTACGCCAAGGACGACGTCCGTGACTTCGCGCTGTGGAAGGGTCCCCGCGAGGACGAGCCCGCCTGGGACACGCGCATCGGTGCC
>DATHYZ010000328.1:0-4393 GCA_035458865.1 Candidatus Limnocylindrales bacterium
GGCCGGTCGATGCCGGGGAGATCGAGGAGGGGCTTGACAGACTAGTAAGTAGTCACTATCTTCTGCGCATGCCATCGAGCACCTCGACCCCGACCAGCTCAGCGAGCCAGCCCCGCCGGACCCGCATGCGCGCCGACGAGCGGCGTGCCGAGGTGATCGAAGCGGCGGTGCGGGCCTTCGCGTCCGGGGGCTACGCCGCGACGTCGACCGAGGAGATCGCCCGACTGGCCGGCGTCTCGCAGCCCTACCTGTTCCGTCTGTTCGGGACGAAGCAGGAGCTGTTCATCGCGGCCGTGGGACGGGCGTTCGAGCGGATCCGTCTCGGCTTCGAGGAGGGCGCCCGGCATCCGGTGCCCGACCTGCCGGACGGCTATGACCCGGTCCTTGCCGGGATCGGACGAGCCTACGGCGACCTCCTGGCCGACACATCCGTTCTCCGCATCCAGCTCCACGCATTCGCTGCCTGCGACGACCCGACGATCCGGTCGTTCGTCCGACGCGAGTTCGGGGCCCTGGTCCACCGCGTGAGCGAGCTGTCCGGCGTCCCGGCCGCGCAGCTCCGAGGCTTCTTCGCCGATGGGATGCTCCTCAACGTCGCGGCGGCGATGGAGCTGACCGAGGCCGAGGTGGCCTGGGACCGCATCTGCGAGGAGGGGCCCGGCTGATCGACGACACGACCCCTTTTTTGGCTGCAGTAGCTAGTGGTCACTCACTAACAGAGCCGCTCCGTCCGGCAGCACCGACACCAGGGACCCGGCAGGCCGGGTCCGGAAGGGAACCGACACCATGGCCGACCGACGCTCCGCCGTCCTGACGTTCGCGATCACGTCCATCGCCCTCTTCATGGTCGCCCTCGACAACCTCGTCGTGACGACCGCGCTGCCCGTCATCCGGGCCGACCTCGGCGCGACGCTCGCCCAGCTCGAGTGGACCGTCAACGCCTACACCCTGACGTTCGCCGTCCTCCTGCTCACGGGCGCCGCCCTGGGCGACCGCTTCGGGCGCAAGCGCCTGTTCGCCATCGGGCTGACGATCTTCACCGCGGCATCCGCCTTCGCCGCGCTCGCCCCCAGCGGCGACGCTCTCGTCCTGGCCCGGGCGATCCAGGGCGCCGGCGCGGCGATCGTGACCCCGCTGACGCTCACGATCCTCTCCGCCGCCGTCCCGCCGGAACGCCGCGGCCTTGCCCTGGGCGCCTGGGGCGCCATCTCCGGGCTCGCCATCGCCCTGGGCCCGCTCGTCGGCGGGGCGATCGTCGAGGGCCTCAGCTGGCAGTGGATCTTCTGGCTCAACGTGCCCATCGGCATCGTCGCGGTGCCGCTCGCGATCCGCCTCCTGGGGGAGTCCCGCGGCCCCGACGGCAGGCTCGACCTGCCCGGCCTGGGCCTGGCGTCCGTCGGCCTCTTCGCCCTCGTCTGGGGTCTCATCAACGGCAATGAATCCGGCTGGACGAGCACCCCCATCGTGGTCGCCTTCGTGGTCGCCGCCGTCAGCCTCGTCGTCTTCGTCGCCTGGGAGGCCCGCACCCCCGCGCCGATGCTGCCGCTTCGCTTCTTCCGCAGCCGCCAGTTCAGCTCCGCCAACGCGGTCAGCCTGCTGATGTCCTTCGGGGTCTTCGGGGCGATCTTCCTGCTGGCCCAGTTCTTCCAGGTCGTCCAGGGCTACTCGCCGTTCGAGGCCGGGCTGCGCACGCTGCCCTGGACCGCGATGCCGATCTTCATCGCGCCGATCGCCGGCGTCCTCTCCGACCGGATCGGGAGCCGCCCGCTGCTCGTCGCGGGCATGGCCCTGATGGCGGCCGGGCTGGCCTGGGCGGCCGCCCTCGCCACCCCGACGGTCGAATACCTGCTCCTCGTGCCGGGCTTCATCCTGGCCGGGATCGGGATGTCCCTCTTCTTCGCCCCGACCGCGAACCTGGTCCTCTCGGCGGTCCGCCGCGATGAGGAGGGTCGGGCCTCCGGAGCGAACAACACGATCCGGGAGGTCGGCGGGGTCTTCGGCGTGGCCGTCCTCGCCTCGGTCTTCTCGGCGAGCGGCAGCTACGCCTCGCCGCAGGCGTTCGTCGACGGCATGGTCCCGGCGATCTGGGTCGGCGCTGCCGTGGTGGCCGTGGGCTCGATCGTGGCCCTCGCCATCCCGGCTCGCCGGCGGTCGACCTCGGCGGCTGCCCCGGCCTCGCGACCGAGGACGATCGGCGAGCCCGCGCTCGTGGTGGAGCCCGTCCTCCTCCGCGACTGACCCTGTCCTCGCCGGCCCGGGCGGCGTCGCGTCGCCCGGGCCTCGCCACGTCCGGGATCCGGCCGATTCAGACCCGTCCGGCCTCGAGCGCCTCGGCCACGGCGACGGCGCCGGCCCGCTGGAGCTGGGCCAGTCGCGCGTCCCAGGCCACCGGCCAGGTGGACAGCTTCGCGACGACCGTCCCGGTCGGCTCGTGGACCAGGAGCTGCTGGCCGTTGATGCCGGCCGCCGCGTAGATCCTTCGGGCAGGGTCCAGGACCCACCACTGGAGGTGGTAGCGGGCGTCGGGGAAGCCCGGGAACTCGCTGGCGTCGGGCGCCGCCTCGAAGGCAGCCCGGAGGTCGGGGTCGGGATCGCCGATCGCCTGGACCCAGGCCCTCGGGATCACCTGCCGCCGACCGACGCGGCCGCCCCGGAGGTGGAGCACCCCGACCCGGGCGAGATCGCGGAGCGTCGCGCAGATGCCGCCGTCCGGCAGCGGACAACCGTGCGGGTCCACGGTGATCTCCGCGTCGTGCTCGGCACCCATGGGCGCCCAGACGAGGCGGGAGAACAGGTCGGCGAAGCGGTCGCCGCCGGCCCGCTCCAGCACCCAGCCGAGCACGTCGGTCAGCACCGAGCGGTACTCGAAGGGTCCGCCGTGCGGCCGGGCATTCGCCAGCTCCCGCATGTAGGCGTAGCCGTCCGCCGGCAGGTCGGGCCGGGACCTCGGGCGCCAGCCCCAGACCTGCTCGTAGACGCGGACGTCGGCGTCGAGGTCCTCGTAGTCCTCGTCGAACCGGGTGCCGGCCCGCATGTCGAGGAGGTCCCGAACCGTGCAGCCGTCGAAGGGTCCGGCCAGCTCCGGCACGATGGCCGGGACGTCGGCATCGATGTCGAGCCGCCCGGCGCCGACGAGCGCGCCGGCCAGCGTCGCGGTCAGCGACTTCGAGACCGACATGAGCAGGTGGGTCGTGCTCGGGGTCAGCCCGTTCCGGTACTCCTCGGCCACCACCCGGCCGCGGTGGACGACGAGCCAGCCGTCGGTCCAGGTCTCGTCGAGCATCTCGGCGACGGTCAGCGAACGACGACCGACCCGGAGGCGCACCCCGTCCACGGAGCGGGGCGCCGCCGGGAGCCGCATGACCGGACCGGTTCCCCGGTCGATCCGGGCCGTCGGCATGAGATCCCGGATGTGCTGGAACGCCCAGCGATTGCCCGGCGGCTCCTGCCAGTCGGCGAGGGTGACGAGCCGCTCCGGCGGCACCGGCGAACCGGTCATGAGACCCAGGTCCTGCGCGATCGGTCGGTGCACTCCGCGTGGCATGCCATCAGCCTACCCGGGTGGTAGGGTGGCCGACGGGTCGAGCGAGCGGGCAGCGGCGCCCGCAGACCCAGGATGCACGGAGGAACGATGCCCGGAGCCACCGAAGACCTCCGGGTCGTGGACGTCCCGGAGGCGCGTCGGTACGAGGCCCACGTCGGGGCGGACCTGGCCGGGTTCGCCGAGTACCGCCGGAGCACGGGACGGATCACCTTCATCCACACCGTGGTCCGCCCGGAGTTCGAGGGCCGTGGGGTGGGCAGCCGGCTCGCCGCCACGGCGCTCGACGCCGCGCGGGCCGAGGGGCTCCGGGTGACGCCGCGCTGCCCGTTCTTCGCCGCCTACATCGAGCGCCACCCCGAGTACGCCGACATGGTCGGCAGGGCGACCGCCTGACCCCGCGGCCTGCCCCGATCAGCCGGTCGTCGGGCCGTCCGCCCGGACCGCGGCGCCGGCCGTGGTCGCGACGCGGGCTCGCCTCCTGGTCGACGCCCGCCGGCCGGTGAGGAACCAGGTCGGCATCGGCCCCTTGCCCTTCACCTCGACGAGCCCCCGTGGCTCCAGGACGAACCGCGTCCGCAGCCGCTCCTCGACGGGCGCCGTCACCTGGATCCGGCCGGGAACCCCCAGGGATTCCATCCGGCTGGCGAGGTTCACGGTGTCGCCCCAGACGTCGTAGATGAACTTCTTCGAGCCGATGACGCCGGCGACGACCGGACCGCAGTGGAGGCCGATCCGGAAGCGGATCCCCAGCCTCCCGGCGGTCTCGATGGCAGCCACCCGGTCGGCCAGGTCGAGCGCCATCCCGGCCATGCGCTCGGTGTGGTCGGTCGAGCGCTCGGGCAGGCCGCC